>JBBTXV010000001.1:0-3921 GCA_038062035.1 Patescibacteria group bacterium
TGGCCAATGTTGACCCCCGGCATCAAGGTACTATTCACTCCGACCTGAACATTATCTCCTAAAATAGCGCCGAATTTTTCTTTTTTAGTATCAATTTCCTTACCGGCAATCGTGGTCTTAATCGTTTTTCTATCAAATCTCAAATTAGACAAAATAACACCAGCTCCCAAATTACAATTATCTCCAATTATTGAATCGCCCACAAAACTCAAATGAGCAATTTTAGAATTATCGCCAATAATGGAATTTTTAACTTCAACTGCCTGACCGATTCGACAACCCGCTCCAATGCTTAATGGCCCTCTTAAAAAAACATTGGGGCCAACTTCTGAGTTTTGACCAATATAAACTGGTCCCTGAAGATAACTTCCGCTCTTAACTATAGCCCCTTTTTCAACTATTATTTTCCCCTTGAGAACGCAATTTTTCTCAATTCTGCCTTTATTAATTCTTTTGTCTTTTTTAATTAAAAATTCATTCGTTTTGAAAAAATACCAAGGATAAGGAAGAGGATACCATTTTTTTGCCACAACAAAAAACAATTTTTCTTTTTTTATAAACTCGTTTATGTAATCAGTAAATTCGTACTCGCCTCTTGGTGATTTTTTGATTTTAAAGCTGAAAATGGATTTTGGCAGAAAATAAAGGCCGGTATTAACTAAATTGTCAAAGGCTTCTTTTGGTTTTTCAACTATTCCCTTAACAAGGTTTTGAGAACAGGAAACAACTCCAAAATTAGAAGAGTTTTCGGTATGAGCTAACAGAATGGAAGGATATTTAACTAAGCATTTTTTTATATCTTCCGCGTCGTAAATATCGTCTCCATTTAAAAGCAGGAATTTCTCTTTTAAAAAGGGGAAGGTTTTTTTGGCGGCATCTGCCGTTCCTAAAGGTTTTTTTTGGAAAATATATTTTATTCTGAGAGATTTATATTTATTGCCCAAAGTCTTTTTAATCAGCTTTTCCAAATAGCCAACAACCAAAATAACCTCTTTAACTAAACCATCTAATTGATCTAAATTGTGCTCTAAAATAGATTTATCTAAAACTTTAAGAAGGGGCTTGGGCTTGGTTTCAGTTAAAGGACGAAATCTTAAACCTAAACCCGCTGCTAAAATAACGGCTTGCTCTGTTTTAAATTGTTTCTTCATATGAGAGAGGATAAAACCTTAGCTACTTTTTTAGGATCATGTTCAATTAATCCTTTTGAAAGCAGTAGATTCTTGCCGACAAACTTTTTATTTGATAAGCCCTTATCAACGTCCACCAAATCTAACAATTCAGAATGCTTTTTTTTATATCCATTAATAACTTGCTGAGAAGGTTTGAAATTATTGTAAATAACATAATCCACTGGAGAACCCAAATATTTTTCTATCTCTTTTGCAAAATCTAAAACAGAAAAATCATTGGTTTCCCCCTTCTTCGTCATTAAGTTGCAAAGAATGACTTTCTTGGCCTTGCTTTTTTTTATGGCTTGACCCATTCCTTTGGTTAATAAAATTTGGGCTAAAGAAGAATATAAATCTCCGGGCCCAATAACAATTAAATCCGCTCCATGTAGCGCTTGGGCGGTTTTGGAATAAATTTTAGCTTCTGGCTTCAAAAAAACTCTCTTAATTTTCAAGCTACTTTTGTGCTTGGGAATATCAATGTTCGTTTCGCCACTAATTATTTTACCATTTTCCAAGACCGCATAAAGATTAGCTTTATCCAAGGTGGCTGGTAAAACCTGGTGCCTAATATTCAAAATCCTGCTGACTTCTCCAAGAGCTTTCTCGTAGTCCCCTGTGCTCAACTCCAAAGCAGTAATTAAAAGATTAGCAAAATTATGATCTTTTAACTGCCCGGCCTGAAAACGATAATTAAAAAGCTCTTCAATAATTGGGGAAGTATCAGCTAAGGCAATAAAAGCCCGGCGAATGTCTCCTGGGGAAACAATCTTATAATCTTTTCTTAATCTTCCAGCTGACCCGCCAGTATCTAACATCGCGCAAATAGCCGATATCTTAAAAGGATATTTTTTCAAACCAGTCAGAACTGCCTTTGGCATAGCATTTCCTCCGCCCAAACAAACAACGTTTTTAACTTTCTTCATAATATATAGTTATTCTACGGTTACCGATTTGGCCAAATTACGGGGTTTGTCAGGATCATAACCGCGGAGAACAGCAGAATAATAAGCAAAAAGCTGGAGGGGGATAACTGCCGCAATCGGAGATAGCATCTCTAAGGTTTTTGGAATGTAAATAACGTCGTCAACAACTTCTGAAATATCTTTATCGCCTTCTGTCGCTAAGGCAATTATCGGTCCTAAACGAGCTTTTATTTCTTGAATGTTGGAAACCACTTTTTCGTATACTGAATCTTTCAAAGCAATAAATAAAGATGGGAAGTTTTCATTAATCATAGCGATGGGGCCGTGTTTCATTTCGCCAGATCCATAGCCTTCAGCATGGACGTAAGAAATTTCTTTTAATTTTAAGGCGCCCTCTAAAGCAGTTGGCAAATTGTACTTCCGGCCAAGATATAAAAAATTATTGTATTTTTTGTACTTTTGGGCAAGCTCTTTGATATAATCACTTTTTTTCAACATATTCCTCAGAAAATCTGGCAATCTTTGCAATTCTTCTGCAATACGCTTGCCCATGACTAAGGACATTCCACGAGAACGACCAAGAAGCAAGGTTAAAAGGACTAAAATAGTAATTTGGGAAGTAAAGGCTTTGGTTGAAGCTACTCCAATTTCAGGACCAATATGCTGATAAACACCAGCATCCGTTTCGCGAGCTATAGTAGACCCAACCACATTAACTATCCCTAAAGTCATTACCCCTTTTTGTTTTGCTTCTCTTAAAGAAGCAAGGGTATCTGCAGTCTCGCCAGATTGAGAGATAAGCAATAAAGCATCTCCTTTTTGAAAAACTGGCTTTCGGTATCTAAATTCTGAGGCCAAATCAACTTCTACTGGCAAACCCACATATTCTTCTATCATATATTTTCCGACCATGCCAGCTAAAAAAGCTGTGCCGCAAGCAACGATAAATAATCGCTTGATTTCCCGAAGCTCCTTTTCAACTTCAATTAACCCTCCTAATTTAGCTAAACCTTCAGATTCTATTAAACGGCCGCGGATTGAATTTTCAATGGCAGAGGGCTGTTCAAAAATCTCTTTGAGCATAAAATGCGGGTAACTGCCTTTCTGAACTTCTTCAACTGTCCAGTCAATTACTAAAGGGGAGCGCTGAATAATTTTACTGGAAAGATCAGATATCTGATATCCATTTTTCGTTAAAACCGCCATTTCCCCGTCATTGAGATAAATTATATTGCGGGTATTTCTCAAAAGAGCTGAGGCATCTGAGGCAATGAAATACTCTCCATCGCTAATGCCCAAAACAAGAGGGCTAAAATTACGAATGGCTATCAGCTTTTCAGGCTCCCTCTTATCTAAAATGACTAATCCGTAAGTGCCGCGAAGCTGAGAAAGAGCCAAGCGAACCGCTTCCTCTAAATCACCAACTTTCCTTGCCTCTTCAATAAGGTGAGAGACCACTTCGGTGTCAGTTTCTGAGATAAATTTATGCCCTTTCTCAATTAAATTATTTTTAAGCTCTTTGTAGTTTTCAATAATGCCATTATGAGCCAGCCAAATATTTTTTTGGCAATCTGAATGAGGGTGAGCATTAGCTTCAGTAACACCCCCGTGAGTCGCCCAGCGAGTATGGCTTATTCCCAAAAACCCTTCAACGTCTTTTAACTGACTTGCCAGTTGCGATTCTAATTTTTCTATTTTACCAACGGATTTTTTATAAAAAACATTTCCTTTATCAATAACAACGACTCCCGAAGAATCATATCCCCTATATTCCAGCATTTTTATCCCGTCCAATAAAATTGGCAAAGCTTTCCTTTTACCTA
>JBBTXV010000001.1:4021-18169 GCA_038062035.1 Patescibacteria group bacterium
TATTCCAGCATTTTTATCCCGTCCAATAAAATTGGCAAAGCTTTCCTTTTACCTACATATCCGACGACTCCACACATAAATTAAACCACGATATTGATTAATTTCTCTGGGACAAAAATTATTTTTTTGATTTTTTTGCCAGCCAGCCATTTCTTAACTCTTTCCCTTTTTAAAACTGCGTTTTCTGCCTCTTTTTGGGAAATACCAGGATTAATTTCTATTTTATCTCGAACTTTACCGTTAATTTGTATAATCAAATTAATTTTTTCTTCTCTGATCAATTTCAAATCTGCTTTTGGCCATTTTTGCTGGCAGCAAAAACCTGTAAAACCTGATTTTTCCCATAACTCTTCTGTTAAATGAGGGGCAAATGGAGAAAGGATTTTCAAAAAATCTTTCAAATCTTCTTTAGATAAATCCAAGGGAGTTTGCTGCCAAGTATTGGAAAATTCCATTAAGGTGCTAATGGCCGTGTTAAACTTTAATACCTCAATATCTTCTGAAACTTTTTTAATTGCTTTATGAAGTATTTTTTTTAGCCTTAACGAATTTCCTTTTGCATTACTTGCTTGGTTACCCAATCTCCAAACTTTTTCCAAAAACCTTCTGGCGCCAATTAATCCTTTCATATCCCAAGGAATCATTTCGCCGAAAGGTCCCATAAACATCGTGTAAAGGCGCATTGCGTCAGTACTGTGCTGTTCTACAATTTTATCTGGATTAATAATATTACCCCTGGATTTGGACATTTTAACTCCGTCTCCCCCAAGGATAACACCATGAGCAGTTCTTTTTTTGTATGGCTCTGATCCTAAATTTTTCGGTATAGCTCCAATGTCCCACAAAAACTTAAAAATAAATCTGGAGTAAAGAAGGTGTAGGGTTACGTGTTCCATGCCGCCGTTATACCAATCAACCGGAAGCCAATATTTTATCTTTTTGGGATCGGCTAATTTTCTATTGTTTTTCGGATCGCAATAACGAAGATAATACCAATTAGATCCTGCCCAGTTTGGCATAACATCTGTCTCTCTTTTAGCTTGCCCGCGGCAGGAAGGACATTTAACATTCACCCAATTTTTAACTTTAGCCAAAGGAGACTCCCCTTTTTCAGTGGGTTTGTAATCTTTAATCTCAGGTAACCTTACTGGTAAATCCTTTTCAAGAACTGGAACCCAGCTACATTTTTCGCAGAAAATTAAGGGTATTGGCTCTCCCCAATAACGCTGTCTGGAAAAAATCCAATCGCGGAAACGATATTGCGTCTTTCTCTTTCCACCAACGAATTTCGTAATCTCCCATTTGGCTTTTTCCGAGGGCATACCGGTAAATTTTCCTGAATTAAAAACTATACCCCCAATAAGGACTGGGCCATTCAATTTTATTCTGTTTCTCCAATATTCAACTGTTTCTTTTTTCTTATAATCAATAAACTCTCTGGGAACGCCCTTATGAGAAGGTATAACTACGGATTCTATAATTAATCCATACTTTTTTGCGAATTGAAAATCCCTTTCATCATGGGCAGGAACTGACATAATAGATCCCTCTCCATAATGAGAGAGCACATAGTCTGCGACCCAAACCGGAATTTCTCCTTTCGTTGCTGGATTTATTGCTTTAACACCTTTAAGCTCTACTCCAGTTTTATCTTTTTTTAGAGCAATACGTTCAATTTCTTTCTTATTTTTTGCCTTTTCTATATATGTTTTTATCTCATTTATATTTGTAAAAGAGAGCTTTGAAATAAGTTCGTGCTCTGGTGCTAATACCAAATATGTTGCACCAAAAAGTGTGTCTGGACGAGTAGTAAAAACTTTTATTTTTTCCTGACTCCCTTTAATGGGAAATTCAATTTCAGCGCCTTCCGATCTTCCTATCCAATCCTTCTGTAAGATTTTTATTTTCCCTGGATAATCAACCTTCGCTAAATCATCACTTAATCTGTCAGCGTACTTTGTAATTCTCAAAAGCCATTGCTCTTTTTCTATCTTTGTGACTTTTGCCCCGCATCTCTCACAAGCTCCATTAATAACCTCTTCGTTGGCAAGAACAATTTTACAAGAAGGACACCAATTAACGGGCAGCTTTTTTTTGTAAGCCAAACC
The DNA here is from genome assembly GCA_038062035.1 of Patescibacteria group bacterium. Lineage (GTDB taxonomy): Bacteria > Patescibacteriota > Minisyncoccia > Minisyncoccales > 2-12-FULL-40-12 > JBBTXV01. The sequence continues at coordinate 6,130 of JBBTXV010000001.1, forward strand.
TTCTTTAAATAACTGCAAAAAAATCCACTGAGTCCATTTATAATAATTAGGATCGGTGGTATTTATCTCTCTTTTCCAATCAAAAGAAAGGCCCAATCTCTTTGCTTGGCGCCTGAAATTATCAGTATTTTTCTGAGTAGCCAAGGAAGGAGCGACGCCGGTTTTAATAGCGTAGTTTTCGGTTGGTAAACCAAAAGCATCCCAGCCTATCGGAAAAAGCACATTAAATCCTTCCATTCTCCTCTTTCTAGCTAAAACATCCATAGCTATGTAGCTCCGGCAATGCCCGACATGGAGTCCCTCACCAGACGGATAAGGAAATTCTACTAAAACGTAAAATTTAGCCTTTTTTAATTTATCTCGAGCTTGAAAGATACCTAATTTTTCCCATTTATCCTGCCACTTTTTTTCTATTCTTTGAGGATTATAATTTGCCATTTACCTGATTTTTTTCTTCAAATTATCTTTCAGTTTATCACAAAATCTCGCTTTTTCAATTTAAGCTCCATTTAATAATAAAAGAATATTTAAAGTGATTAAACTCCGAAAAGCTGTCTTGCGTTTTGGGCCGCAATCTCAGCTAATTCTTCAGAGCTAAGACCCTTAATTTCAGCGATTTTTTGGACGATATATTTGAGATAAATTGGCTCATTCCTGCCTTTAACTTGGGGCGGCGTTAAATAGGGGCAATCGGTCTCAATTAAAATTCTATCCAAAGGAGTTTTTTTAATATTCGCTTCAAAATTTACTCCCTCAATTTGCTTAAAAATTATTCCGTTAAAACCAATGTGATATCCAAGGGCTAAGTATTCCTCTAACTCTTCTGTTGTTCCAACAAAGCTATGAGCTACTGCCTTTTTTGGTTTAAGATTTTCAGATTCTTTTAGAATTTTTATTAAGTCTTGATTTGCCATTCGGCAATGAATTATTACTGGCAAACTTAATTCCTTAGCTAATTCTAATTGTTTGATAAATAAGTTTTTTTGTTTTGCCTTGAAAAGTTCTTTCTTTTGAGTTGTCTTTGGCTTCCAATAATAATCCAAGCCAATTTCACCAATCGCCACTACTTTATTACTCTGAGCCAATTCTTTGTATTTCTCATAATCAAATTCTTCTTCTCTGGTTTTTACTTCAATTTCTTCTGTATCATTTTTGATTTTTACTAAACCAGTTTCTAAATGAAGAGGGTGGAGGCCAACCGTGGCATAAATACCCTCTGAATATCCCTCAGCAATTTCTAAAGCCCTTTGGCTGGTTTCGTATTTAGTTCCGACATTTATAATCCAGATATTATTATCTAAAGAACGGCGAATGACTTCTTTAACATCTAATTTAAAGGCTGAAAAATTAAGGTGAGCATGAGTATCAATTAACATAAAGTAGATATTATTCTAATACAAAAACAATCTTAAATAAATACATGGGCTCTCGCTCATGATATAACAAAACGAATAATGATCGTGATTTTTTTAGTTTTCCTTTAGCGTAAATTTTAGAATCAAATTCGGGGAAATAAAGATTCTCCTTTTTTGATTTTGAATTTCCAAGGTTCTTGAGAATCGGGATTTATACCCAATTGCAAAAATATCTTTTCTGAGGTCTCTGGTAAAAAAGGGCGAAGAAACGAAGCAATATTGCTCAAAACAAATAACAAATTATTGATTGTAGATTGATCTTCAAAATCTTTCTCCCAAGGCTTTTCTCTCTCAATATACTTATCGCAAAAACTCATTAAATCCCATATTGATGACAAAGCTTCGTTGAACTTCAAGTCATTTAGGGCAATTAAATAATCTTGCCAGCACTTTTTAATTTGAGACTCAAAAGCGAAGGGACTGTTATCTCGAATAATCACCTTTTCTGCCAAGGTGATAATTCTAGCTACCAAATTACCAAGTCCCTTAGCCAAATCTGAGTTATAACGTTCTTCAAATTTTTTATAGGTAAAGTCGCCGTCTTCGGTGGCTGGAATTTCCCGTAGGAAAAAATAACGCGTGGCATCAACGCCATATTTTTTAACTAATTCAAAAGGATCAATCACGTTGCCCAAGCTTTTTGACATTTTCTGGCCATCTACATTGATAAACCCGTGGATAAATATAGATTTAGGTAGAGTCAAACCAAGAGATAAAATCATTGCTGGCCAAAGAGAACCATGAAATCTAGTAAAAACATCTTTACCGATGCACTGAACATCGGGCGGCCAAAATCTCTGAAATTTATCATTATTTAAAAAATAATCTACAGCTGAAAGATAATTCAGCAAAGCTTCAAACCAAACATAGATCGTCTGCCCTTCGTCATTTGGCACTGGAATACCCCACTCTAATTTTTCTCTTGACCTTGAACAGCTTATATCTTCCAGTCCTTGATTGAAAAAACTTAAAAGCTCTTTCTTTTTACTCCCCGGAATTATCTTGATTTGCTCTTTCTCAATAATTTCTTTTAGTTGTTCTTCGTATTTTGAAAGCCGGAAAAAATAATTCTCTTCTTCAATAATTTCTGGTTCTTTTTGGTGAATCAAGCACTTACCGCCGACTAAGTCATTTTCTTTTATAAAAGATTCGCAACCAACACAATAAAATCCCTTGTATTTCTTCTTATAAAGATCACCGTTTTCTTTAAGCTGTAGCCAAATTTTTTTGACAGTTGGCCAATGTTTTGCCTGGTCACTCGTTCTTATAAAATAATCATTGGATAAATTTAGAGCCTGTTTCAAGGATATAAATTTTTCTGAAATTTCGTCAGTAAATTCTTTTGGGGTTTTACCATTTTCTCTGGCAGTCCGAACCACTTTTATTCCATGATCATCTGTGCCTGTCAGAAAAAAAACGTCCTCGCCCGAAAGCCGGTGATAGCGAGCTATAACGTCAGCCTGAATTAATTCTTGAGCAAAGCCAATATGAGGCGGGGCATTCACGTAAGCTATACTAGTTGTGATATAAAACTTCTTATTCATTTTTGTTCTGAATTTTATTGACAGCTACAACAAACTCTCCTTTTATCTTATCTTTTTTTAGGTTTTCTAAAACTTCGTCAATTGTTCCTCTATAAATTGATTCAAATTTTTTGGTTAGTTCCCGGCAAACAATTACCTCAAATACAGAGCTTAAATCATAAAACATCTTACTCATCTCTTCTAAAGTTTTTATTATACGATGGGTGGATTCGTAAAAAATAACCGGGTATTTTGATTTTTCTATTTCTTCAAAAAATTTTTTTCTTTTTCTTTTAGCTGGTGGAAAGCCTAAAAAAGTAAATTTATTCATTGAGAAACCAGCAATACTAGCTGAAGCCGTTACGGCCGAAGGCCCAGGGATTGGAATAACTTTTAAATTTGAACTATAAACTTTAGATACTAATTTACTGCCGGGATCTGAAATACCGGGAATACCAGCGTCTGAAACTAAAGCTAAATTCTTACCTTCTCTTAAAAGCTCTAAAATATAATCCACTTTTTTTAACTCGCTATGCTCATGATAACTCAATGTTGGTGTTTTAATCTGGTAATAATCTAATAATTTTTTAGTTACCCTAGTATCTTCGCATAAAATTAAATCAACCTCCTTTAAGGTTCGGAGGGCACGAAATGTAAAGTCATCTAAGTTGCCAATTGGAGTAGCAACAACAAAAAGCACTCCCATAAATTACAGAACCTCTCCTTCCTCTTCTTTCTTTTTCTTAAGGTAATCCCTGATAAATTCTGATATGATTGCAGCTAAAGGAACCGCCAGAATTGCTCCTAAAAAACCCCATAAAACCCCGCCGATTGCCAAAGACAGTAAAACTAAGACCGGAGACAAATCAACAAATCTTTTTGAAAGAAATGGCGTTAAGATATTATTCTCAACCTGTTGAACTAAAGTGAAAACGCCTATAACTAAAACTGCTTTAAATAAATTGTCTAAGGCGATAATCACAAAAAGAAGAAGCGCCATGAAGATGGGGCCAACAACCGGAATAAAATTCAGAACAGAAGAAAGTATCCCCAAGGAAAGAGGATATGAACCTTTAAATATTAAAAGCGTTATATAGGTAAGGACTCCGACAAAAAGACAGGCAATAATCCTAATTAAAAACCAATTACTCACCCTTTTTTGGCATCTTCTGGCTAGAGACGAAGCATAGTCTTCATATTTTTCCGGGAAAAAAAGAATTAAAGTTCTCTCCAGCCATTTTTCTTCCAAAGACAGAAAAACAGAAACAGATAGAATAAAAATAGCAGCGAAAATCCCGCCAAACAGCAGAAACACAATATTAAAAATGTTGGCAGTAATTTTTTCCAAAACCCCTCCTAAAACACTCACGAAAGTTTCAATATCGTCGAAAATTTTAATTCCCAATCCCTTCAAAACAGGGGAAACTTTCTCAAAATAATTTGGCAAGAGCTGGGAGAATTTTTGAACTTCGGAAATAAAAAGAGGAACGGTAAAATAAATTAAAAGAATAAAAACGCCTAAAGCACAAATATAAACAAAGCTAACCCCTAAAACACGAGGTATTTTTAATTTTTTTAAGAAATTAACAACCGGATTAAGAATAATTGAAATGATTGCAGCAAAGAGAAACCAAACTAAAATATCCTTGATTTGATAAAGGATGTAAAAGGATATGATTAAAACAGAAATTTTCAAGAGAGTCCCTAGGGAAACATCTAAAGTTTTTTCTTCGTTCATGCTATTTTATATTTTATAAATTGGTTAATCCTCAAAATTTATTTAATATCTCCTGCAATCTTACTGTATTCTTGGAAGGGCCAATAAGGGCTAAATTTAATTTTGATGGCTGAAAAATAGTTCTAGCTACTTTTAGAATATCACTTGGAGAAATTTTATCAATTTTATGAAAGATTTCTTCTGGCGTTAGAATTTCTCCTTCTAAAAGCTCTTGGCTAGCGAAAAAAAGAGCCCGAGCATCAGAAGGTTCTAACAAAAGAGAGGTCTTCCCCTTAATATAATCTTTAGCTTTCTTTAACTCGTTCTGGGAAACTTTCTCTTGAGAAATCTTTTTATATTCTCTCAAAATAGCGGATATCCCCAGTTCAACCTTACTATTATCTATACCAGCTTGGGTAACCAAAAAACCGGTATCAGGATCAGCTGCAACAGTAGCACTGATATAATAAGCCATGCCCAATTTCTCTCGAACTTGGACAAAAAGCCGGGAACTCATCATGCCTCCCAGAATGATCGCCAAAACCTCTTGAACGTATTTTTCAGGATGAAAAAGATTAAAAGCTCTGACTCCAAGGCAAAGATGAGCCTGATCAGTTTTTCTCTCTTTCAATAAGCACTGGGGACGGCTTTGTTGCTCAATTACTTTTGGTTTATTTATTGATTTTAAAGTTCTAATTTTAGAAAAATGTCTTTTAATTTTTTTTATTAGCTGGGGAGTCTGAACCTTACCAGCCACACAAATAACAGTATTTTTGGCCACGTACTGATTTTTCATATAATCAAGGAGCTGTTGACGACTAATATTAGATACGCTTTCTTTGGTTCCGGCAATATCCCAGCCAGCTGGCTGATCACCATACAAAAGTTTCGTCCAAAGACTTTGGACAAAAACACTTGGGTGGTCTTGACGCATATTAATCTCTTCAATAATCACTCCTTTTTCTTTTTTAATTTCAGACGAAGGAATTTTTGAATTCAAAAAAATATCGGAGACCCAGTCTAAAGCCAAATCCAAACGTAAAGCATCAACTTTGGCAAAATAGCCAGTATAGTCCTCTCCAGTAAAAGCGTTGTAAATTCCCCCAACTTTATCTAAGGTTTCAGCTACCTCAAGATAAGTCGGCCTTTTCTTAGTTCCTTTAAAATACATGTGTTCCAAAAAATGAGAAATTCCGTTCGTCTCTTTTGTTTCATACTTAGATCCTGTGCCAACTAAAACCAAAACGGTTAAAGATTGAGCGTTTTTTTGAGGAACGCTGATAACTCTTAAACCATTTTTGAGAGTAATTTTTTGAAACATAAGTTTATCTAACTATTTAATTTCTTTTCTAAAATTTTAATCAAATCTTTTATTTTAACTCTTTCTTGCAACATCGTATCCCTATCTCTTATAGTAACGTCGTCTTTTTCTAAAGATTCAAAATCCACTGTTATACAATAGGGTGTGCCGATTTCATCTTGCGAATAATAACGTTTGCCAATATTGCCCCGATCGTCAAATGCAACCATGAAATTTTGACGTAAATCGTCGTAAATTTTACGAGCTAACTTTAGAAGTTCAGGTTTATTCGCCAAAAGAGGAAAAATTGCAGCTTTGTATGGGGCTAAATGCGGCTTTAGCTTTAAAACAACCCTTTCTTTCTCTTCTCGGTAACTATCGCATAAAATAGCTAAAAAAGAACGGTCAACTCCCCAAGTTGGTTCTATTACATGAAAATAAAATTCCTCGCCACTGTCTGGATCTTTATAGGGCGCTTTTTTATAGTGATTTTTCAAGTCAAAATCTCCTCGGTAGGCTAAACCATAAAGTTCTTTTCTGCCAAAAGGAAAATCGTATTCAAAATCAATTGTCCTTTTTGAATAATGAGCCCTTTCAGAATCTGGAACCTCAAGTTCATGAATATGATTCTTATCAAGGCCCAAGCCATTTATTATCCAGTCCCACATTTCTTTTCTCCAATACTCAAACCACTTTCCCCATTCTTCTTCTTTCACAAAATACTCAATCTCCATCTGTTCAAACTCGCGGGTTCTAAAAATAAAGTTTCCGGGAGTAATTTCATTTCTAAAAGCCTTGCCTATTTGGGCAATACCGAAGGGCAACCTTAACCGGGGATTTGTATCCAGTACCTGCTTAAAATCCACGAACATCGCCTGAGCTGTTTCAGGACGAAAATAAACTTTAGATTTCTCATTTTTAACTGGTCCCAAATTTGTCTCAAACATTAAATTAAATAATGTAGGCAAGGTAAAATTTCCTTTTTGATTACATTTAGAATTAGGACAGGTCAAATCCTTTAAAAAATTTTTAATTTCTTCGATTTTAGATGGACTAGATGGATCAATAGGAAGCCCCGAAATTTCATCCTCTCTAAAAATAGAGTTACATTTTTTACATTGCAAAAGAGAATCATAAAATTCTTTTAAGTGTCCCGAAGCTTTCCAAACTTCTGTATTCATAATTAAAGCAGCATCTATACCAACCATATCATCTCTTTGTTGCACAAATTTCTTCCACCAAATATTTTTGATGCTATTTTTAAGTTCAACTCCAAGAGGCCCATAATCATAGGTATTAGCCAAGCCACCATAGATTTCAGAAGATGGGAAAATAAAACCTCGCCTTTTGGCAAAAGAAACAATTTTATCTAGTAAATTCTCCATTAATCCATTTTATCTTAAAAAAAATAGCCCCGCAAAGGAATAAACTATTTCCTTGAAGAGCTCAATTCCTTGATGAATTGCAAATACAAATTCTCCATTACTTGATAGATATTCTCAGGTTTAAGCTGAGATATCTTTTTTTGAGCATTCTGCCCCAAGTTAAAGGCAAGGATTGGATTTTCCAATACAGAAAGAATCTGAAATGCAAACTCCTTTGGGTCGTTCTGGACGATTAAACCATTTTCTTTGTCATCAATAAATTCAGGAGCCCCTCCTTCTCCGACTACTACTACTGGCAAGCCAATTACCATTGCCTCGCCAACCGAAAGCCCCTGGGTTTCGCTCAAGGATGGAAAAACGAACATATCGCTGACTCTCAAAAAAGACCAGATTTTCTCATGAGACTGTTCTCCCATAAAGAAAACCCAATCCTCTAATCTCATCCTCCTAACAATTTTCTCTAATTCTGACTTAAATGGCCCTCCTCCAACTAAAACCAAAATTGTATGAGTTCGCCGTCTGACAACCTTGTCAAAAGCGAGAAGCAACATTTTAAGATTCTTTTCTTTTGAAAGACGGCCAATATAGAGTAAAATCTTGACCTTCTCTGGCAATCCAAGCTGAATTCTTGATGGCAAGGCTTTAGACAAAAAAGAAGGAAGTTCCACTCCAGTAGGTACAACCTCAATTCTATTTTTGATTCCGTAACTTCTCAAAACTTCTTTAATAAAATGGCTTGGTGAAATAATCAGTTGACAATTTTTACTAACCCAACGAATAAGAAAAAAAGCCAAAATTCTAGCAATCAAACTAAAAGGCCAATTCCAAATATTCGCCCAGGTTTTTAAGTAAAAAAGAACATGGGCGTGATAAGTCATTACAACAGGAATTCCTAGCTTTCGGCCGATTTTAACCCCTAAAATACCGGTTGGATAAGGACCTTGGATGTGAATAAGATCGAGTCCAAAATCTTTCATTGCCTCCATGTCTTTATCGCTTAAAAAAGGCTTGGCAAACTTGTGTCCTGCAAAACTAAAAGAAGGCAATCTGATCACTTGAAATCTTGTCTCGTCTTTGTAATCTGAAACCTTAGGAGCAAAAAGAAAAACCTCATGCCCTCTCTTTAGAAGCTCTTGAATTAATGTTTCAACTGATACTACAACGCCAGATAAATAAGGCCGGTATAACTCAATGAAAATTCCAATCTTCATTGCAATCACCTCTTTTTATTTTTTGTATTAAGAACTGAATTAAGCATAACCCACAACATGGCTCTGTCAACTTTTACTGAACAATTCCCCTACCCGAGGAAAATGTTTGATCATCTGGCAAGGTGGTGTCAAAACCCGGAGCTATAGATTGAAGGGTTTGACCCGTCCAAACATCTTCAGCTAAAACTCTGGCCTGAGAAATAAGATCTGGCGCTTGCCCAATCTGGCTGGCTAAAGGAACAAAGCTCACCTGGAAAAAAAGTTCAGGGCTCAGAGCGCCAGAAGGCAAATCGCCAAGCTCCCAGACAATTTCACGACTTGAAGAATCAAAAGTAAATCTTGCCTCGCTTGGTGAAAAATTACCGATCAAATTTACATAAGAAGGAAGAATAGCCTTGATTTTAAGATTTCTTGCATCATTGGAAAAGTTTTGAACCAACCAGGAAACCGTATAGGTTGTGATTTGGCCAATCTTAGGAGGTAGAGGACCTGAATTTCGAAAAGGTCCTTGATTGAAATAACCTTTCTGGGAAAGAATAAGCTTTGTGTTAATCTTATTGACAAACTCTTGCTTAGCCAAACCTATTGAAATCTTAGTGCGAAGAGAAGTATTTTTGGGCAAATCAGTCTTCAATTTTCCCCAAAAATCAATCTTTCCTTCTTCCAAAGATGGTAAAAATTTCAAAAAAGGAAGGGCGTTTTGATCCCAAATAATAAAACCTGATTCTTTTTGAATCTGGCCGGAATCAGCCCTCAAGGTATCAAGATCAAAAAGGTCTTTCTCAAGCTGAACCACTAAAAATAGATTTTCCAACACCCCCTCTCCGGTATTTTTAAATGAAATTTCGTAATGGAGATATTCTCCGGGATTAGCTACATACTGAGGGGAATCATTGATTTTCTGGGATACGAAAATTAAGGGCTGGGCAATTTCTACTCCTCTTGTGATTTCTTTTAGTAAAATGAATTCTTCTTCTTGCCAAACGCCTAAAGTCGCCCGAAAAATTTTTGTTTCACCCACTTCGCCAATCAAAAGACCAGTAATATTAACACGGCCGCCATCAGCTTTATTTAAAAGAGGAATGTCCCATTCGTCTTTAGCCAAAGCTGTCGGCTGGCTTTCCCGAAATTCAAACCCGCTCGGATACTCAATTTTTACCCTCAAATTAGAAAGAGGATAATTCAGGTTGGAAAAATAATTTAATCTAAAAGAAATTTCTTTACCTGGGTCAATTTTTGAGGGAAGGTCAAATTCAAAAGTTAAAGGAACCCCTTTAACTAAAGTAGTAAAGGTAGTGTCTGATTCGTAGCGGGCCCTTAAATTTTTGGGCCGATAATCTAACCAAGCCTTAGCCACTTTCGCCTCTCCTTCTTTTCCTAATAACCTACCTTTAAAGCTAATAGTTTTTTCTTCCCCGGGATAAATATTTTCAATTGCCACTTCTTGTCTTAAATAATCATCCTGACTTGCCTCTTGATTTTCCTCTTTAATTATCAAGGAACTTGAAGGATATTCAAAGATAAGCTTTGAATCCTCCAGAGCAATTCTGCCGTTATTTTTGTACTTCACTATGTATTCAACTTGATCGGCCAATCCTGCTTCTGCTGGCCCTAAAATTTCCAATTTTAAAACCTCTTTAGAATAAATATTCGTTCGGTAATACCAAAAACCAAGCAAAAAAAATAAGGCTATTAAAATTATGAATAAACGAACAAGTTTCTTTCCCATATAGATATTTTAGCAAATTTTCCTTTTCTTTAAAATTTGGGGGGTAAAACCGAAGAAATGAATGCCTTAGATATTGCCTCTATTGTTTTTTGGCAAGATGAGTCAATCCTTAACCGAACAAAAGTATCCCAATTCTTCTTTAGAATCATCCTGAGAACTTTAATAATATCTGAATCTATCTCTCTGTCCCAAAAACGAGAACTTCTTTGAAAACACTTTAGGCAAATTAATCCTCCGTCTTTTGAACTAAAATAGATTTTCCCTGGTAATAATTTTTTCTGGCAGAAAACACAGTTATAAAGATCTATCTGGTATCCCAAAAAAGAGAGCAAATTCCAAAGAAAATAGTAGTAAATTAATCCAATATTACTGATTTTAGAATCTAACTTATTTAATTTATCAAAAAATTCTTTAAATAGAGACCAGGTTTTTTGATCTGGATCTTGCTTTTGAATAAAACGATCAATAACATTTACGACCTTAAAAGCTATGGCCAATCTTTTCAAGTCCTGTCTTGTATGTTCAAATCTATCAATCAAAGAAGCATCGGTAAGGGTTTTATATCTTTTGCCCTGGATAAATTCAAGTTCCGAAAAATAAAAAGTATCTATTCCAGGCCTTAGTTTTGAGGTAATTTTTCGAATACCCTTACCCAAAATCTCCAATTTCCCAAAATCTTTAGTATAAACTGTAAAAATTTGGTCAGCCTCGCCTCTCTCTCTTTTTTTAAGAATAATGCCTAAGGTCCGATAATGAAAAGCCATCTATTTGCCTAAAATTTGCCTAACAACATTGAGAGCCTTTCGTCTCTCAGCATCGTTATTAACCCCGAATTCTTTTTTAGATTTCTCTGGATAATCTTTTAAGGTTCTGAAAGTTTTTTCTGCATCTTTTTTTGTAACAAATTGCCCTTTGGGAAACAATTTTTTTTCAAGAGCAATTCTTTGCTGTTCCGGTATTCCTCCACTAATACGGAAAGCATCATTTCCCTTAAGCCAACCCCTGACTTCGTGCCTCTCAATGTGGGGCCTGCCCCGAAACAAAGAAGAATCCTTTGGCTGCGAGGGGACCGGCTTTGACGTGTTTTTTGATGGCTGCGGATTTGATGTTCCTTTAAAAGGAAAAGCCATAATTCTAAAATTCTTATTTAGTGAATATTTCTTCGACCTTTAATCTTTTATAAAAATTACGCTCTCTGGATTGCAATCCATAATTCCTCACCATCTAAATGTAGCTTCTCTTCTTTTTTGAATCTTATCTTTTCTTTGAAAGAAATATTATTAGCTTCGGTTTCTTCCAAGATATAATTTTGATATTTTTCTATGGTCTTCTTCAACTTACCTTGTGTTGAATATTGAATTATAATCCTATTTTTTGGTTTCAAACCAGACTTCTTTCTCATCCCTTGAACCTGACGAATAAGTTCTCTTGTCATTCCCTCTTCCTTTAATTCTGCGGTAATTTTAGTATCCAGTTTTAAAATTTTACCGAAAGTAATTTTTTTTACATTAACTTCTTCTTTAATTAATTCTAACAATTCTTTTGGAAATTTAGAACTTGAAATTTGAAGCGTAAGTAGGGCAAGGGGCTGCCTAACTTTAATTTTAGCTTCTGCTCTTTTGGCTAAAACCAAGCTCACAATTTCTCTTAATTCTTTCATTGTTTTCGTAAGCTTATCATCAATCAATTTCTTGTTTGGTTTTGGAAAATCACAAAGGTGAACACTCTCTGGCTCTTTTTTTAATTTTAAATTCTGGTAT
>JBBTXV010000001.1:18269-33635 GCA_038062035.1 Patescibacteria group bacterium
AAAATCACAAAGGTGAACACTCTCTGGCTCTTTTTTTAATTTTAAATTCTGGTATATATATTCACTGAGAAAAGGGAGAAAAGGCGCTGATATTTTGCTTAAATTTTTTAATACTAAATACAAGACTTGGCTAACCTCTTCTTTCTCTTCTTTATCTTTAGGTTTTTGAAAGTATCGGCGGGATCTACGAATATACCAATTGGAAGTATCTTCAACAAAATCATTAAAGAATCTCGCTGCCTTTGTTATTTCGTATTTATCCATCCACCGAATAACCTCTTGGGCTAAATCCTGTGTCCTGGAAATTATCCATTTATCCAATAAAGCTTTTGCCTGAAAATCCTTTTTAGGTTTAAAATTTTTATCTAAGTAGGTTTGGAAAAAAATATAACTGTGCAAAATGGTGGAAGGGATTTTCCGCCAAACTTCTTTTACCCCCTGGGAAGAAAATCTGTAATCTTCTCCCATTGGCGTTGAAGTCAAGAGAAAATATCTCAAGGAATCAGCACCATAAAGATCGAATATTTCTTTGGGTTCAGGATAATTCTTTAATTTTTTGCTTAATTTTTTTCCTTGGGAATCTAAAATCAAACCGTTAACAATAACATTTTTAAAAGCTGGCTTGGATTGCCCCAAACTTCCTTTTTTCAAAGTTAAGGCAGCCGCCAAAACATGAAGAGTGTAAAACCAGCCTCGAGTTTGATCTAATCCTTCGGCAACAAAATCGGCCGGGAAAGTTTTTTCAACTAACTTTTTATTTTCAAAGGGGTAATGCCATTGGCCATAGGGCATAGAACCTGACTCAAACCAGCAATCAAAAACCTCTAAAACTCGCTTCATTATTCCGCCACATTTATCGCATTTAAAAGTAACTTTATCAATATAAGGCCGGTGAAGATCTTTTGGTAATTTTTTCTTGCTCAACTTCTCCAACTCCTTAATTGAAGCGACAACTTTAGTATTTTCACACTGTTTTACGTCCTGGGTTTTAGGTTCTTGGTTTTTTGTTGTTCTAATTTGACTACAAAACCAAATTGGTATTGGAGCTCCCCAAAAACGATTTCGAGAAAAATTCCAATCCCTCGCCTCTTCAAGCCATTTACCAAAACGGCCTTCTTTCATATATTCTGGCACCCAACGAATTTTCTTATTATTTAAAACCAGGCTTTTTTTGAGCTTGGTTACTGCAATGTACCAACTATCAATAGCATAATAAATTAGAGGGCTATCGCAACGCCAACAAAAAGGATAAGAATGTAAAACTTCCCCTGCCTGGTAGATAAACCCTCGTTCTATTAAATTTTGTATGATTTTGGGATCGGCGCTCTTAACAAACTGACCGGCAAATTCACTAACTTCTGGCTTAAATAAACCTGCTTGATCAATAGCGTGATGCATTGGCAGGTTGAATCTTTTACCTAGTTGAAAATCTTCTTCTCCATACATCACTGCTGTATGAACAATCCCTGTTCCTTCTTTTAAAGAAACGAAGTCAGCTGGTAAAACCTGAAAAGCGTTTTCAATATTTTTAATCTTTTGCTGAACTAAAGAATTAAATAATGGCTGGTACCTCAGGCTAAGTAATTCCTTGCCCAAAAAATTCTTAATAACAGAATATTTACCTTTGAGAATTTCAATCCTCGTTTTTGCCAAAATATAATTTTCTGAACCTTGGCTGATTAAAAGATATTGGGCCCTTGGATCAATCGCTAAGGCAACGTTACTTGGCAATGTCCAAGGCGTTGTTGTCCAAACCAAAAAATAAGTCGGGGTTTTAAATTCTGAACTTTTAATTTCAAATTTTACAAAGACAGATGGATCTTTAACATCTTTATATCCCTGATTAACTTCAAAATTAGACAAAGAAGTGCCACAACGAGGACAATAAGGATTTACCCGATAATCCTTATAAACCAGCCCTGCTTGCCAAAGCTGACCTAAAACCCACCAAATTGTTTCAATATATTTTGAATCTAAAGTAGCGTAAGAATTTCTGTAGTCTGCCCAGCGGCCAATCCTTTTTAGAGTTTTTTCAAAATCTTCAACGCAACGAAAAACCGAATTACGGCAAGCCTGATTAAACTTTTCAATACCAAATTCTTCAATTTCTTTCTTATTTTTAATCCCTAATTCCTTTTCGATCAAATTTTCAACAGGCAAACCATGACAATCCCAGCCAACCCTCCTGGGAACCTGATAACCCTTCATCGTCCAATAACGCAAAATCGTATCTTTAATAGTTGTAGCTAAAATATGGCCGTAATGAGGTTTACCGGTGGCAAAAGGAGGGCCATCATAAAAATTAAAAAAGGGACTCCCTTTTCTTTGAGAAATGGATTTTTGGAAAATCTTATTTCTATGCCAAAAATTAAGGATTTTTTGCTCCAACTTTGGAAGATTCAATTCCATAGTGATTTTTTAAAGTTTTCTCAGTTCCCCGGGTTGAATATAATTTGCTTTTAACGATTTAATAAAACTATAAGGAGGTAAGCCTCTAACCCTCCTCTCTAAAAGCCACAAGGGATCTCCATGACTTATAATCAAAATGGTTTTCCTTTGGTGCTTTTTATCAATTTCTTTTAAAAATTTAAGGGTTCTCTTTTGAACGTCCTGCCAATTTTCACCTCCAGATGGCCTCTTGCTAAACCTTAAGATACCAGACGAAAAGTCCCGACGAAAATCCTCTTTCTTACCACCACAGTAAATGCCCAAATTCACATCTCTTAATCTTTTATCAAAAACTATTTCCTTAAGACCCAACTTCTTGTTCACAATTTTGGCTGTTTGACGAGTTCGGTAAAAATCGGAAGAGTAAATTAAGTCAATCCCTATTGTTTTCAGGCGCTTAGCTGCCAAGCTGATTTTTTTTATTCCTTCTTTTGTTAAGCCAACCTTTGACTTATCTCCTTGAGGATAAATCATATCTTTCTTTTTTGTCTGATAAATCGTTTGGCCGTGCCGCAAAATATAGTATCTATTTTGGAATTTCATCGTTTGTTAGTTTATCAAATTTAGCTGCCATTATAAAATCATTTTCAGAAAGACCGCCGATAGCATGGGTAAATAGTTCAATTTTCACATGATTGTAGAAAATATGGATATCTGGGTGATGTCTTTCCTCTTCAGCCAATTGTGCCACTTTATTTACAAAAACCATAACTTCTTTAAAATCTTTAAACTTAAATTCTTTCTTAATTTTTCTATTCTTAAAGACTTCCCACTCTTTAACCTGATCAAGAAAGTTTTGGATCTCGCTTGAAGAAAACGGTTTTTTAAAGCCCTCGCAAGGAAGGCATTTTTTTTGAGCAATCTCCATAGTATGTCTTACATTTTCTCAGGGGTAGAAATACCCATTAAGCTTAGGGTATTTTTTAAGATAATTTTAGCGGCCAAAACTAAAGCTAAACGCTCCTTAGTTGATTGATTGTTATCGGAAATAACCTTACAATCTCTATAAAATTGGTGGAAAGTAGTTGCCAAATCTAAAGCGTACTGAGGAATTCTTTGAACTTGGCGGTCTTTTACTGTATCCTCAATAACCTCTGGTAAACGAATTAACTGCCTGATCAGGTTTAGTTCGCTTGGATGGCTTAATGTCTTATATCCCTTATCTTGTATTTTATATTTGGGCGACTTTCTTAAAATACTGCAGATTCTGGCGTGAGCATACTGAATATAATATACCGGGTTTTTTGCTGACTGCTTTCTTGCTAAATCTAAATCAAAATTTAAATGGCTATCTGGTGATCTTTGTAAAAAGAAAAATCTGGCCACATCCAAACCAACTTCATCTATTAACTCTTCTATCGTTAAATAAATACCGGCCCTTTTGGACATTCTCACTTCCTTGCCTTTCTCAAAAAGCTTGACTAACTGCATAATAATAATATCTATATTTTCAACAGGAAAGCCCAAGGCCTTTGCAATCGCTTTTATCCTCTGAACGTAGCCTGAATGATCTGCCCCCAAAAAGAAAATTATTTTTTTAAATCCTCTATTTATTTTATCCGTCAAATAAGCAATGTCAGACAAAAAATAAGTTTCCTCGCCATCTTCTTTGATTAAAACCCTATCCTTATCATCTCCAAAAGGAATGGATTTAAACCAAAAAGCTCCTTCCTTTTCATAAATTAATTTTTTCTTTCTTAAAAGACTCAGGGTTTTTTTAATTTCTCCTTTTTTATATAAAGATTTTTCTGAAAACCAAGTATCAAATTTTATCCCCATTTTTTTGACCGCAGGTTTAATCATTTCTTTCAAGATTATATTTGCTGCTTTTTCTCCGACCCTATCCGCATACTTTTGCGCTGGAACTTTAACTAAAATAGGACCCTTAACCAAAACGCCCTTCATCTTCCCTTTCAATTCCTCAATATAATTTCCTTTATAAACCGACTCTTCGTCTCCAATTACAGAATGTCCTAATTGCACAACCTGCTTGCCTCGGTCATTAATATAATATTCGCGAGTTACTTTAAAACCGGATCTTTCTAAAATATTAGCTAAGCAATCGCCACAAAATCCCCCCCGGCCATTACCCAAGGTTAAAGGACCGGTGGGATTAGCTGAAACAAACTCTACGTTAACCCTCTCTCCTCGCCCAATTTTTAGATCTCCAAATCTTTCACCCTGCTTTAAAATCTGACCAACTTTTTTTTGTAAGTATTCTTTTGAGAGAAAAAAATTAATAAATCCTCTTTTTGTTTCTACTTTTTCAAAAAGAGGGGATTTCAAAAAAAGGGCTATTTTATTAGGATCTTGCTTTAACATCATTGCAACATTAGTGGCGTAGTCACCAAAAAAGAAGTTTTGAGGTTTTTCAACCCCAGCTTTAACTTTCTTGCCGTAATTTTTCTTAATCGCCCTTTCTAATAATTGCTTAATGATTTGACGAGTTGTCATTCTTTGATTTTATCTTATTTTCGCTTAAAATTAAAGAATGGGGGTTCTTACCGAAAATAAAAAAGCTTATTATAAATATGAGATATTAGAAAGATTTGAGGCCGGGATTTCTTTGATTGGACAGGAAGTAAAATCTCTAAGAACTCAAGGAATAAACTTGGCAGGCTCTTTTGTTGTGATAAAAAATGGGGAGATTTTCTGGATCGGAGCGAAAATACCTCCATATCAACCAAAAAATGTTTCAAATTATAATCCCGATCGCTCTAGGAAACTGCTTTTAAAAAAAGAGGAGATTAAATATTTAATCGGCAAGGTAAAACAAAAGGGATTGACTTTAATACCTCTAAAAGTATATACTAAAAAAGGTAAAATCAAGCTTGAATTCGCTATCGTTAAAGGAAAAAGAGAAATTGACAAAAGAGATTTAATAATAAAAAGAGAAACAGAAAGAGAAATAGATAGAGAGTTAAAGTTACGAGGCGGTTCCTAAAAATGGCTCTTCAAGGGGATGCGTTGGAATCGATGGAGGGCAAACTAAGATAAGCAAACCGAGCGCTTTAGTCATCTCGTTAAACTAACTATAAAGGAAATAAGTGCCAACTTATTCCAAAAACAACCCGCTTTAGCATACGCTTAAGAGGGCATCTCTCCTGCTGACTCTCGCTAGGCAGAAAGAGGTGTAATAAAAAGCGAGATAAATAGCTCTTTTAAGATCCGAAAGAACTATTGAATTAGTCGGATCAAAACATAGAGATTTCGTCCAATTTAAACTCTATGCTCAATTCAAAATTGGACTAAGTTTGTAGAAATATTTTAGGGAAACTCCCCAGACGCGAGTTCGAAGCTCGCCATCTCCACAAAATTAGTTTTAGTTATTAGTTTTCACTTTTGAAACGTACTTTAATCAACAATCAAATAAGAACTCTTCAGGTTAGAGTGATTGATGAAACTGGTAAACAACTGGGTGTTATGAATTTGGAAGAAGGTATTCAGATAGCTCGGGGAAAAGGGCTGGATTTAATTCAGGTTACAGAAAAAGTAGAGCCGCCTGTTTGCAAGATAATGGATTATGGAAAATACATTTACCAAGAAAAGAAGAAAGAAAAAACAACAACCAAAGGACATGGAGGATTAAAGATTATAAGATTGAGCTTTAAAATCTCTCAACACGACTTGGAAGTGAGGGTAAAAGCGGCTGAAAAATTCCTAAAAAAGGGGGACAAGATTAAAGTGGAGCTAATTTTAAGAGGGAGAGAAAAAGCCTTAGCTGACTTCTCTAAAAATAAAATGAAGCAATTCGTTGAAAGCCTAGAAAAGCTAACCCCTTTAAAAATTGAGAGGGAATTAAAAAGAGAGTTTGGGGGATTAACAATGATTATATCTAAGGCTTAATACTGAATTTATTATGAAAACAAGAAAATCCATTTTGAAACGTTTCAAAATCACCAAAACCGGTAAAATCCTGAGAAGACCAACTGGTCAAGATCATTATCGGGCTAAAAAATCAGGGGGGGAGGTAAGAAAGAGTCGCAAGTGGGTTCACGTTTCAAAACCCGAAGCGAAAAAACTTAAAAAATTATTTTATGGCTAGAGTTAAACGAGGAAAAACTGCTCACAAAAGAAGAAAGCATTTATTGAAATATACTAAAGGTTTTCGTTGGGGAAGAAAATCAAAATACAGGTTAGCTAAAGATGCTATTTTACACGCTTTTAAATATGCTTACCGAGACAGAAGAACCAAAAAGAGAACATTTCGAGGTCTTTGGCAGAATCAAATTTCAGCCGGGCTTAATCAATTTAACATTTCTTATAGTAAATTTATCGCTCTTCTTAAGAAAGATAAAATTGAACTTGATAGAAAAATATTGGCGACTTTAGCCCAAAAAAATCCTCAGATTTTTGGAAAAATAGTAGAAAAAGTAAAAACTTCCTCTTAAAGAACTTTTAAAGAAAAAAGAACCGTCTAACAGATAGCAGACGGTTTTAAATATCCTTAATTATCCCTTTAATCCTCCAGCGTATTCTCCGCCAAAACAACCCATAGTCAAATTCCCTCTTTCGAATCCAGATGCTTCAATCATTCTTTCCTGACTCAAATAAGCCAGAGAATCAGCTCCAATGTACTTCCTAATTTCCTCAATAGATAAGGAAGCGGCAACAAGCTCGCCTTTTGTCGCTATGTCCACTCCAAGATGGCAAGTAGAACAAACAGGCGAGGAACCGATTCTCAAATGAATTTCTCTCGCCCCTGCTTCGCGCAACATACCAACAACTGCAAGGGCAACGTTTCCCCTGATTAACGAATCATCAACAACTATCAATCTTTTGTCTTTTACAACTTTCCCGAAAGGACGTAGCTTAATTCTTTGAAGAGCGACTCGATCAACATCTTCTTGAGTCAAAAAAGTTCTTTTGGCAAAATATCTGTTTCGGAAAATCCCTTCTTTTAAAGGGATATTAGAATCCTCAGAAAAACCTATATCATAATACTGACCCGAGTCAGGTATCTTGATAACAATGTCAGCATCTACAGGAGAATCTTGCGCGAGAAATTGACCTGCTTCTTTACGATAAGAATAAGGCGTTCTTCCATCAATAACACTATCTGGCCTAGCGAAATAGACGAACTCAAAAATACAAATCTTCAGTTGGGGTTTCTCAGCCCAGATAAAAGGCCTTGCGTTAAAATCTTGATTAATTCCATCCTCATCAAGAATAATTAATTCTCCGGGCTGAATATCGTACAAAAAACTTGCTTGGATTGCCTGGAAAGCACAACTTTCCGAAGCTAAGATATAACTAGATTCGTTACGACCAAGGCAAAGGGGCCGAATCCCAAACTTATCTCGTACGCCAATCACCTTTGTCTTATAAAGAATCACGAGCGAGAAAGCTCCTTCCAATCTTGGCAAAACTTCAAGTATGGCCTCTATAAAATCCTTCTTATTTGAAACGGATAGAAGTCCAACAATCACTTCGGTATCAGAATTGGTCTTAAAACAATATCCTTTTTTTTCTGCTTCTTCTCTCAACACCCTCAGGGCAATTAAGTTTCCGTTATGAGCAACGTAAAAATGTTCCCCCTTAAATTCACCGCAAAGAGGTTGAACATTTAAATCGATTTCCTCTTGTTTGAGATTGCCAATGGTTGAATAACGAACTTCTCCTATTCCAGAGTCACCTGAAATCCTTGCAATAACTTCTTCAGAAAAAACTTCGGTCACCAATCCCGAACCCTTGCAAACCCAATAATCTTCTTGTCCGTTAAATAAGACAATTCCAGCTCCCTGTTCCCCTCGGTGTTGAAGCCCATAAAGCGCGAGGCGAATTTCTTCGCCCACATTATTGCCAGCTATTCCAACGACTCCACACATGTTCCTGCCTCCTTGTCCTGTTTTGTTCTTTATTCTTTTTTATAGTTATCAAAGAACAATCCTCTTCTTTCTTATTAACACGCCTTCTTTTTTAAGCAAACGGATTTTTCTTTTTTCCCCATGAGCATAACCGCCAATTTCCCCGTCGCTCCTTATTATCCGATGACAGGGAATTTTAGAGTCACAGTTTTTATTTAAAATATTACCCACAGCCCTCCAAGCTCTTGGACGATCAGCTAACTTAGCTACCTCTCGATAACTCAAAGTTTTTCCTTTCGGGACTTTTCTAACTATCTCGTATACTTTTTTCTGAAAGAAAGTCATTGGCTTTTTTAATAATTCCTTTGGCGTTTTTAAAGGTTAACTGCCTCAGGGCTTGCTCGTAAGGCAACCACCTGTAACCAATGTGTTCAAAAGAGATTTTGATTTCTTTGGTTTTTGTCTGTGCCAGTAAATAAAAAACTGTTTTAAAAATTGTTTTTTCCTTATTTCTAAAAAAATATTTCTCCAACGATTTAAAACCTTTAATAAATCGGATATCTCTAATGCCAGTTTCTTCTCGTACCTCCCTTCTAATCGTCTCACCGGTTTTTTCACCTTGCTCAATATGGCCCTTGGAAAACCCCCAATATGTTTTCCCTTTCCCGCTAAGAGCAGAATAGTTTAAAAGAAGATAGTAAATCTTACCATTTTCTTTCCTAAAAATTATTGCTCCGGCTGATTTTTCTACTGACATTTTATTTTTTAAAAAATTTTAGTAATTTTTTTAAAGACTGGGTATTGATAATATCCTCATTTTCAGCCCAACCACGACGAGCCTGAGCAATGCCAAACTCCATTAATCGTAACTGGCTCTTGTGATGAGAATCTGTATTAATAATCATTTTAACCCCAACTTTTTTGGCTCGACGAATATTTTGATCGTTTAAATCCAACCTTTCTGGAGAAGCATTAATTTCCAATATCTTACTTGTTATTGTTGCCGTTCTTAAAATTTTATCGAAATCAATTTGATACTCCTCTCTTCTTTTTAATATTCTTCCGGTCGGATGGGAAATGATATCAACATTGGGATTCTTCATTGCTAAAATTAATCTTTGCGTCATTTTTTCTTTGGGCATTTTTAAATTAGAATGAACTCCGGCAATTACATAGTCAAGCTTGGATAAAGCTTCGTTTTTTATATCAATGGAGCCGTCATTTAAAATATTAGCTTCACATCCCTGTAAAATTCTAAATTTTAAACCTTGTATTCTAAACTTTTCGTTAAGTTTATCAATTTCTTTTCGTTGTTGAGATAATTGTTTTTCATTAAGTCCTTTTTCTATTTTTAAAAACTTGGTGTGATCAGAAATGCCAATATATTCATACCCCAAAGCCATAGCTGCCTTTGCCATTTCTTCAATTGTATTAGCCCCGCCGTCCCAATTTGAATGGCAGTGAAGATCTCCTTTAATATCGTGGTAATTAATAATTTTAGGTAACTTATGGCTTAGAGCGGCTTCAATTTCGCCTTGATTCTCCCTCATTTCAGGAGGTATAAAATCCATGCCCAAAACTTTGTATATTTCTTCCTCTGTTGCGCCAGCAATCGTTTTGGGGCCGTGAAAAAGACCGTACTCTGAAAGCTTCAAGCCTTTTTCTATGGCGATTTTACGGGTAACAATGTTATGTTCTTTTGAACCGGTAAAATATTGAAGGGCTGAACCATAACTTCTATTCGGTACAACCCTAAGGTCTATATCAAATCCTTCTTTTATTCTGACCGATGATTTTGTTAATCCTTTGCCCCAAACTTTAACGACTCCGGGCAAGGAAACAAAAAAATCCATAACTTTTTTTGGGTTTTTTGAAATAACTAAAAAATCGACATCGCCAATCGTTTCTTTCATTCTTCTAACAGAACCCGCTACGGAAATCTGTTCAACCTCTTTGAGGGTTTTTAATTTTTCTTGAGCCTCTTTAACTCTTGGTAAAATTTCACCCAATAAAAATCTACCCTTACTTCTTTTTAAGAATTCGATTCCTTCCAAAATGTTTTTTTCCGTCTTTTCACCAAAACTAAAAAGGGGAGCAATTTTGTGAGCTTTGGCAGCTTTTTCCAAATCTTTTAAATTCCGGATTGCCAGCTTTTCATATAAAAATTTGACTTTCTTTGGGCCCAATCCCTCTACATTAATTAACTCCTCTACCTTTATGGGTGTTTTCTTTTTTAAATCCTGATAATACTTTATTTTCCCGGTTTTTAGATATTCCTCGATTCTATCTGCAATACCTTCCCCTATGCCAGAAAGCTTAATTAACGCCTTTCTTCCTCCTTCTTTGTAAATTTCTGCTATGTCGTTCTCTAAAGTTTCCAAAATAATAGCGGCTTTCTGATAGGCATAGGGCCTGAAAGCCACTTTTTCCATTTCTAAAAAATCCGCTATTTCGTAAAAAATTTTGGCAAGCTCCTGATTCACCATAATTTTCTTAAACTAAAATGCTAATTCTTTTGGCGGAATTTTGAGAGCTGGGTGATCTTGAGGAATAAGATATCCTTTAATACGAAACAAAAGTGTAGTGGAGATAAGGCCAAATAAAGTTACCAAAATAAAAACCATTTTGAATCCTAAATAAGTAGTTATCACGCCTCCAAAGGCAGCTGCAAAACCAACAGCAAAGCCGAGAACTGTGTTTTGGATACTCCAGGAAAAAGCCTCCCACCCCTTTTCAATGTGCCTAGTAAAAATAGCCATCCAAGAAGGTAAAACAAAAGCCATTGCTACCCCTCTCACAAATTCCAATAAAAAAAGGTGCCAAATATCAGTAGCGAAGAAATAACCGAGAGGAATTAAATTGGCTACATAGAAACCCCTGGTTAAGAATTTAAAATCATCGGCTTCTCCTTTTTTTCTATCAAGATAGTGAGCGATAAAAGGCTGGAAAATTGATTTTGTGAACCAAAAAACAGCGGCTACAAATCCTACCATAGCTATATCTCCTCCTTCAATTTGCTTTGTTATAAAAATTGCAAAGATAGGACCGATTAAACCCCAGCCAGAATTTAATAAAAAATCGGAGGTAATTAAAACGCGCATTACCCTGTTAATTCCAATCATAGATTATTTTTTAACTCTTAATTTTTGAAGAATGAGGTCTCGAAGAAAATATCTAATGTGGAACTTTTTTTTCATTTCTTCCATAAATCTAATCAGCAAAGGGTCATCACAGGCTTCAAAAGCCCATTCCCAAAGGGGTTTGGCGGAAAAATGCTTATATTTTTTCTCATATAAAAGTCCTTGAAATAAAATAGACAGAGTATTCAACTGATTAAGAAAGCGAGCCTCAGGACTTTTTTTAGCCCTGTAATCTTCCCAAAGATAAATAATTTCTCTTTTAAGATGAGGGCTTAATTTTGCAGTAATTGTTTCAAGAGCCTTTTTTTCTTTTTTATAATCTTCAATAAAAATTCTTTTTTTCTCTTTTCTAGAAAGATGGATCATCTTCTCCAAGACCTTCTTCCCTTCTGAAGGATCTCCCGAGAGAATGCGATCATAAGGAGTACTATCTCCAATCTCAGCTGACGCTAATTCATGACAAAGAGCCATTTTTAAGAGTTTTTCTTGGCTGAGTTCTTTTTTCTTTTTACCAAATACCCAAGCCATAATCGACAAAGTAAAAATATGCCCGGCAACTGTTTCGGGATTATCGATTTCTCTAAGTGTCCAATATAATCTCGGCATGCTTTTTAAACGGCCAATCAAAAGAGTAAAATCTAAAATATCTTCCAATTCCTGGTTTATTTTCTCAATCTTTTTTAATTTTTCTGCATCGCCATAAAATTTTCT
The DNA here is from genome assembly GCA_038062035.1 of Patescibacteria group bacterium. Classification (GTDB taxonomy): domain Bacteria; phylum Patescibacteriota; class Minisyncoccia; order Minisyncoccales; family 2-12-FULL-40-12; genus JBBTXV01. The sequence continues at coordinate 30,376 of JBBTXV010000001.1, forward strand.
TTGAATGACCTTCAAAAGGATTAGAAGCAACTGGTCATCAACCAATTCTTCTGATTCTTCCCACCAGCCGGTAACTGGAGTATCTTGGCCAGCGCCAAAATACTCAATTGCCTGAATCATGGTTTCTATCTTATCTGCCTGCTTTACAAATTTACCAAGCTGACCCCTTGATCTATCTTGATTTAACCAAAGAGTTAAAATTTCCTGTCTTTGTTTTGGCTCTAAAATTTTTATTAATTTTAAGAGGCCCTTTTTTTCCAGTTTAAATTTTTTTGCATCTCTTTTAGATTTTATATGCCTTGGCAAGCGAACCCACCTCTTTAAGACTTCTTTCCTTTTCTCCTCGTTTTTTGGCAAAATACCAAAATAAGGGACTATATCTCCCGCATACACCTCGCAAAGGTCATGAGAAAGAGCAGTTTTAATAACTTTTCCAATTTCTAAATTTCCCTTTTTATGAGAAAGCAGCCAACAAAAAAACGCCAGCCTGAACATGTGATCAGCAATAGTTTCCGGATTCTTAACCCCCCTTAAAATCCAACCACTTCTTTGAACTTCTTTAAGTTTATTAACTTGGATTAAAAAATGAAGAATTTCTTTCATAAAAAAATATCAGGGCTGCCTGATATATTATATCATATTATCTTCAATTTTAAGATCGCCTTAAGATAGATTATACTTAATTTTTTTGACTTTATAAACCACCTTAATAGGAGAAGTAATGATTACTTCCTCGCCGATTTTCCGACCCAAAAGGGTTTTTCCGACCGGAGATTCAGAAGAAATCTTCCCTTCTCCCGGATTAGCTTCTAAACTTCCAACAACCATAAACTCATTAATAGAACCATCTTGCTCTTCTAAGGTTACAGTGGCTCCCAGATTCACAAAATTCTGATTCTCCTTTTTAGGTAATAAAATAAGTTGGGCGTTTTTAAGAATATATTCTAATTCGGTTATTCTGGCTTCAAATAAACTTAAATCTTCCTGAAAAGAAAGATATTCAGGGTTTAAATCTTCAGATTGCCAGGTTTTCGGAACCTCTCCTTTTACCTTCAAAAAGCGAAGATTCTTTAAGTTCTTATACTCTTCCTTTAATTTTTCCAATCCCTTTTTAGTTAGATAAATTTTCTTTTGTTCTGTCATAAAATTATAAGGCCCCCTCTCTTGAGGAGGCAGTAAGAATTTTTGGGCGGGATATACTTTAAACTTTAACCTCCTCGAAATTTACTTTCAATTTAACTTTCAAAATTAAGGTAGTGAAATCCTCTATAGGGAAGGAGATTTTATTATTAATTACTTTTTGCATTTCTTTTTTACAATTTATTTTTATTCACGATATATTATTATACTTCCTTTTCTTATCTTATCATATCATATCTTATCATAGATGCAAATTTCTTGTCAAGAGAAAAATAACAAAGGTAATTCCACTTTCGTATCTAAATTCTCACCAGCAGTAATTAAGTTTAACGAATAAAACACCCTTGTCAAGCCCTATTCTTTATTATTAAAGAGCCAGCCCCTTTAATGGGGCTGGCTCTATTTTATAAGATCGCTTAGCGTTGCGTTCTTTCGTCTCTTTTCTTCATCCAGCAATCTCGACAAAAAATTGGTCTATCGGCTGATGGTTCAAAGGGCAGTTCGGTAATTTTAGCACTGCACTCTGAACATGCCCAATCTCCTTGATGCATTTGCCGAGGAGCAAAATCTCTTCTTTGACGATCTTCAAATCTTCTGAAGGCCATAAAATTGTTTAAGAATAACTAATTAAAAACGACCTTTTGACCTTGGTCTCTACGCTTATTTGGCCCTCAATTTTTAAATTAAAGACGTACTTTAAGTTTGTCGACTAATCGGTCTATGGTCATTATAAACGATCTGTTTAATAAGTCAAGAGGGTTCTTAAATTTTCAATCAGAGCAAGGGTTTTTGACGGAGAATCTCTTTTTGCTCCTCTTTTCCAAAAACTTTTATTTTTCCATAAACTCCATCAAATCCAGGCTCAATATAAACTTTTCCTTCCCTTGCCATGGTAATGCCTTGAGCAATCTCTGGCAGGGTTACTGCTCCAATCTCTTCTTGCTTTACATTAAGCAAAACGTTCAATTCATTCCCAAAATGCTCAATGAGTTTTTTGTACTCCTCTGCCACTCTTTTCGTTCCCACCCCAAAACCCAAGGCATCGGCAATGATTTCTTCCAAGGGAATTAAATTTTTAAATGGTATTGCTCCTTGCAGTTTAAAACCCTCTGGCCTATCAGCTAACTCCTCAACCCTATTCAAAACACCGATTGTTAAAGGGCGTCCGCAATGGGGGCAAATATTATTGCACTTTTTTGATTCCTGGGGCGATAAGCTGATATTGCAAAGTCGGTGCCCATCGAAATGATATTTCCCTTCTTCTGGAAAAAACTCAATTGTATATAAAAATTTTTGGGGATCTCTTGATTTGACAGCTTCAATCATAGCTGAATAACTAAGCTCGGTATCAAAAACCGTTGCTTCTCTTCCTAATTTTGCCGGGCTATGGGCATCGCCGCAGGAAATCAAACTTATTGTATCCAAAGCCGATAACCGCCAATTCATTGCAGGATCACTGGAAAGCCCTGTTTCAATTGCAAAAATATATTTTGAATAATTCTCAAAGCATTCTTCGATTGAATCAAATCCAGATTTAGAACCAAAAGTAGAAAACCAAGGCGTCCAAGCGTGAGCCGGTACTATAAAAAAATCTTCTGAAATATTTAAAGAGATTTTAACTAATTCTTGAACGTCCAAACCTAAAATTGGCCTGCCGTCCGCCTTTAAATTCCCGATCCAACCCAATTGCAGGTTAAATTTTTCAGCTGCTTCAAAAGAGGGAGCGAAAATAAGAATGTGATTTTTCCGAACCCGATTCTTTTTTGAATAAATACAGCTAATCTCAACGGTCAGGATAAAACGAGTCTCGCTGTTAGATTTTTTTAACTTAAAAAGGCCAGCTTCTGCCGGCTCCAATTTTGTTTCTAATTCTTTTAGCCATTCAGGATGAGTGAAATCGCCCGTCCCCAGAACATTTATCCCTTTGATCTTAGCTCCCTTATCAAGATTTTCTAAATCCATATTCCTGCTTGTAGCCCGGGAATATTTTGAATGAAGATGAAAATCAGCGACTATTTTCACGATTGTTTTTGGAAAAAATCTCTTAGACCTTGTAAACTTTATAACCTTCTCTAATTTTCTTTTCAACTTTCAGTCCCACCGAATCTCCTTTTTTAGCA
>JBBTXV010000001.1:33735-43795 GCA_038062035.1 Patescibacteria group bacterium
TTTTATCTCTTTTTTAATTATATCAAAATTAAATAAAAAACCCAGCAATAGACGTTCAATAATGATTTTAAGAACTTCTGCTGCTGGGTGAGGGGGAACAGATCTTATTGAATTCGGTTGGTCTAACGTCACTAGGATTGGGCGTGCCTAGGCAAATTTGCTTTAACCTCCTTCATTAAGTTCTATGCCCTTTGGGAAATAATCCCGCACCCCCTCAACTTAAAGATTAGCTATGGCAAAAAATATGTCAAGCTTGACCAATCCACATTTTATTCACAAGCTTAAAAAAAGGCCCCTAACAGAAACTGCAAAGGGCTATTTATAATTAAAGTTAAAAGTAAAGATGTAGAATAAGATAAAACTTAAAGCCATCGCCTGACGCGATCTTTGTATCCAAGGTATTCTTTGCCAAAAATTTTTTCCAATTTTTTTTCTTCAAGCGGTATAAAAAAACTTTGAATAGTTAAAATAAATGCAAGTGGGGTAAATAAAAAAGGGATAGTACCTACCAAAAAGGCGATACCCAAAAGATTCAATGTCATTCCCAAATACATAGGATTTCTAGTAAAAAGAAAAGGGCCGGTAGTAATTAAAACAACGGGCACGCCAAAAGGGTTACGCGTGGTATTTTTTTTACTAAATTGCCAAGCAGCCCATAAAAGCAGAAAGATACCAGCCCCAATTAAAATAACTCCAATTAAGTTATAAGGGCTTGAGATTATCTTCGTGGCAGAGCTTAGGTAATTTACTCCCAAAGCTGCCAAAAGATAAAAAAGTGCAATAATCGGAGGACGAATTTTCATAATTCTTAGTGCTCCTAGAAGAGTCAAACTTCCACCTTAGCCTCCGGAGAGCTACATTCTATCCATTGAACTACAGAGGCGTTTCTATTTACGAATTAATCGCAAAAGCTCTTTAACTTTGTCTTTTTTCTCCCAAGTGAATTCTTTTTCTTCTCTACCAAAGTGGCCAAAACAGGAAGTTTTTCGGTAAATTGGCCGCAAAAGTTTTAATTGTTGGATGATACCCCCTGGCGACAAATCAAAAACTTTCGGAATAATTTTTCTTCTGAAACCTTATTGGTGTTAAAAGTATCAACACTCAACTCTGTCGGTTTTATTCCGCCAATAACATAGGACAATCTTACTTGGCATTTTTCAGCCAAATTAGCTGCCACAATATTTTTGGCAATGTAACGAGCCATATAGGCGCCAGACCTATCAACCTTGGTCGGGTCCTTCCCGCTGTATGATCCGCCCCCCACTGGAAATCCCACGCCGTAATTATCAACAACTATTTTTCTGCCAGACATTCCAGTGTCTGAAACTGGCCCGCCAATGACAAACCTGCCGGTGTTGTTGATGTAGAGTTTTGTTTTTCTGTCTAAAAGATTACCGCAAACCGGTTTTATCACTTTGGCAATAATGTCTTTTTTGATTTTTGTTAAAGAAGCATCGGGGTCGTGCTGGGCAGATATAACCACGCTGTCCAATCTTTTAACAGTTCCATTTTGATACTCCAAAGTAACCTGCGATTTCCCATCTGGCCTCAAATAAGGCAAAACTTTCTTTTTTCTCACCTCAGCCAGCTTCGCCACTAGTTTGTGAGCCAATATTATGGGTAGAGGCATTAATTCTTTTGTTTCTTTACAGGCATAACCTGTAGCGCTGCCTTGATCCCCAGCTCCTTGTTTTTTAGTGCCGGTTATCCTTACACCTTGGGCAATGTCTGGCGATTGCTCAACAATAGTATTAAAAACCGCGACTGTCTGCCAGTCAAAACCGTATTCTGGCCTATTATAACCAATGTCGCGGATTACCTCTCTAGCTAAATTATTAATATCCACCCAGGCCTTGGTCGTAATTTCCCCGCCAACCATCACATATCCTTTACTAACAAAAACTTCGCAAGCCACTCTGGCATATTTATCCTGTTTTAAAATTTCATCTAAAACAGCATCAGCAATAACGTCTGACACTTTATCAGGGTGTCCGGGCGTTACTGATTCTGCGGTAAGAAAATAATGCTGCATAATTGTTATATCCTTGAGAATCTGATTAAACCTGAACAAGGGATTATTTCAACTCCCTGTTTTTCAAGCTCATCTAAAAATAAATTCATCCCTAAAGAATCAGAGGACATATGGCCTGCGATAACAACGTTTAAATGGCTGGTTTCAGCTTCTTTTTTATGTTCTTCGGAAACATGCATGCCAACGATTGTGCCAATTCCGGCAATCGCCATCTTGGCATAAATTTTTGGTGAACCCTCAGTGCCGCCCGTAATTTCAGTCAGAGCAATTCTGCCACATTTTCTTTCCGGGTCCCCGACAAAAATTTTAGGACCAGCTCCAAGTTTTATTGCTTCTTTATACTCTGGAATTTCTTTGAGCAAATTAAGCAGATCCTCAAGCCGCATTAAATTATTTTCTTTTTCAATTCTACTTTTTAGGAAATTTGCCGCTAAATTATCGGAGGGAGTATGACAGCACATTAAGTTAAAGCCTAAAACCCTGGCTGCGTCCACTGTCCTTTCGTGATTAGCCGAATTAACCCCTCTTGCCACCTCCTCAATCCTTTCCCTCATTAGACCTTCAGCCACATTAATGGGCACGCCGTACTGATTTAAAACATCGCATTGCAAATCCATAACATCGTGCAAATTAGCCAAGCCCTTGCCCAAAGGATGGTGGGCAATAATTAAATCAATTCCTCCAACCTCCTTAGCTAAAATAACTTCAGCTGGCCCAATGTCAATTCCAACCAAAACTTTTTTTATTTCTTTATCTTGGGCGATATTTAAAATGCGGGAGTCAGAATAAGGATTTTCAAGGGACTCCAAATCAAATTCTCCTTTCTCTTTTTCGGCAAGCTTCTCATATTTATCTCTTCTTCTTTTTAAAAGCTGGCTAATGTCTTCGTTGCCCCGAAAATCAGCTTCAATTCCCATTTTAATTGCCAAATTGTAAATATCTTTTATTTTCATGATTATTTTTCCGCTTTAGCTAAGGTTTTTAAAGAGTTATTTTTAACTTTTGTTAGAGGAGTGGTAAGTTTTTTATATAAATCGCTGATTAATTTTTCTTGTTCTTTTAAATCTAAAACCTGTCGGCGAATTCTCGCCTTCTCTCTGCGAATAAATTTCCTGATTGATTTTGGCAATCTTTTCTTTGTCATGAAAAAAGAGGTTCAAAACCTTTAATTTTGTATTCGTGGAGTAAAAATTTTCTTTCTCCATTTTTCTTATTCCCCTTTGACAAGGGCTAAGAGAAGTAGCCTCGAAGCCCTCTTCAATAGGAGGGCAATACGAACAGCGCCTATTGCGCTGTGTATACCTTTATAAACCATTAGAGGATCTTTCGCAATACTCATATTTATTTTCTCTTATTTTAAGCCAGATCGCAACTTTTTTACCTAAAGAGTTTTTGTTAGAATAAATCTATGAATTCAAAATTTTTTCTTTTTGTATTGTTCTTGCTTTCAGCTAGTTTTGTTTTGGCCTCAGAAAAAATAGATGTTAACACTGCCTCTTTAGAAGACTTAGATGGGTTGGCTGGAGTAGGACCAGTAATCGCTCAAAGAATAATTGATGCGAGGCCTTTTTCTTCTGTTGAAGATTTAATTAAAGTAAAAGGTATTGGACCTAAAAAATTGGAGGACATTAAAAAGCAGGGTTTGGCTTGGGTCAGCGGAGAAACGACCGAACCCTCAAATCTTCCAGAAGAAACAAAAAGAGAATCACCAATGGTAACCCCTAAAAAGCCTTCCCCGCCGCCAAAAAGTGCAACAGTAGATATTAATTCCGCTCCTTTGAAAGAACTCGTAAGAATTGTTCATATCGGAGAAACAAGGGCTCAACAATTAATTTCCTTGAGGCCTTTTTACTCCTTAGAAGACCTTGAAAGAATAAAAGGTATTGGTGAAAAATCAGTGGGGGATATTAAAAAGCAGGGTCTGGCTTGGGTTGATCCGAATTTAAAACGTCCCCCTATGGAGGAAAGTGATTTATCAAAAAAAGGAGCTGCGAGTATCGCTGATGTTAACCAAGGTTCAAAATCTCTTACCACTTTTCTGCTCGCCCTCACCCTATCTGTTTTTTTTGGAATCATAATTTTAATAATTAAAAGAAGGCTAAAAAAGAAGGCACAAGATAGTTTGCGCTTTTAAAAAACAGGGGCCTAAATTATCGGTACTATCTCGCGAATTCTTCCTCTGGATTTGCCATATTCTTGAAATCATCGTCCTGAACTTGAATAAAAAGACAGTATCCCAAATCCCGCTTAAGGGGACCGGCTAACTCTTCTCCTGGAATTTCTTCAACTTCATCTTTAGTATAAGGAGGTTTTCTTTCTTTTATCCATTGAGGAGAACTAAATTTTTTACTCATTAAGTCAAGGGCTTGAGAAATCGTTTCCTTGCCGATTCTTTTTTCCTGGTAACGATTGCCGGTAGCCTCTTTAAGTATGGCATCTGCAACCACCCGGTAAATCATTGGAGGCTCAAGAAGCGATCTCACTAATTTTGTTTCAAGTTCTCTGGAAAGAGCGGGCAAATTCTTGAGTGCGGAATATTCAGAATAAAAAACATTGCCTATTTGGCGCTTCTGCAAAACTACTCTTTCTGCAATTTTATCTACGTCAGGGGGTTGTAAAATAATAAGCCCGTGGAAAAGGGCAGATTGCACGCCCCAAAACATCGCATGACTGGCAATAATACGGCCCTTAACCGTAATAATTGACGCTTTATTGTCTATATCTATGGCTCCTATTCCAATTTTTTTTAATGAGAGGGCAACAATGCCAGCATAATAAGATCGCATCTGCTCGTAATTATCAAAATTACCATCTCTCGGAACAACAAAGGTGTAAGCCATGGTATTGACACCCGTTTGAATGTGAGAGCCGCCTGTTACCCGACGCGTCACCAGAAAAGACGAATCCTCTTTTTTTACAGCGTCAACATCTTGCCCGTATCCCAAAACAACGGTATCTTGAGGAAAACTATAGAATCGAACGGCAGCCCTGCTTTGCCCTGCCTTCTCGCTTAAATTAGCAACGCGCCTAATCAAAAATTCTTCCAACGCCATCTGAGTGTGTCCTGGCAAAACCGTAATCCCCCAGTATTCGTAGGGGTAAAGAATTTCCTGTTTCATGTTCTTCTCTAAATTAGAAATTTTTGAGGGTCTTGTAAATTCTTCATTAAAGAATTCAAAAAACGAATTGCTAAAGCGCCGTCTAAAACCCTGTGGTCAAAAGTTAGGGACAGAGGCATCATTGGTTTAATTTCTATTTTTCCATCTTTAACGATTGGTTTTTCCTTCATTCTGCCGATCCCCAAAATAGCTACTTCAGGATAATTTAAAATAGGTGTTGCAAAATAAGATCCGAGACTGCCAAAGTTAGTGATAGTAAAAGTGCCTCCTTTAAGGTCTTGAATATCTAATTTCCTTTCTCTGGCTTTTTGGGCGAGTTCTTGCACTTCTTTGGCAATATCAAAAATATTTTTTAAATCCACACCCTTTAAAACAGGAACTATAAGACCTTGGCCATTCACGTCAACGGCAACTCCAAAGTTATAATATTTTTTAACAATGATTTCCTCAGTTTCTTCCTCCAAAGTGGCATTAAGAAGGGGAAATTCTTTCATCGCCGGAATTAAGCTTTTCATAATAAATGGTAAAAAAGTTAACTTGACTCCAGTCCTCTCAGCTTTTTGGCTTTCTTTTTCTCTTGTTTTCACTAATTCAGTTACGTCAAGCTCATCCATAATCGTTACCTGAGGGGCATGTTTTACAGCTTCAATCATGTGCTTGGCAATTGTTTTTCTAAGACCCTTTAATGGCACCCTGTCAATATAGCCCCATAAATCGTATTTTTTCTTTACTACTATCTGAGATTTAACGCTTTTTTTGACATCTTCCTCGGTTATTCTCCCATCCTTGCCAGTTGGAATAATTTTAACCAAATCAACTCCGAGTTCAATTGCTAATTTTCTGACCGAGGGCGTTGCTAATACCGAGAGTTCTTTTTTGGAAGGCGTTGAGACAACTGAAGGTTTACTTTCCGTTATCTCATCTGGGGCTTCTTCAAGATAACCGACCGCACCAGCTGGTTTCATTATAGGTTTAACACTTTTTTTAGATAATGTTTCTTTTTGTAAAAAATCTTCTTGGCCATCATCAACCACAAAAAGAACTTCTCCAACTTTAACTGATTCTCCTTCTTTAAAATTAATTTTTATAATTATGCCGCTATAAGGGGAAGGGATTTCAGCAACTGCCTTTTCAGTCTCCACCTCGCCAACCGCTTGGTGTTCTTTAACTTGATCCCCTTCTTTGACAAGCCACTTAACGATTTGCCCCTCTTCTATGCCCTCTCCCAAATCCGGGAATTGAAATTCTCTTTTCATTTTTAAAAACTCATTATTTTTTCAATTGATTTAATAATTTTAGAAGCGTCTGGAATATAGAAATTTTCCAATTTAGCTAAGGGTATCTGGACATCAGGAGCGCTCACCCTTTCAATTGGCGCTTCAAGGCTTAAAAAAGCCTCTTGCTGGATTAAAGCTGCTAATTCTGCCCCGAAACCTGCGGTTTTTGGCGCTTCTTGGACAATAACACATCTGCCGGTTTTTTTCACCGAATCAATAATTGGCTTTTTATCTAAAGGGGAAAGAGTGAGTAAATCTAAAATTTCAACAGAGTATTTATCGCCAAGCTCCAAAACCGCTTCCCTAGTAATTTTTTGCATTGCCCCCCAAGCTAAAATCGTAAGGTCTGAACCCTCTTTAACTATATTGGTTTTTGGCAAAGAAATAGCATATTCTTTTTCTGGCACTTCTTCTTTGATCGCCCGATAAACCCTTTTTGGCTCCAAAAAAATTATTGGATCTGGATCTTCAATGGCGGCAATTAATAGGCCCTTGGCGTTATATGGCCCAGAAGGCGTAACAACTTTAATGCCAGGAATATGGCAAAAAAAAGTTTCTAGAGATTCTGAATGGTGCTCGTATGCTTTGATTCCTCCGCCATGAGGAATCCTTAGAACTAAAGAGGAAGAGTATTTGCCCTGAGACCTTTTTCTTATTCTGCCGAGGTGATTGTAAATTTGGTCCATCATGGAAAGGGAAAAACCATCAAATTGAACTTCAAGAACAGGTTTTAAACCAGCGATTGCCAAACCAATGGCAACAGAAATAATACCAACCTCAGACAAGGGCGTATCAATTACTCGACTATCTCCAAATTTTTGCCAAAGACCTTCAGTTACCCGAAAAACACCTCCGTTCTTGCCAACGTCTTCGCCCAAAAGCAGAATGTTTTTATCTTTAGCCATTTGCTGGCCTAAAGTATGGTTAATTGCCTGGATTAAATTCATTACAGCCATTTTTTTTGCTTCGCAAAAACAGCGAAGCGGTTAACTTTTTTATTCTAACCATTTTAGTTGTTCTTCTAAATTTAATGTCAGTTTATGATAAACATTTTGAAACATGTCTTTTGGCGAAGGCGGAGCGATGCTTTCAAATTTTTGAGTCGCTTCCTTCACTCTGGTTTCAGCTGTTTTATAAACTCTTTCTTCGTATTTCTCATTAATAATTCCTGCTTTAAGCATATATTTTTGCAGTCTTCTTATAGGATCTTTCTCTTTCCATTCTTCAACTTCTTTTGCCTCACGGTACCTTTTCCAATCATCAGCTGTGGTGTGATTTTCTATTCGGTAAGTGTAACATTCAATAAAAGTTGGGCCGCCGCCCTCTCTGGCTTTATTTATTGCTTGCTTAGTAACATAATAAACAGCGAAAATATCATTACCATCGACTAAAATTCCCTCAACGCCGCAAGAAGAGGATTTTTTAGCCAGGGTTTCTGATTTAGTTTGCCGAAAAAAAGGCATAGAAATCGCCCATTGATTATTCTGGCAAATAAAAACACAGGGCGCTTGAAATACTCCAGCGAAATTCAATCCTTCGTAAAAATCACCCTTGGAGGTAGCGCCGTCTCCAAAATAAGCTATTGCTACTGATTTTTTTCCTTGAAGCTTTTGAGCCAAAGCAAGGCCAACCGCATGAGGAATTTGAGAGCCAACAGGAATGGCTGGGGGCAAAGCATTAATGCTTTTTGGAATCTTCATGCCTCGTTCGTCACCCGCCCAATAAAGATATAAATTTTCTATTGGAAATCCTCTTGTTATCCAAACAGCATTGTCTCTATAAGAACTGGTAAACCAATCTTGATCTTCAAAGGCCAAAGCCGAACCAACTTGACTAGCCTCTTGCCCCAACAGAGAAGCATAAGTCAATATTCTCCCTTCCCTTTGCAATTTCAAAGCTACATCATCAAAAACACGAGCTAAAACCATTAGTTCGTACATTTTTTTCACCTCTTTTTCAGAAAAGGTGGGGAAACCTTCTTTTTGAACTACCTCTCCTTCTTGATTAAGAAATTGAACCATTGTCGCTTTTATTGTTTAGACTTTTATTACTCGCCCTTGGCCCAAACCTTTAATTTCTCATAAGTTGTGGAGCCGCAAACCCACTTACCAGTTTTTATATTAAAAAAGAAAGGTACTCCACCGCAATATCCCTGATCGCAGGTTTTCATCAATTTCAAATTTTCAGAATTATGCCAAACCTCAACTCGTTTTACCTTTACTCCTTCCTCTTTCTCCAGCTTTTCTACCAAAGGCCTCATTTCATGACAATGAACACACTCTGTTCCGTAAAATTCTAATAATTCATCGGCCATAAATAAAATCTAAATAGATGTTTAAAATTTCTATAAACGACCCTTTGCCATACATTTTATTTTAACAAGAATTAACTATCCGTCAATTAAAAATTTTAATCGCCTTGATTAAATAAGCAACAAAGAATAGAATACAAGGTGAAATAAGAAACGTTATAGATTAAATTTAAATAACATGTCTGGACACAGTCATTGGGCTAAAATAAAACATAAAAAAACCGCGGCTGACGAAAAAAAAGGTCAAGTTTTTTCAAAATTAGCAAGGGAAATTCAAGTTGCAACTAGAGAAAAAGGAGGAGATCCAAATTTTAATCCTCGCTTAAGATTAGTTATTGAAAGGGCAAAATCTCTCCGCTTACCAGCTGAAAATATTGAAAGAGCTATTAAAAAGGGTGCTGGAACAGTAGGGGGTGAAAAATTAGAAGAGGTAACCTTTGAAGCTTTTGGACTAGGCGGAATAGCAATAATTATTGAAGGCATCACCGACAATAAAAACAGGACCCTTGGTGAAATCAAGCAAATCCTATCTCAATATAACGCAAAATTAGCCGGGGAGGGGGGCGTTAAATGGATGTTTGAGAGAAAAATAAATCAGGAATCAAATACTTTAGAATGGGTGCCAAAACAAGAAATTCAAATAGACGAAAAACTAAAAGAGAGCTGCGAAAAATTTTTTGAGGCCTTGGACGAAAACGAATCTGTTCAAGAAATATATTCAAATCTAAAAAATTAAATTACGAAAATGGTTATTTTAGGTATTGATCCGGGATTAGCCACTATTGGGTATGGCTTAATAAAAGTGGGGCGTAAAATAAATGGTGAATCCGCTTTAAAATACTTAGATTGCGGCCTGATTGAAACTTCACCATCTTTCGGACATCCTGAAAGATTGCAAAAAATCAATAATGATCTTTCCAAATTAATAAAAAGGTACCGGCCTGATTTTTTAGCCATGGAAAATGTCTTCTTCTTTAAGAATTTAAAGACTGCTCTGCCTGTCAGTCGGGCCGAAGGAGTAATTATGTTAACCGCGGCTAAAAATAAACTACCGGTTTTTACTTTCACCCCTTTGGAAGTTAAAATGACGATAACTGGTTTTGGCCGTGCAGAAAAAGAAGTTCTTCAAAAAAATATTAAAAAAATTCTCAAATTAAAAAAACTCCATAAAGCTCCTGACGCTTCAGATGCCCTAGGGGTTGCTTTAACGCTTTTTTTAAGGGGGTTAGTAAAAGAAGGTTAAGATATTTTAGCGAATTTTCTTTTTCCAACCCGAATTATCATTTCTTTTTTTATTTCAATATTTTTTTTCCAATCTTGG
>JBBTXV010000001.1:43895-53925 GCA_038062035.1 Patescibacteria group bacterium
GGATGTAGAACATTTTGACCAACTTCTTTTTTCATCCTTTCAATCTCTTTTATTGGAAAATCGGTTAAAAGTTGAAGATAGTGCCAAATTACCGTGTCTGGAATAGACATAATTTTGCCGTACATCTTTGAAGAAATTTCTTGAAGGCTAATATAATTACCTAAAGACTTACTCATTTTATTCACTCCGTCTGTCCCAAGTAAAAGAGGGATGGTCATAATGTCTTGTTGAGGTACGTTATATTTTTTTTGAACTTTCCGACCCATTAAAAGATTGAATTTCTGATCGGTTCCCCCAATTTCCAAATCCGCCCTTAGCGCAACGGAATCATACCCCTGAAGCAAGGGATAAATAAGCTCTTGAATGCTAATATCTGTATTTTTTTCAATTCTTTTTCTAAAATCATCTCTTTCTATTAAGCGGGCATAAGTAAAGCGAGAAGTTAAATCCATAAAAAAATCAGACCCCTTTTTACTATACCACTCGTTATTATGCCTTATTTCAATTTTTTTAATATCTAAAATTTTACCAGCCTGTTTTATGTAATCTTTCATATTTATTTTGACTTGTGATTTTGTTAGAACGGAACGGGTTGAGCTTCTGTCAGAGGGATCGCCAATTGTAGCAGTGAAATCTCCAATCAAAAAAATAATTTTGTGGCCTATGTCCTGAAATTGTTTTAATTTACGTAAAACAACGGAGTGTCCCAAATGTAAGTCTGGGGCGGTTGGATCAATGCCAAATTTTACCCTAAGTTTTTCTTTAGATTTTAATCTTTTTTCCAAACGGTCTTTTAAGATGACCTCCTCAACTCCCTTAGTTAAAACTTCTTCTATTTTTTCCTGTCTATTTTCACCCATTTCTTTATAATATCTCAGAGAATAGGAGGTTGCAAATTTACCTTTAATTTAGTATAATTTTTCCGATGACAGAGAAAAAATCACGTCGTCAAGCTAACCAAAAACGGGTGGTTATTTTTTTTCTAAAAACCATGGGGTTTTTCTTTTTATTTTTTCTCTTTGGTTTTTTGGCCTTATTTATCTATGTTGCCAAAGACCTTCCTAGGCCAGAAAAATTTACCGAAAAATCATCTATTGAATCAACTAAAATTTATGACCGGACCGGGGAGATTCTTTTATATGAAATGTATGGAGAAGAAAAAAGGGAAATTGTTTCTTTAGATAAAGTGCCAAATCACTTAAAACATGCGGTTTTGACGGCAGAAGACATTAATTTTTATAAGCATTTCGGGGTGGATTTTAAGGCTATAATCCGGGCAACCTTGGCTAATTTAAAATTAATGAAACCCACCCAGGGAGCTTCTACTATCAGCCAGCAACTTATTCGTTCCTCTTTTTTAAGCAGGGAAAAAACTTTAAAAAGAAAAGTGAGGGAAATTATTTTGACCCTGGAATTAGAAAGAAAATATTCCAAGGATCAAATTTTGGAGTTTTACCTTAACCAGGTTCCTTTTGGCTCCAATGCCTATGGAGTTCAAGCCGCTAGTCAAACTTATTTCCAAAAAGAAATTTTAGATATTAATTTAGAAGAAGCTGCCCTTTTAGCCTCTTTAATCCAGTCCCCAAGTTATCTTTCGCCTTATGGCGAGCATAAAGAAGAGTTATTCAAAAGAAAGAATTTTATTTTAGGTAGAATGGCAAAAAACCGCTTCATAACAGATAAGGAAAGCGAAGACGCAAAAAAAACCGAGATAGTCTTTTCTAAAATTCTCCAACCTATCCGGGCTCCGCATTTTGTAATGTATATTAGAGAATATCTTGAAAAAAGATATGGTGAAGGATTTATCAGAAAAAAAGGTCTAAAAATTTACACTTCCTTAGATTGGGAGCTTCAAAAGGAAGCCGAAAAAATAATTAAAGAAAAAGCTAAAAATAACGAGGCTTATGGGGCTTTTAATGCCGCCTTAACTGCAATCAATCCTCAAAACGGTGAAATTTTAGTTATGGTTGGTTCGGTTAATTTCTTTGGGGAACCTTATCCAAAAAATTGTGTCCCTGGAGAAAATTGCCTTTTTGAGCCATACCCCAATGTTACTCTTCGGGGCAGACAGCCTGGATCAGCTTTTAAGCCTTTTGTTTATGCTACGGCTTTTAAAAAAGGGTTTAATGATAAAGTTATTGTAATTGATGAACCAACTAATTTTGGGACAATTAATAATCCGTATACTCCAAGAAATTTTGACGGACTTTTCCGAGGACCAGTAACCCTTCGCCAATCTTTAGCCCAATCTTTAAACGTTCCTTCAGTTAAGGTTTTAGCTAATTTAGCCGGACTTACAGATAGTATTCAAACAGCCAAAGATCTTGGCATTACTACCTTAATCAATCCACCTTCTTTTTATGGATTACCTTTAGTTTTAGGAGGCGGGGAAGTGAAATTATTAGAAATGGTTTCAGCTTATGGAGTTTTTGCTACAGATGGACTGCGCTCACCGCCTATTTCTATTCTAAAAATTACCGATTCTGCTGGAAATATATTAGAGAAAAAAAATAATACCCCAAAGAGAGTTTTAGATCCTTCAGTGGCCCAATTAATTACTGATGTTCTTTCAGATAATAAATCCAGATCTCCTATTTTTGGCCAGAACTCTCCTATGTATTTTAGCAATCATCAGGTAGCGGCTAAAACCGGAACAACTGATAGTTATCGGGACGGCTGGATAGTCGGTTACACTCCGTCTTTTGTAGCCGGTGTTTGGGTGGGAAACAACGATAACACGCCAATGTTAAATGAACCTGGGATAGTTTTAGCTGGCCCTATTTGGCGAGCTTTTATGGAGAAAAATTTTGAAAAGGGTTTTTAAGCGAAATTTAACCCCCTAATTAGTTTGGATTGGCATTAAAACATATAAGTAGCCTTGCTCATCTAAGGGCCTTAAAACGCCCGGTCCCGCCTCTCCGTTTTTCTCCGATAGTTCAAAAATCACTTTCGGATTTTTTATTTTTGAAAGTCCATCAATTAAAAACTTATAATTAAAAGAAATATCTCTTTCTTTGCCCTTGATTTCACCGGTGATAAAAGATTCGTGCTGGCCCGAATTTGGATTTTGACTAAAAATTATTAGATTTCCCTTATTTGGTTGAATCTTAAACTTAATTTCGTTGGTTTTACCGGCAAAAATAGCAGCTATTTTAACTTGGTGTAAAAATTCGTTTTTATCTAAAACCATTTGAGTCTCAAATTTTTTAGGAATTATTTCTTGATAGTTTGGGTATTCTCCTTCAATAAGTTTGGAAACTAGAATTACTTGAGGATGAGGAGTTTCTGCCATTAAAGATTCAATCAAAACTTGGCTGGGGGTAAAATAAATTTTAAATTCTTGATTGCCTATTTTTTTTTCTTCGTTCGGTCCAAAAATATTGATTATTTCTTTTGCTGCTTTTTGCGGCAAAATAAAAGAGACTTCCTTTTCTACTTTTATTTTTGGAGTAGACACGGTTTTTTCGGCTAAACGAAAACTGTCTGTGGCTACAAATTGCAAGGAATCTTTTTGAAAAGAAAAAAGTATTCCGGAAATTTCTGGCCTGGTTGAGGAGGTAGCTGGAATATCCACAACTTGAGACAACGCTTCACAAAAAAGGCCTGAAGGCAGGGAAATAAAATAGTCGTTTCTTGTTTGGGGAATGATAGGAAAGTCTTCTGAACTTCCACCTTTTATTTCTACTTTTTGTTTTTTTGTTTCAATAAAAAGAAGAGCTTGATCTGCTTCAATCTTAATTGGTCCTTCGGGTAAAAGCCGAATGAAGTTAGAGACCAAGGAAGCTGGAACGGCTATAGCTCCTTCTTTTTCCACCTTAGCCAAAGACCACGCCTTAACCCCAATTTCAAGATCGGTAGCTTCTACGCTTAAAAAATTTTTTTTAGCTTCAAAAAGAATATTTGTTAAAATCGGTAAAGACAAGGACTTACCAATAGATCTTTCAACTAAAGACAATCCTTCTTTTAATTTATTTTGAGGTACGATGACTTTCATAACTTTAATAAAATATTATTAATAGTTTTATAGTTGTTAGTTTTTATTATTTTATTGAAATTAATTTTTTTGTGAGGTAATTTTTTTGGTTTTATCGTAACTATTTTATTGGTGCGATTGTTAATAAGTGGTTACTATTTGTTTTAATAAATAATATACGGTGTTTTTTAAACAGTTTATAAACTAGAAATTATTTGGTTAATTAACTCAATTTCGTCTTTCATATTTTCATTCGTTTTTATCTCGTTTAATATTTTTTTATAAGAGTGAATAGCGGTGGTATGATCTTTTCCTCCCATTTTACGGCCAATATAGGGAAAAGAGCATTTTAAATTATCTCGTAATAAAAACATGGCGATTTGGCGGGGTCTTACTATTTCTCTTTTCCTAGATGGGTCTATAAGGTCTTTTTCTTTTAAGTCATAAAAATCAGATACTGCTTGGATTATTTTTTTAGGAGTTGTTATTTTATTTTGAGTTGTTAAAAGATTTTTTAATAGGGACTTTACTGTTTCTATAGTTATTGGTTCGCCAAGTTTTTGAGCAATAACCAGCCTATTTAAAGCGCCTCCTAATTCTCTAATGTTTTTCTGAATTTTAGTTGCGATATAAGAAGAAATTTCTTCTGAAAGATTAATTTTCCTTTCTTGAGATTTCTGTTTTAAAATAGCTAATCTTGTTTCAAAATCAGGGTAGCTAATATCGGCTATCATTCCCCCTTCAAAACGCGACCTTAGTCTTTCAGTAAGGGCCGGAATAGCTTTTGGTGATCGATCAGAGGATAAAACTATTTGCTTGTTTTTTTCGTAAAGACTATTAAAGGTGTGAAAAAATTCTTCTTGAGTTTTTTCTTTACCAGCTAAAAATTGGACATCATCAATAATTAAAACGTCAACTGTTCGATATTTTGATTTAAGTCCCTCCATTGAATGATTTTTTATGGCAGATACAACTTCGGATGTAAATTTTTCCGATGTAATATATCTTACTTTTTTATGAGAGGAGTTTTTAGCAGCCTCGTTGCCAACTGCTTGGAGTAAATGGGTTTTACCAAGCCCAACGCCCCCATAAATAAAAAGAGGATTATAAATTTTGCCAGGATTTTCAGCGGCGGCCCAGGCAGCTGCTTGAGCTAATTCATTAGAAGAGCCAATTATAAAATTTCCAAAAACATAACGAGGATTAAGATTAGTTTCCTTATCGGCTTTTAACTCAGGAAATTCAAGCTGATCTGAATCTATCGGAAGCGCTGTAAACTCTTTAACGGTTTTAACTTCCTGGCGACTAATAGCATATTCAACTTCTTTAATTTCATCTTTTAAATCCCTTAAAATTTTAAAGATAGCTTTATTATATTTTTGTTCTAACCATTCTTTGGTAAAGGAATTAGGAGTTGAAATTACAACCTGCCCATCTTTAAAGGATAAAATAGCGGTATTTCTAAACCAAGTATTAAAATTAGCCGGGGAAATATTTAATTGGATTTGGGCTAAAACCGCTTGCCAAAGCTCTTCTTTTGTCACAATTTTAGATATTTATCTTAATAAAGTTACAACGACCCTTTTTATTATTAAGGATTAATAAGGAGTTGGTTTAAATCCACTTTTTTAAACTATACCACAACGTCAAACTGATGGAAAACTGAAATAAAAGTTACCACTATGTTAATAAATTGGGGAGAATATGTGTAAATAACTATTAATTTTTAAACAAAAAAGAGGTAGAATTGACCATAATTTATTTTAATACTATACTAAATTATTATGTCACTTACTTACCAGCCTAAAAAAAAGAAAAGAAAAAGAGTGCATGGTTTTAGAAGAAGGCGAACAACAAAAGGGGGCAATCGGGTATTAAGAAAGAGGAGGCAGAAAAAAAGATGGCGATTAGTTGTTTAAAGATGTTGTCTCAGGTAAACCGACTTAAAAATAAAAAGGATTTTGACAGAGTTTTTAAAAAGGGAAAGGGATTTAAAGAAGCCCCCCTTTTTTTAAAGTTAGCAGATAATAATCTTCAAAATAGCCGTTTTGGTTTTGTTATCGGTAAAAACGTTTTTAAAAAAGCAACCGCCCGCAATAAAATTAAAAGACAGCTTAGGGAGTTAATTAGATTAAGAATAAAGAAAATTACAAAAGGCATTGACGGGGTATTAGTAGTTTCTCCCGGTTCTAAAAATTTTCAGGAACTTGAAGAGGTTTTAGATAAAGTCTTGCTTCGGGCAAAAATTTTAGAAATAAATCTTAAAAATAAGTAGCCAGCATTCTTAATAATATGGAATTTTTAAATAATTTTTTTCACGTTATCTTATATCAGCCATTATTTAATATCCTGATTTTATTTTACCAATATTTGCCCGGTAAAGACCTGGGAATAGCTATAATTTCCTTAACCTTTTTAGTCAAAATCCTGCTTTATCCTTTGAATTTAAAAGCAATTATAATCCAAAAATCCTTAAATGAGATTCAGCCTAAAATTAAAGAAATTCAAGAGAGATACAAGGGAGACAAGCAACAACAGGCCGTTGAAGTGATGGCTCTTTACAAAAAAGAAGGAGTTAATCCCTTCGCCGGTTTTTTTGTTTCTTTAGTTCAAATTCCAATTTTAATTGCTCTTTTTTGGGTTTTTTGGGGAGGGTTGCAGCCAGAAAAACTGAATAATCTTTACAGTTCCGTGCCTCACCCAGGATTAATCAACCCTCTTTTTCTTGGATTTTTAAATCTTGGCCAACCTTCCGTAATTTTAGCAGTTATAGCAGGTGTCGGTCAGTTTTTACAGGTAAAAATGCTTACCCCAAGCTTCAAAGAGCAGGCCCAGAAAAAACAAAACGCCTCTGATTTTAGCCAAATAATGCAAAAACAAATGCTTTACCTCGCTCCAGTTTTCACAGTTTTAATCCTCCTTAAGTTACCTTCTGGCGTCGGCCTTTACTGGCTCACAACTTCTTTATTTTCAATAGCGCAGCAATATTTTATTTTAAAAAAACATGCTTAATCGAGATATTTTAAAAGAGATTAAAGACGTGGTTGAAGATTTCTTTCAAAAAATGACCATAGAGGCCAGGATTGAAATTGAGGTTGAGACACCCCAAAAATCCACTTCTCCCGAAGAAATTTTTCAAAGCGAGGCTCGCCCAGCAGAACAAGAAGAAATTCCCAATGTTTTAATTAATGTTAATACCCAGGAGCCTCAACTTTTAATTGGGGAGAGAGGGCAGACCCTAAACGAGATTCAGCAGTTGTTAAGAGCGATTTTAAAGAAAAAAATCAAAGAATTTTTCTTTATTAATCTTGATATTTCAGACTATAAAAAGAAAAAAACCGAGTATTTAAAAGAGATGGCGCGAATTTTGGCTGACGAAGTTTCTCTAAGTAAAAAAGAAAAATGGCTGCCGCCAATGTCTTCCTTTGAGAGAAGAATTATTCATTTAGAATTAGCTGAGAGAAAAGATGTTGTTACGGAAAGCGTTGGAGAGGAGCCAGAAAGGAAAATATTAGTTAAACCGGCCTTTTAGCTTTTTAATTCATTCCAGACGGTTATTGTCCACCAGGGAAAAGCCCCCAAATAAGGGATAAGCTCTTTTATTGCGACACTAAAAAGTTTTCTGCCAGGACCCGCTGGCGGTTTTTTTGTTATTTTTCTTCGTTGTGGTTTTTGTGGCTTGGCTCCGGATCTAATGAACATCCAACCGCCGAAAATAATAATGCCTAAAATATCAGTAATAAAAAAATCGTCCAATGCGACAAAAATCAGAATTATTCCAATGAGATCAATCAAAATAGCCAGGGGTAGCATTATAACCGCTTCCGGGCTAAACAGATTTCCGATATTACCCCCTTCTATCTTTTCTGGACTTTCTTCAATTGGTTCCTGGTCATTTTCAGCCACTATATTATTCCTCGGCTAATTCTTTTTTAGCCTGTTTTATTTTTAAAATCTCTTCGGGTGAAGTGGTGATAATCTGGTCTTCAGTATAAGAGGCCACTACTCTAATCGCCACATGTTTTTGGCCGGCGAAAAAGATTCCTTCCCCTACGGCCGGTTCCAATAAAAGATATTTTTCTTCCTCAGTTAAATTAAAAGCGCTTTGGACCATACGGATAGTAGCTGGGCTCTGTTTCATTAAAATTTTTAATGCCGAGTTAGTGATAATTGGCTGGCCGTAATCAGATTTCATAAAATCGTTGACGTCTTGGGTAATGGTAGTTACCCCCAACCAATATTTTCTGGCTCTTTTTACTAAGCCGTACAAGAAAGAAGCTCCGTCTTCGTTTTGCATTAGCCACCAGGCTTCATCCACTACTAGTATTCTTTTTTTCAATGAAGAGCGCACCTTGTTCCAGATGTATCTCATAATAAGGTACATTGCCATTGGCCTTAATTGATCTTCCATGTCGCGAATCCCAAAAACTACAAGATTTTTTTCCATTGAAATATTTGAATGGTTGTTAAAGAAGCTGGAATAAGTTCCTTCAGTAAACTTACCTAATCTTCTTACTAATTCTTCAGCTCCTTCCATACCTTCAAGCACATCTTCCAAATCAGAAAGCAAGGGCGGGGTGGCTTTTGAGAAATCGGTTTCTGGAGTAATGTCTTTGGCGGCGTAAGTTTCAGTTAATGCCCGGTCAATAATCGCGTCTTCTTCTGGCGTTAATCCTCCTAACATTATTCTTAATAACCCAACTAAATTTATGATGTTTGACCTTAAAACATCTTCTGGTCTTTCATCTTCGCGAGGAAGAGGCAAATCAAAAGGATTAATGCGGTCGGTTGAAGATAAGGAGATGTTAAAAAAAGATCCTCCGACCGCCTCAGCTAAGGCTTTGTATTCGTTTTCCGGGTCAACAATAATAACATCAACGCCGGTCATTAAAGAACGCAAAGCGTCTAATTTCACCATATAGCTTTTGCCAGAGCCAGAAGTTCCAAAAACCGTGGCATTGCTGTTTTCCAAAGAAAACCGGTCAAATAAAACTAAAGAATTATTATGCTGGTTAATTCCATAAAGAATACCCTCATTTGAACTAAGATCAAAAGAAATAAAAGGAAAAGTGCTGGAAAGAGGGGCAGTGTTCATTGGGGTGTTAACTTGCAAAGCGTCCAAGCCGTAAGGTGAAGTGGAAATAAAGCCTTGCTTTTGTCGGAAAAGAGCTGGTTTTAAATAAACCATTCTTCCTTCAACCGTTGACCTTAAAATAACTTCCAATTCCTCTAATTCTTTTTCGCTGTCAGCATAAATGGTTATGTAAATACCGATTCGAAACATTCTCTCTTGGGCAGCTATAAATTTATCGCGCAGTTCTTCTAAGTTCTGGTAAGCCATTTCTATTTGGGGGTCGCGAATCATTCCCTTTCCTTCTCTTTCAGCTAACTCAGCCTGGACCTCGGTCACCTTCTTTCTTAATTGTTTAAGAACTTGATTCATTTCAACTGGATGGATAAAAATAGAAACATCCATTGGCGCGTTCAGGTTTACAATAGGTGAGAACCAGCCAGAAGTTAAAGTGCTGGGATAGGAAAAAATAAAGAAAGTTTTAGCAAATCGTTCTCCAATTTTAATATAGTTTTGGGCCACTTCTATTGAGGCTGGAGCAATTACGTCAACGGCTTTCATTACGCCGGCTTTAAAAATGTCTTCAGGGAGAGCTCCCTCTTCTTTTTTTGAAAATGGTAATTTTATTTTCATAATATTAATTCTAAGGGAAATTCAGGGTAGAAGCCGATTTCAGCTTCTTTTGGGTGATGCAAGCTCCAAAAAAGCTCAACAATTTCAGGCGTGGTTAAGGGAACAGCTTGGAGCCCCGACCTTCTTAAGCTCAAAGCTACATATTCCATTCTTTGCCAAAGTTGGGTTTTGCATCTTTGAAAAGTTTCCTCGCTTAGGGTGGGAATCCTGGCTCGTTTTAAAACATTTTTTCCTTGGCTGGGTAATCCTGTCATCTCTGAAATGGCGTAAGGTACGATAACAAAAAAATTCTTGACTAAAATTTGTTCTTGTTCAACCAGCTGTTTTATAAATCCTCGGTATTCCTTTGTCTG
>JBBTXV010000002.1:0-1397 GCA_038062035.1 Patescibacteria group bacterium
CGGATAAATATTTCTTTAATAAGGGTAATCATTCCTTTGGCTAAAAGAATAACGATTAAGCCAATTACAGCCCAAAGAATTAACTGTTTCCCCTGCTGAATTTTTGCCGGCTCGCCAGCCGCAGTAACAAACATAAATCCTCCAACAATTATCATTATAACAACAATTGGCAAGGCCAGGGTGAAAATGAAATTAACGATATTTAATATAAGCTTTTCAAAAGTATCAGCCTTCAAAGGATTCTTAATTTCTACAGCTCCAACTAAAACCGGCATGACTAAAAAGCTTAAAAGAGCAACAACCAATAATTGACGGGGTAATTTTGCCATTGTTTTATTGTAATAAAATCAGAGAATCGGTCAAGGGCAAAGTTAAAAGCAATCCACTGAAGCCACTTTATCTCCTAACCCCAACTTCATTATCCTTACTCCTTGGGTAGCCCGAGAGAGCTTGGCAATAGAAGAAATTTTTGTCTTAATAACCTGGCCTTTTTGGGAAATAACAATTAATTCCTCTTCATTGCCTGACAAAATTTTTGAGACTGCCAGATCTCCGGTTTTAGGAGTTATTTTAGCCGCCTTAATTCCAGAACCTCCTCGCCCTTGCAATCTATACTCAGTTAACTCGGTTCTTTTACCATAACCATTTTCCGTCACCACCAAAAGATAGTTTTTATTCTTTAATTTTTCGTCTTGAAATTGGATTATATCCATTCCAACTACCTTATCTCCCTTTTTCAAACGAATCCCTTTAACGCCTGCAGCCTGCCTTCCCATCTCTCTGACTCCTTTTTCCTTAAATCTAATGCCTTGCCCTTTTTTCGTAACTAAAATAATCTCGTCTGAACCATTAGTTTTTGAAACTTTTTTCAGCAAGTCCTCTTTTTTAAGAGTTATGGCGACAATGCCAGACCTTCTGACGTTCGCAAAATCAGAAAGCATGGTCCTTTTTATCACTCCTTCTTTAGTAACCATTACCAAATACTTGATTTTTTGCTCCTCATCTTCTTTGCCCATGGGTATTAAAGTCAGAACTTTTTCTTGGGAGGAAATTTCCAAAAAATTCAAAAGTCCCCGGCCACGAGCAACTCGGCTGCCTTCGGGAATTTCATAAACCAAGGATTTAAAAATCTTTCCTGAATCAGTAAAGAAAAATAAAGAATCGTGGGTATTAGCTGAAAGAAAATGCTCAACAATATCGTCTTGCAAGGTTTTCATTCCCAGCATTCCCTTACCCCCTCTTTTCTGGATTTTATAAGTTTTTGGGTTGATTCTCTTAATATAACCGCCTTGGGTTAAGGTAACGATTGTTTCCTCTTGGGGAATGATATCGGCTTCGGAAATATCGCCTATCTTTTGGGCAAGGACTTGGGTTCTCCTTTGGTCGCCAAAATGAGC
>JBBTXV010000003.1:0-8725 GCA_038062035.1 Patescibacteria group bacterium
GGACAATTTCTCCCAATTTTCTCCCTTGAAAACCGGTGTTAGCCATTTCATCCAAGAGTTGGGAAACAGATTTTTTCGAAACTTGAATCGATTTTACTTTTTCTTTTAAGTAATCTTTAGTTTTCATTTTGAAATTAAAAAAGAACCTATTAAATTCTTTTTCTTTTATTATTATCTATATATATTATATTACAGCTCTCAATGGATAATCAAGTGGTTTGAAAATCTTTTCGCTCGAAAAAATTTTTTGGCAAACTCATCGGCCTTTTTTGCATCAAAGGCGTTGCAAGAAAAAACATTAATGAAAGCAGTCTTGTCCGTTTCAATAAAATGTCCGGTAATGGAACTGGTTGTTATGAATTGAAGAAAAGAAAATCCTTTCCCCCAAATTCCTCCACCCATATATCTTTCAGCATGAAGAGGGCCATGCTTTTCCATATCGATGGTTTTACACATTCCATCAACAAATTCTTGAATATACTTTTTTGAAGTTAAACGTTTCAAATCGCAATCAAAAAGCTCCAAGACTAACTCATATCCATAGAAAGTTTTTTTATTTTTTTCTGCGCTTAATACTATCGAGGTGTTTTTCTCAAATTTCTTTGCCAACTGATTGAAAAATTTTTTGAAAAATTAGCAAACTCTCTTCGCAAATCTACAATTAACAAAATTTTTGATAAATTTGCGTTTTGCAAAAATTTTTTTCAAAAATTTTTCATTTCTCCTAGAAAATACTGAAAGTTTTCCACAGGATTATTTTATTATTTCATTTCAAGAAGTATTGTCAAGAGTAAAAACAAAAAAATCCACCAAAAAAATTTTTGGCAGATAATTTTTCAGATTTAAAGATTATTTTAAATAATTTATTGAAATTTTAAAAAATAAAGTTATTAAATTGTTTCCAAATCTCAGAAAAGATTATAAAAAATTCTTAGAATCCAAAATAACGAACTTCTTCTTCTAAGTTAATTTCAAATTTATCTTTTACTCTTTTTTTTACTAATCTTATTAATTTTATTACGTCTTTAGCCTTAGCTCCTCCCAAATTAACAATAAAATTAGGATGCTTTTCTGAAACTTGTGCTTTCCCAGCTATTAAATTTTTCAATCCGGTCTTAGCGATAATGGCGGCGGTTGGTATTAAGGGAAATGGATCTATCTTAATAACATCTTTAAATATTTTTTGTGATTTTTTAGGAATATTGCTCAAATCGCAATTTTTAAAAATGCTTCCGGCATTAGGATATTCCATAGGATTTCTCTCCTTGCGATATTTAATATGATCTGACGCAATCTTCTGAATAGTTTTTTTATTACCTCCTTGTAATTTCATTATCGCTGAGACCACAACCCAACCTTCCTTTTTTAATATGGAAGATCGATAAGAAAAACGACACTGTTTTTTATTTAATGTTCTAAGCTTTAAACTTTTATCTAAGGCCTCGACTGAAACAATAGTATCTTTAGTTTCTCCGCCAAAAGCGCCAGCATTTCCCAAAACCGCTCCGCCCAAAGTTCCCGGCAACCCCCCTGCCCACTCAAGGCCAGAAAGCCCTCTTTTACCCGTTTCCTTTACTAAAGTTTGGAATGAAACGCCAGCCTCAGCATAAATTTTTGTACCCAATATTTTATAGCACTTAATATCCTGCTTAATAATAAGGCCGTTAAATCCTTTGTCCGAAATCAAAAGGTTACTTCCGCCACCCAAAACAAAAAAAGGCAATTTTAATTTCTTTGCCAAGTTCAAAGCCCTAATTAATTTTTCTTTTGTTTTAGCTTGATAAAAATATTTAGCCCTGCCTCCAATCTTAAAAGTGGTATAAGGAGCTAAAGAAACATTCTTCTTCAAGTTTAGTAATAAATTTGAAATTTTGGGTGTCATAACTTTTTCCTATCTTTATTCATAAGTCAAAAGAAAATAAATGAAATTTTAAAAGGGCGAAGAGTTAACTCCAATACTAAGTCTTTAGTGAGTGCTACCTCCGCCCCAATCATATTTTATCATTCTTAAACTAAAAAACAACAAGCCTTACTCGAGGAAGGCTTGCTGTCGACTTAGCGAAATCCGCCTAAGGCGGACACTCACTAAAATCATATTAGCAAATCTTAAATATTTTGTCAAGGGCTTTATTTACCGTGGCACTTTTTGTACTTTTTTCCGCTTCCGCAAGGACAAGGGTCGTTACGTCCAATTTTTGTATTCTGGCTAGAATGAACTTTTGGTGGGACAAAAGAACGCACTTGCTCAGCTGGTTTTAAGGAAGTGCGAAGCAAAGTATTAACTACGGTTTTCTCAAAAGAATCTAATAAGTGCCGAAAGATTTTATGGCCTTCGTTTTTATATTCTATCAAAGGGTCTTGCTGACCGTAAGCTCGCAATCTGACTGAATCTCTTAAATACTCCATATCTTCCAAATGGCCCAACCAAAGCGTATCAATAGTTCTCAAAATAATAAAACGAGCTACTTGATCAAAATTTTCTCCAAGCTCTTTGAATTTTTCTTCCAAGACTTTTTTCTCTTCATCATTTTGCGTCCATTGCTCAATGAGCGATATAAAATTTTTGTTTTTTAAAAATTCTTTTCTTTTCTTATAAATTACTTCTCTATGCTTGTTCATCACATCGTCGTATTCCAAAACGTGCTTTCTTAAATCAAAGTTAAGACCCTCAATTTTTGATTGGGCATCTTCAATGACTTTGGAAATTAATTTTGCTTCAATTGGCTGGTTCTCAGGTATCTTTAAAGCTGACATTAAAGATTTCATTCTGTCTCCGCCAAAAATCCTCATCAAATCGTCCTCTAAAGAAAGAAAAAATTGCGAAGAGCCTGGATCTCCCTGTCTTCCCGACCTTCCTCTCAGCTGATTATCAATCCTTCTGGCTTCATGCCTTTCTGTACCAATAATATGCAATCCGCCTGCCTCTTTAATCTTTTCTGCCTCTTTGCAATCTGGAGGATTGCCGCCCAAAATAATATCCACTCCCCTGCCTGCCATATTAGTAGCAATAGTTACCGCCCCTAATTTTCCTGCTTGAGCAATAATTTCCCCTTCTTTTTGATGATTTTTAGCATTAAGAATCTGATGAGAAATTCCTTCCCGGTCCAATAATTTCCCGAGATATTCGTTTTTCTCAATTGAAGTCGTCCCAACCAATAATGGCTGCCCTTTTTTATTCCTTTCTTTAACTTCTTCAATGATTGCCTGATATTTACCTTCAACACTTTTGTAAACCCGGTCAGGCAGACTTTTTCTGATCATTACTTTATCAGTAGGAATAATTACCACCTCCAAACCATAAACTTTATCAAACTCTTCAGCTGAAGTTGAGGCGGTTCCTGTCATCCCGGCTAATTTTTTATACATCCTAAAATAATTCTGAAAGGTAATTGAAGCTAAGGTTAAACTTTCTGGCTGAACTTTTAACCCTTCTTTTGCCTCAACAGCTTGGTGAAGCCCTCCTGACCATCTTCTCCCCTTCATCAACCTGCCGGTAAATTCATCAACAATTATAATTTGACCGTCTTTCACCACATAGTCGCGATCCTTTTTAAAAAGCGCCTCAGCCTTTAAAGCCTGCTCCAAATGATGGAGATATTTCATTCCCTTGTCCTCATAAATGTTTTTTGAACCAGAAATATTTTCAACTCTGTCTATCCCTTTTTCTGTCAAAGTCACGACTTTTCTTTTTTCATCTATTTCGTAATCCTCTTGAGCGTTCAATTTAGGAATAATTCTGGAAAATTCCTGATACCATTCAGAACTCTTTTGGTCGGGTGAAGAAATAATTAAAGGAGTTCTGGCCTCATCTATTAAAATTGAATCTATTTCATCAACAATGGCGTAATTCAATTCTCTCTGAGCTCGCTGATTTAAATCATAAACCATATTGTCTCGCAAATAATCAAAGCCAAACTCGTTGTTGGTACCGTAAGTAATGTCAGCTTGGTATGCCTCTTTTCTAGAACAAGGTCTTAGAAAATCCTCAATAATGTAAAAAGAACCCAATTCATCTCTCATTTTTTCTTTTTCTTCCTCGGGCTTTTTATATTCAGAGTCATACAAAAAAGACTGCTCGTGATTAAGACAACCAACCGATAAACCCAAGGCATAATATATTTGCCCCATCCAAATAGTGTCACGTCTGGCTAAATAGTCATTAACAGTAATCAAATGACACCCCTTTCCTTCCAAGGCATTAAGAAAAAGAGGCAAAGTTGCAGTTAAAGTTTTCCCTTCACCAGTTTTCATTTCAGCAATTTTACCTTCGTTCAAAGCGATTCCACCGACTAACTGAACGTCAAAATGTCTCTGCCTTAACGTCCTTTTTGAAGCCTCACGAACCAAAGCGAAGACTTCAGGCAACATATTATCCAAACTCTCTCCCTTCTTTAATCTTTCCTTGAGTTCATCAGTTTTTCTTTTCAAATCATCATTAGAAAAAACTTCGAGCCCAGGCTCGAGAAGATTTATTTTTTCTGTGACAGACTGGATTTTTTTTAAGTATTTTTCGTTAGAATCGCCGAAAATTTTTCTCAAAACTGACATACCTCATTACGATTTTTGTTGATAATTCGGGACAACTTTCTTTAATGTTTTTCTAATCAGCTCTGGGTCTGATAAATTAAGTATCTTTTCAAGTTCGTTTAATCCTAAATTCAATTTACTTTCGTTGACAGAAGCAAGTTTAGCTATAAATATTTTTTCATATTTAGTAGCTGTGCTTTCCTCTTTGGTAGTTAAAATCTCTTCAAATATCTTTTCTCCCGGCCTCGGCTCAGTAAAAACGATAGGGATATCTTTGTCTGGCTGGAATCCTGAAAGCCGAATCATTTCTCTTGCCAAATCAATTATCTTAACCGGATTTCCCATATCCAAAATAAAAACTTCCCCGCCCTGGCCCATAGCACCAGCTTGTAAAACCAACAAACAGGCTTCTGAAGTTATCATAAAATACCTTTGCATTTCAGGATGAGTGATTTCTATAGCTTCTCTTTTTCTGATTTTCTCTCGAAAGATCGGTATCGCGCTTCCCCGACTATCCAAAACATTACCGAATCTGACGGAAATAAACTTAGTATGGTTTTTTTGATTATTAACCTGACAAATCATCTCCCCTACTCTTTTAGTAGCCCCCATCACTGAAGTTGGATTAACCGCCTTATCAGTAGAAATCAATATAAATTTTTCTACTCCTGCTTCAATTGAAGCTTCGGCTAAAACCTTTGTGCCAAAAATATTATTTTTTACAGCTTCGTCTGGATTTTTCTCCATTAAAGGCACGTGTTTATAAGCAGCTGCATGAAAAATAATGTTGGGCTGAGTATCTTTTAATAAAGACTTAATCCTATTCTTATCTTGGATATCAGCGATAAAAACACGTTGAGTCCCAAGCTCTAATTGTGTGTTAAAAGGAGCGTTATTTGGAGGAAGTTGTTCATGAAGCTCGCGCTCTATATTGAAGATTCCTGTTTCGTCTTGATCTACAAGAATCAATTTTTCTGGATAAAATCGTAATATTTGGCGACAGAGCTCAGAACCAATGGAACCTGCGGCTCCCGTAACCAAAACCTTTTTACCTTTAATAAATTTTTCAATGAAGGTTTGGTCTAAGAGAACGGGTTTTCTATCCAACAAATCTTCCATTTGAACCTCTTGAAGCTGGCCGATATGAACCCTGCCTGCCATCACCTCTTCAATTGGCGGAATTATTTTAATCTTTCTCAATCCAGCCTCTCTTCCTTTTTCAACAGCAACCTTAATCATTTTGACGTCAACTGAAGGCATAGCCACAATTAAACCATCAATCTTTTTTTCTTTGACAATTTTTGGTATGTCTTTGATTTTTCCCAAAACTTTCAGGCCATGAATTAAGATTCCTTCTCTGGAAGGAGCGTCGTCAACAAAACCTAAAACTTCATAAGGGCTATCTTTCAAGCTTAAAATATTTCTCAAAAGTAATTCACCCGCATCTCCTGCCCCAATAATTAAGGTCCTTTCTCTCCCCCCTTGACTCCTTAAAAAAGGAGCCTTCAAATAAATTCTGTGAATAAAACGAATAGCAGCCGTAAAAACAAAAATAAAAAAATAAGTGATAAAAAGGGTGGAGCGAGGAAATCCAGAAAAAAACGGCTGGTCTCTTAAAATAAAAAAGGCCAGGATTAATAAAAGAAAACTCAAACTCGTGC
Organism: Patescibacteria group bacterium; assembly: GCA_038062035.1. GTDB lineage: Bacteria > Patescibacteriota > Minisyncoccia > Minisyncoccales > 2-12-FULL-40-12 > JBBTXV01. Next base: position 6,189 of record JBBTXV010000003.1, read on the forward strand.
CTTTGATCAGGGAAATCAGCTCTGTGGCACCAACATACCTCCAGTTAAAATGATAGAGCTTGAAAAAATAAAAAACCGGAATGGTAATAAATAAAGCCAGAGTGATTATTCCAGGTATATTGAGAAAATATAGGGCGGGAATCCTCCCCTCGAATCTAACAAGAAAAGCTATTAAAACAGAAAAGGAAATCAAAACAGCGTCAGCTGTAACAAAAATTACCAATCTGGTTAACCTTCTTTTTTCAAAAAAGATTTTTCGTAAAATAGGAGGCAAGTTTGTTTTTCTTATTTCTTTGAGTAAAATTCTCTGATTACGCTTATAATATAATTCACTTCCTCATCGGTCAATTCCGGATAAGCTGGCAACCTTACGGCATCCTTTGAAATGCTTTCGGTTACGGGTAACGAGAAATTATCCAAATATAAGTTTTTTAATTTATGATTAGGAATTGTTTCACGAATAAGAATTTCAATACTTTTTTCATCCATAAGTTTCTTGAATCTTTCACGCTCCTCAGCGCTTCCTATACGGATAATAAATTCTTGAATTACATCGCCCTCGCTATAAGTAGGCAATTTCAAAGGAAGATCTTTTAATCCCTCGCAATACATATCAGCAATTTGCTTTCTTCTTTCAAGAAAATCATGATAATACTTAAACTTCACATTAAGTAAGCCCGCCTGAATATTATCCAATCTTGACTTCCAAGCCCACTGAACAATTTCAGGAGTCGGGAAATCTGCCATTCTCACGGAGGTTTGAGCCATATTCCAATGATTTCTCAAGAGATAAATTTTCTCACAAAGAGATTTATCATTCGTAACAATACCTCCCCCATCGCCAAATCCTCCCAAAAGCTTTGGCGTATTGAAACTAAAACATCCTGTGTCGCCAAAACTCCCTGCCATTTTTCCTTTAAAGGTTGACCCCAATGCTTGGGCACCGTCTTCAATAACATATAAATTGTATTTTTTAGCCAACTCCATAATACGGTCCATATCGCAAACCTTTCCGTGAAAGTGCACCGGTAAAATAGCTTTCGTTCTTTTGGTTATGGCAGCTTCTATAAGTTCAGGATTCATCAGTTCATTTTCAGCAACATCAACAAGAATCGGTTTTGCTCCGCAGTGAACAATACATTGGATAGAAGCGATGAAAGTATGAGCGACCGTGATGACTTCGTCTCCTTCAAATAATTTGTGAGCTTCTTCAATGCTAATTTCGCCCTGATACACTCTTTCCAAAAGATAGTTCCAGTTTCCTTTAATACCAAGGGCTTTCAAAGAAAGAAACAAGGCGTCGGTTCCCGAATTAACTCCTACCGCATATTTTGTACCAATGTATTTGGCAAGATTATCTTCAAGTCGGGAAACTTCTTCTCTCAAAATAAGCGCTCCTCTTTCCAAGCAATCCCAAAAAGCAGAAAGAAGTTCATCTTTGTGCGCCTTGGCAAAACGACGAAAACTGTTATTGATGAAATTTATTCGGTATTCCATAATTTTTTATTTTAGCAAATTTTAAAGGACAAATCAATCGTAAAAGTTCTTTACTAAAATAGCTTCTTAGAGATTTTTTAAAGCCGTATATAGGCGGGATTTGCTTCTTGATATGTCTTTAATATAATCTCTCTGGTTTCTTGAGGGCTTTTGGGAATATATGTTTTCATTCCAGGCAACTTGCTCAAAAAATCTATTTCCTCCTCCTCTCTAATAAGATTGTGAGAAAACCCCAAAAACTTGTATTTTTCAGAACCCTTAACTCCAATAATTTTCACCGGTGCTTTATGCATGCAAATGGCGTTTCGTATCTGTTCGTGCACTCTGAAACTAACGAAATTAATCATTGAATAAATGTAAGGTTTTTTGCCAGCTAAAGCCATGGCTGCAGCAATAATTATTGAGCTTGCCTCGGTTACACCGAAATTAAAAAACCTGTTAGGATACATTTTCTGAAATTTTTCAGCATAGTTAAAACCAACATCCATAATAATAAAAACGATGTCTTTATCTTTCTCGGCTAAATCACAAAGCGTGTCAATAAAAGCTCGACGATGATCTAATTGTTGAATTATTTCAGCCATTTAATTCAGATAACGCTTCATTAAATTCTTCTTTAGATATATTTTTATAGTGGTAAAGATTATTATTTTCTGCCCTTTTCCATCCCTTGCCTTTAATCGTATCGCAAATTATCATATGTGGCGCTTCCCCGCCAAGATTCTTAAAAGCCGCTTCCATCGCCTCAAAATCATGACCGTTAATTCTTTGAACGTTCCAGCCAAAAGGTTTAACTTTCTCCTCCAAAAGCTCAATATCTAAAATTTCTTTGGTCGGTCCCATTGCCTGGAATCGGTTATTATCTACCCAAGCTACCAAATTGGAGAGTTTATGTTGCTTGGCAATCAAAATTGACTCCCAAGTCGTTCCAATTTGCATTTCACCATCTGACATCAAAACATGGATTTTCCCTTCCTCTTTATTCATTTTCTTGGCCAAGGCAAAACCGACACCGGAGGGCAAACCAAAACCCATAGAAC
>JBBTXV010000004.1:0-1681 GCA_038062035.1 Patescibacteria group bacterium
CCGAGTTTTTTTGTTTCGGGGCGTGGAGAATCGAACTCCAGTCACAGGACCCCCAGCCCTGCATAATAACCATTATACTACGCCCCGTTAGTCACTTATCTATTCTTCAAGAGAGTTTTTTTACATTTAGCGCAAACTAAAGCTCGTTTACCATTTGGCAATTTTGTCCATTGCAAATTAGGGTATTGCCTTCTTTTAATGGTCGGATTGAACTTAGTCGCCCTCAGCTGGACCCTTCGCCAGACCATCATTGATTTTTTTTCGCAAATTTCGCATTGAGCCGCCATAATTAAAATTTAATTACTTAATAACTTTTTTATAAAGAATTAATTGCCAAGATTACGAATATAATTTATACTAACAATAGTTTATTATTTTTTCAAGTATGTGTTATAATTTTTAAAATTTATGGAATGGGCATTTTTAGTAATTATTTTAATTTTCTCCGTTATTTTTCATGAAATTTCTCACGGAGCGATGGCTAACGCTTTAGGCGACAATACTGCAAAACAGGAAGGCCGCCTTACTTTAAATCCTCTTCCTCATTTAGACCCAATCGGTTCTTTCTTTTTGCCCCTTTTATTAATTCTGGCTAAGAGCCCTTTTTTAATTGGCTGGGCAAAGCCCGTGCCAATAAATCCTTATAACCTTCGCAATCCAAAATGGGATATGGCAAAAATAGCTTTGGCAGGGCCAGCCTCTAATTTTTTAATAGCCGTCTCTTTCTCTTTTTTAGTTCGTTTTTTTTCTTTGCCAGAGAAATTTTTAATTATTTTTAGCGTCATTATATTTTTGAATATTTTACTTTGTATTTTTAATTTGGTACCTTTGCCGCCGCTTGATGGTTCCAAAATTCTTTTTGCTTTTTTGCCCCAATCCCTCCACCAAGTTAGAATATTTATGGAACAATTTAGTTTATTTTTGCTTTTAGCTTTTTTGTTTCTTACGGCTCAGGATATAATTCCTTTATTTTATGTTATATTTTCCATTTTCCAGATTCTTGCGGGGCCTCAAGCAGTTGCAACATTAATTAGCTTTATGGGATTTTTAAACTCGTAATTTCCTGCTTTTTATCTTTTAACATTCGTGCTATATTTAGATAAAGAAAATATGTCTTTGAGAACCATTTTTTCCACAAGCTTAATAATAAGTATTTTTCTATTTTTTTCTATTTTTTTCTTAAGCAATTACTTGCCAATAGCTCAAGCTGGGCAAAGTGATAATGTTTATGGCTGGGCTTGGTCAGAAAACGTTGGGTGGTTTAGCTTTAATTGTTATAACTATTACGGTTCTGATCCTGCCCTCAGAGAAGATCATTGTGCTAATTCTAATTACGGAGTGAAGGTTACCACGCAACCAGGCCAGGGCACTAACGGAGGAGATCTTGGTATTCTCTCTGGTTATGCTTGGTCAGAAAATGTTGGTTGGATTAGTTTTAATAGATCAGAAACTGGTCCTCCACCGGCTGTTCCAGATTACAGTCTTAATAATTATTTAGCTCAAGTTGATTTTGGACGGATAAGTCCGGGTCAACCTTTTTGGTCGGAAGCTCTGGTTTCTGGTTGGGGAAGGGTATTATCGGTTTGTCAGACTGGAGTATGCGATCCAAATAATAATGAAGGTGAATGGTTTGGCTGGGTTAAGTTAGGAGATGCTTTTGGCAGTAGGCCTAATCCTGATT
>JBBTXV010000004.1:1781-5198 GCA_038062035.1 Patescibacteria group bacterium
CCAAAATACAAATAAGGAGTTTTTGGATTGGGCTTGGGGCGATCAGGTTATTGGCTGGAAGAGTTTTAATTGTAAGAATAATAACTCTTGTGTAACTTCAAACTATAAGGTCTTGATTAATTTACTTGGTGCTGCTCCTAACCAACCGCCAACTGCCACTAACTTAGATAGAACGCTTTCTTGGTGTAACGTTGCTCCCAGCAAGGGTTTAGCGGGTCTTTCTTGGACTTACAATGATCCTGACAATAATTCTCAGTCTCAGTATCAGTTGCAAGTGGCTACAGATGTAGGATTTAATAACCGAGCGATAGATTGTATTATTAACCAATCTGTTGCGTCGGGTCAGAAAGGTAGTTCGGCTTTGAGCGTTGTTTCCTCTCCTGCAAATGTTTGTAATGACGGGGGAGAGTTGGGAGGAAGGACTTTAGAAATTAGTTATAATAATAATTATTTTTGGCGTCTAAAAGTGAAAGACTCTCAGGGGGATTGGTCAGATTGGGCTAACGGTCTAAATTTCACAGCTCCCAGCCACGCTTATCCTTGGGCTTACTTTACTTGGTTGCCTCAGTTTCCAGCAGTTGATGAATTAGTGCAGTTTGCTGACCAGTCACTTTGTTACTCTGGTGGTCCTGGCGGGTCAACTTGCAATAGCTGGCTTTGGACTTTCCCGCCACCGTCTGAGTGGGAATTTGGAATAAGAGATCCGGGCCCGCCGCCTATTCTTTATAACAACACTAATCAGAATCCTCAGGGTAAATTCACTACTCTTGGCAATGAAGATGTTACCTTGAAAGCTACTGATGATTCTGGATTTTTTTGCTCAATAACGAGAACAGTGACTGGTCGTTTGCCTTTGCCCAAATGGCGGGAGATTGTGCCATTTTAAGAAGTCTTGACAATATTTTTGCAGAGGTTAACATAGAGTAGCCGTAGACAAGAGGCATCCTGAAAGGGAATAAGCTTGTCCGCCGAAGTTTTAACAAGGCGGATCCTCTCGAGGTAAAAGGATTCGTCCTTATTGTTATGATTTGTCTGCGGTAAAACGCAGATTTTTTTATGCCTCAAACTAAAGAACAAAAACAAAAAACCATTGAAGATTTAATAGAGAAGATTAAGAAGCAAAAAACAATGCTTTTTATTGACTTTACCGGCTTGAAAGTGAAAGAGTTTTCCGATTTGAGGAAAAAAATGAAGCAAGATAATAATGAAGTAAAAGTGGCTAAAAAAACCCTGCTGGATTTGGCTTTTAAAAAAGCCGGTCTTAAAATTGAAACCAAAAACCTGAAAGGGGAAATAGCTTTGGTTTTTGGCTTCCAGGATGAAATCTCCCCGGCTAAAATAACTTATCAATTTTCTCAGGCACATCCTAATTTAAAAATTTTAGGGGGATTTTTTTATGATAGAATTATTGAGGCAGAAAGAATTGTTGAACTGGCTAAATTGCCAACAAGAGAGGAAATTTTGGCAAGACTAGCGGGAACGATATTGGCTCCAGTATCAAATTTTGTCCGAGCCTTAGAATTTAATTTAAAAGGTCTGATAAATGTTTTAGCTAAAGCTAAAAATTAAAATAAAAATAAAAAAGTTTTTCTACGAAAATGACTGAAGAAAAAAAGGAAGAAAAATTAGAGATTCCCAAAAAATTTGAAGACATTGTCAAGAAAATAGAAGATATGTCGGTTTTGGATTTGGCGGAATTAGTGAAAATTCTGGAAAAGAAATTTGGAGTTTCAGCTGCAGTCCAAATGGTAGCGGCTCCATCTGCGACAGCTTCCATTGACGCTCAGGCAGGTAAGGAAGAAAAGACAGCTTTTAATGTTACTTTGATAGCGATTGGAGAAAAAAAGATTGAAGTGATCAAAGCGGTTCGTGATATTACCGCCAAGGGCCTTAAAGAAGCCAAAGACTTGGTTGATGCGACAGCTTCCGAACCCCAGCTTGTTAAAGAAAACGCCACGAAGGAAGATGCAGAGGAAATAAAGCAGAAATTAGAGGCGGCAGGCGCTAAAGTTGAATTAAGATAATCCGAATTTGCGAAGCACGATATTCGGAGTATTCATTCCTTTATTCCAATTTTACTCAGATGCTTTTTGAATTATATCTCTAATTCGTATATTTTTTGACCATTGAGAAGGTAAATTGCCTTTTCATCTGGCGAAATTGCCAAATCCTTCAAATTATCAAATTGATTACTTTGGAATTGTTTTAAAATTTCCCCATTTTTACTTATAATAATTACTCTATTTTGAGAAGGTTCTAAAAGATATAGATAGGAGAACTGATGCGAGGTAATTATTCTTTGAATTGCTTTTGGGGCAGGGAAGAAGTCAAAATTTAAATCAGATCGGTATTCGCCCTTTGAGTACTGGGAGATTATATTGCCTTCTTTTAATAACCAGATTGAACCGTCAATAGCTATTGATTTGCCATCATTCATTCTTTTAGCTTCTTTTTTGAGCCAAATTTGTCCTTGCTTAAAAGGAGAGGGGAATTTGATAATTTCACCAGTTTTTTCTTCCAAAAAATAGATACTTTGTTGGTGGGAAGCTAAACGAATAAAATTAGAATCAGGAGAGGGGATTTGCAATAAAATTTTATTTTCAAATTTATAGCTTCCATTAACATTCTTGAAGGGTAATATTGTATCTGGCTTCAGAAAAAATAAAATGGAATTGCCAAAGACAGTTGCTAAACTTGGCGTGGCGCCTTCAGTAAGGGTGAAATCGTTAATTTTTTTATTTTGGATGTTGAATTTAAACAGTTTTTCAGAGAGGATGCTAAAAAGATATAAATCTTCTTGGAAATAAATAATTCTTTGGGGGATAAAGATTTTTTGGTCAAATTCAAAAATAACCTTCGGACTTTCTACCAATTCTAACTTGCTTAAAATTTTAAGTTTTTCTTCAATGGAATTTTTTAAACTGATAGCTTTATCTTTTTCTGGCCACTCGTCTTGACTTAGGTTTAAAATTTCTTCCCAGCCTGTCTTAAATAAAATAAGGGATTTTTCTTCGTCCCTAATAAGTAAAAACTTTTCAGCTTCGCTAATTTTCTTTTGGATTTCACTTAAAGCGCCCTTTTTTATTTCTAATTCTTTCTTTTCCTGTTTTTGGAAAACGAAAAAGCCTCCTGCCAAAATCAAGATTAATAACAAAACTGAAATTAGACTCTTTTTTATTTCAGGAGTTAAGCTTATTTTTTCTTTTAAACTCAACGAGGGAAGGAGCAATTTATTTTTCATTTTTAATTCACTATTCGCTTCTATTTTCTTTTTTCCCGCCTTTGCTTTTCCTGATTTACTCTCATATCTTAAATGAGGAAATCTGAAAATTTTTCTTAAGGCAAATTGTAATTTTTTTAAAATTATTAAAAAGGAATTTCTGAGGCTTTTCAAAAAACCTGTCATTATCCTGATAA
>JBBTXV010000005.1:0-9293 GCA_038062035.1 Patescibacteria group bacterium
AATTAAAAAAGGAGCCAAAATCATGGCAACTGTTGTTGAAATAGTTGCGAGAAAAAATATTTTAATTATGTTAAAAGTAAGAAATGTCATCACCAGTAATATGCTTCTTTTAGCCAATCTAATAATTTTCTCATTTCTTGGAATCTTTGATCAACTCCTTCAGCTCCCAGAACTACATTAATTAATGTTCCCTGTCCCCTAGGTGCTCTTAAAACCAAGAGTAAAATTCCGCCAGCTTGGTCTGTGAAACCTGTCTTTCCACCAATAATCTTCCCCTGCCAACCTACACCCCCATCAATCAATAATTTATTTGTATTAATTAACTCTGGGCCATATAAAGAGTATTTGGGAAGGGCAAGAATTTCCCAAATTAGGGGTTTTTTCAATAATTCTTTGGTTAATTTTACTAAATCAACCGTCGTTGAATAATTCATTTCTGTTTTAGATTCTTCAGGATCAAGACCGGTAGGATTAGCAAAAAAAGTAGAATTTAATCCTAATTTTTGAGCTTCTTCGTTCATTAAAACAATAAAATCCCTCTCTTTAATTCCCTCATAGTCATTACTTAAGGAAATAGCAGCTCCATTGCTTGATTCCATTAATAAAGGGTAAAGAAAATATTCTACTTTGAAAGTTTTTCCTTCTTTTAATTTTCCATTTTCACCATATTGCAAAGAAGCTTTTTTAGAAACGGTGATTTCTTTTGAGAAATCGTAATGCTCTAAAACAACCCAAGCTGTCATTAATTTGGTTAAAGAAGCAATTGGAAGCTTAAGATTGCTTTCTTTTTCCAAAAGAATTCTTTCTTTGCCCTTTTTATCAATTAGAATAGAAATGGCTGATTTGACCTTGGGATTTAATTCCCCAGTTTTTCTGTTTCGTAACGGTTTTAAATCTTCCAATTTTTGATCTAATTGAGCGGTGAATATTTGAGAAATTACTTGAGGATTATTACTTATTTGATACCAAAAGAAAAAATTTTCCAATCTCTTTTCAAAATAATTTACTCCCAACCAAAAAGGTAAGCTTAAAACTAAAATAATTAGAAGATTTTTAAAATTACGGGAGATTTTTACCATCTCTTTTAGCAGGAGACAATTCTTTTTCGTCTATTCCCTTTTAATTTTTTTCTTGACTATTTTTAAATGAAGTTCTTTTAATTGTTCTTTAGATACTTCAGAAGGCGCCTCCATCATTAAATCTCGGTTATCTCCGCTTTTTGGAAAAGCCATCACTTCTCTAATATTCGGCTCTCCCATCAAAATTGCTACAAATCGATCTAAACCAAGCGCAATGCCTCCATGGGGAGGAACGCCATACTTAAAGGCCTTTAAAATGTGTCCGAATTGATTATCTACTTCTTTACTTTTATGGCCGAGTGCTTCGAATACAAGTTTAAGAGTTGTTGGCTCATATGTTCTGATTGACCCACCCCCAATCTCATATCCATTACAAACTAAATCATATTGGAAAGCCTCGAGTGAGAGAAGTTCTTTCTTATCGTTTCTTTCAAGTATTCCCCGCAAGGTTTCTCCTGCTGGACGACTATGGTTATAATCATATGGATTATCCTTAGAGAAGGGATGATCTTCTTTTAACTTAGGAAGAGTAAAAGGATGATGAACAGCATCTAAGGATCCATCTTCTTTTTCTTCAAACATCGGAAAATCAACAATAAAAGCAAAAGCTAATTCGTTAGGATTATTTTTATCAATTCTTAAATCAGGCTTATCGCTTTTATATTTTGTTATTGCTTCCCGATAGGTCATTCGGATAAAAGGGCTTTTTGTGATTTTCTTTTCCGGGAATAAATTTTTAACCAATTTCGTATAAAGATCTTCAATTAAATCCAAAACTTCCTCTTGTTTTTCAATAAAACTCATTTCTAAGTCAAGTTGGGTAAATTCTGGCTGCCTATTTGTTCTATTATCTTCATCTCGAAAACATCTGACAATCTGAAAATATCTTTCCACTCCAGCCACCATAAGAAGTTGTTTATACTGCTGTGGAGATTGTGGTAAGGCGTAGAATTTATTCGGTTGTAGCCTTGATGGAACAATAAAATCTCTCGCCCCTTCGGGAGTAGATTTGCTTAAATAAGGAGTTTCAATTTCCGTAAAACCCCTTTTTGTCAAATAATCACGGAGAAATTGATTAATTAAATGCCTATAACGTAGATTTTTTTGGAGTCGTGGTCTTATTAAATCAAGATATTTATATTGAAGCCTTATTTCTTCATTAATTTCTTTACCATCTCCAAACAAATCAAAGGGCGGTGTTTCTGATTCATTTAGTACAAAAATATCTGTAGCTTTAATTTCTATTGCACCAGTAGAAATTCCTGGATTTATCATGCTTGTTGGCCTTTTGCTAATCATACCCTTAACTTCAACAACAAATTGACTACGTATTGTTTTTGCTTGCTCATAGGCCATTGCTTTTATATCGGGACTAACAACTATTTGAACAATGCCAGTTTTATCGCGTAGATCAATAAAAATAAGCTTACCATGATCTCTCCTTATATTAACCCAACCCGCTACCCTCACCTCTTTACCAATATGTTTTATTGTTTCCTCGTTAAAAATCCGTTCCATAAACTTATTTATAACATTATTATACTATATTCTTTAATTCTGGGAAGAGTTTAAGAATAGAAAAAAAGCCCCCCTTTTAGAGGGAGGCGTTTAATTTAGTCAATTTATTTATTTAAGACGATGGCATTTGAGGCTTTTTCTTCTTCTTTGAAAAATACCATACTAACAAAATAACTACTATTACCAATACAACCCAGTACCAATTCATAAAAATTTTCTAATTATTTATTGTTAACCCCCTAACAATTATCAAGGGGAGAAATTCGACCTTTCTTGTCCTTATTAACTTCAAACAGGATAAGGATTGATCTTTTGATTGTTTTATTTTCTCTTTATTCCTAATAGTTGTCAATAGACAGGCTGTGAATATCCTTAACGCCCCTAAAAATATCTATATTAAACGATAAGTTCGTAAATATCGCCAGCTCCCATAATTATTATTACCTCCTTGCCCCTTAAATTTTCTTTTAGATGATCAATAATTTTATTTTTAGGTAAATAAATCACTTTATTTTTATTAATTTTTTTCGCTAAGTTTTCTGAAGAAACTCTTTTTGTAATTTTTTTTTCTTCGCGACCAAAAACATCAAAAATATCAGTAATAATCACTTTATCAACTCCTGATTCTCTAAACACTTTTACGAAATCATTAAATAAATAATAAGTTCTTTGATATTGATGTGGCTGGAAAATACACCAAATTTTTCTTTGAGGATATTTTTCCCGGGCCGCTTTCAGGGTAACCTTAATTTCGGTCGGATGATGTCCGTAATCACTAATTATTTTATAGTTTTTATTTTTGATTTTAATATTTTTTTCTTCAAAACGACGCCAAGCCCCTTTGTATTGCGACAATGCTTTAAAAGAAATTTTATCTGGAACCTTTAAGATCCGAGCTAATTTTAACGCTGCCAAGGCGTTAGAAACATTGTGATTACCTGGAATTTTTAGCACTTTCCGGATCCTTATCTTAGCTTCATTTTTTAATGAAAAATAGAAAATATTCCTGGAAAGTTTTTTATCTTTTAATAATTTTGTGATATTTTCATCATTTTTATTAGCAATTAAAACCCCATTTTCATCAAGATGCATAATGTAATTCCGGTAAGTTTTTAAAATACGGCTTAAATTTTTATAAAAATCTAAATGCTCTCTTTCGATATTGGTTAAAACGATAATTTTTGGCCAATAATTTAGAAAAGAAGCTCCCCATTCATCCGCCTCAATAACTAAATATTTAGAGTTCCCTACCCTGCAATTACTATTGTTGAATTCTTTTAGTTTTGTTCCGAGAATGACCGTTGGGTCAAAGCCAGCCTTAATTAAAATTAAAGCAATCATTGCCGTTACAGTGCTCTTCCCATGGGTGCCTGAAACCGCAATCGTAAAATATTGTTTTGTCAGCAAACCCAATGCCCGAGGATAAGATAGGGTCTTTATTTTATAAGCTTTGGCTTGTAAAACTTCAGGATTATCAGAAGGAACAGCTGGGCTATAAATCACCAAATCTGTATCTTTTTTTATATTTTCCTTTTTATGTCTCCCTATCTTAATCCTTACCCCTTTTTTCTTCAAGGTATTTATAATTTCAGAAGAAAATAAATCAGAACCAGTTACCTTGCTTCCTTTAATTAAAAAATATTGAGATAGAGCTGAAACTCCTATGCCTCCAATACCGATGAAATGAATTTTCATATTTTAACAAAGCTATTCAGGGAAAGAAAGAGACTCAAGAATAGTGTATTTGGGTCCTCCCTTCTTGAGATGGCTTTCCATTATATCAATAGAATTAACTTCAAAACTTAAATCAATTTCTTCGCTTATCCATGGCCTTTCTTCCGGCTCAATTGACCGGAATTCCCATTGCTTTAACCTGCCTAAAGTAATATGAGAAGTATAATTTTTTCCTGATTCGGTTTTAGGGTTAGATGAGAAGCCTGATAAAGAATTGGTTAAATCTCTTTGGAGTTTTCCTAATCTTTCTGATTTTTCACTTTCAACCCAGATCATTCTTGGAGGTTTTTTGTCAGAAGGGCCATAACAAATTTTTTTTAATCTAATAAAAAATGGTTCATGTTTTAAAATTATATTGTTGGTAATTTTAAGAATATCTACAAGCTCTTCTTCTCTTAAATAACCTAAAAAAACCAATGTAATGTGCAAATTGTCTTTTTTCGTCCATTTAATTGGGAGTTCCGGCCACTTAAATTGATAAGAATTTAGTTCTTTTTTAACATTTTCTGGTAAATTTATGGCAATGAATACGCGATGTCTCATTTAGATTGAATTTTAACATAAATTAGGTTAAAATAAAATAATCGCTTTACCGTTTTTCTGTGAAAAAAGCATTAAAATATATGAAAAATAATCGTTCGGCTATTTCTCCGCAAAGCGAAAAAATAGCTATTATTTCAGACAGCCACGATAATTTAGCTAACATTAAAAAAACCTTTGATTTTCTTAAAAAAGAAATGGTTAAAACGGTTTTACATTGCGGCGATATATCTACCTTGCTTACTTTAAAAGAAATACTTAATCAATTTTCGGGAAAGATATATATCGTTTTTGGTAACGCCGATAAGGATAATTTTGAAGTAACTAAAATGGGGGTCAATTCCCAATCTCGCTTGAAAGTTTTGGGGGAATTGGGAGAAATAAAAATTAACGGGAAAAACATTGCCTTTACCCATTTTCCAAAACTCGCCCGAGAGTTAGCTGAAAGCAAGAAATACGATTTAGTTTTTTATGGCCATACTCATAAACCCTGGGAAGAAAAAATAGGCAAAACAAGACTCATTAACCCGGGAAATTTAGCCGGAATCTATTATAAAGCAACTTTTGCTACCTATGACACAAAACTCAACAAGCTAGAGCTCAAAATTCTGGACTAAATAATCGCTTTTCTGTTTCGCTAAATAAAAAATGATCAACCAAAAAATAGCCAAATTATTTAATGAAATAGCTGATCTTCTTGAGATAAAAGGCACGCCTTTTAAGCCAAGGGCTTATCGAAAAGCAGCTGATTCTTTAAAAAACCTTAAAGAAGAAGTATCGTTAATTTATAAAAAAAATGGAATAAAGGGCTTGGAAAAACTTCCTACCATTGGAAAAAGCACTGCTCAAAAAATTGAGGAATACCTAAAGAAAAGCGAGGTAAAATATCATCAGGAATTAAAAAAAGAGACAGCTATTCGTCAAATTGTTACCCATTATTTTAAAACTAAAGATTTAAACTTAGCCGAACTCAAGCAAAATGCCAGGAAAAGAAAAATTATTTATTCTCGTTTTACTCGTCCCGCAAAACAGCTTTTAACTTTAGCTGGCTCAGTAGAAAAATCAAAAAAAGCCATAGATAAAGTAGCTGAATGGGCAAAAACAAGAAGTTTAGATTATTCTATTGAAACGGTTTTTAAGAAATGGCTGGAATTGGACCGTTTAAAACCTAAAGAAATTATAAAAAAGCCGTATTTCCAAAATAATCCTATGATTTGGTCTAAAACTAAAAAGAAATGGTATGTAATTTCAAAATACGGTGACTGGTTGGAATTTGCCGCTAAAGAAAAAGATATAGAATGGCGCACAATCAAATGATTTTAAGCCCTACATCATATGTTGTGAAACCCAAAATAATTTTTATGGGTACCCCAGAATTCGGAGTTATTGTTTTGGAGGAACTTTGCCAAAGCGAATATAAACCGATTTTAGTTTTTACCTCTCCTGATAAACCAATTGGCAGAAAACAAATTATTACTCCCCCGCCAGTAAAAATTATAGCTGAAAAATACAATATTCAGGTTTTACAACCAAATAAAATTTCGGATTTTAAATCTCAAATTATAGATTTAAAACCAGATTTAATCTTAGTGGCGGCTTATGGTCAGATTTTACCAAAAGAAATTTTAGAAATTCCAAAATACGGCTGTTTAAATATCCATCCTTCTATTTTGCCAAAATATAGAGGCCCCTCCCCTATCCAATATACTATCTTAAATAACGATCAAGAAAGCGGTGTAACCATCATTTTAATGGACGAAAAAATGGATCATGGCCCAATATTAACTAATTTCAAGATAGAAATTGAAACCGCCAGCATAATTTACACCCAATTACATAATAAATTAGCTAAAGTAGGGGTTGAGCTTTTTATTGAAACCATTCCAAAATGGATAAAAGGAGAAATTAATCCTCAAGCTCAAGACGAATCAAAGGTAACTTTTACAAAAATTATTAAAAAAGAAGATGGTAGAATTGATTGGAAAAAACCTGCTCAAATTCTTGAAAGAGAAATTCGGGCTTTTAATCCTTGGCCGTCAAGTTATTGTTTCTGGCAAGAAAAAAGGTTAAAATTATTAAAATCCGATGTTTTAATCCAGAGCCATCATGGACCTTTTGGGCCTTTAGGAAAAACTTTCTTGGCCCCAGATGAAAAAATTGCTATCCAAACCGGAAAAGATTTCCTGATAATTAAGGAACTACAAATTGAAGGTAAAAAACCCTTAAATTCTGAAGAATTCATGAGGGGCCAAAAAAACTTTATAGGAGTAGTATTAAGATAATCAAATAAAAATAGTCTGATAAAAAAGAGAGGGTATGTTAACTCATTCTGATTTAAAAAAGGGTGTAAAGATTATAATAGAGGGAGAGCCTTACGAGGTTTTAGAATCAGCTCCGTTAAAAAAAGCTCAAAGAAGAGTTGTTATCCAAACTAAAATTAAGAGTTTAATAAACGGTAAAGTTCTGGAAAAAAACTTTCATCAAGGCGATGTTTTTGAGGAAGCCGATCTTAAAAAAACAGAGGCGAAATTTCTTTACTCATACAAGGATAAATTCTTTTTTTGTGAAAGCAATAATCCGTCAAAAAGGTTTGAATTAAACCAAGAACAAATTGGAGAAATTAGTAAATTTTTAAAACAGAATCAAATGATTGAAAGTATTGAATTTAACGGAAAAATAATCAGCATCTTTCTGCCAATAAAAATTAATTTAAAAGTTACAGAATCTCCTCCGGGCGTTAAAGGGAACCGAAGCGAGGGAGGGAATAAACAAATAGTCTTGGAAACTGGCGCTAAACTAAACGCCCCCTTATTTATTAAAGAGGGCGATATTATTGAGATAAATACAGAAAGAGGTGAATACGTTAGAAGGGTTGAGTGACTTAACTTCCGAATTCTCCCAAGAGCTTATCAACTTCTCCAAAATCATTTTCCAGGTCCTGATCTGAATTATTAAGATATTGTTCAGAGTTTTGTATGTCTGATTCGATAGTGTTTAAAGAATCTGATTCTCGTATTTGATTTTGTACCTGATTTAATTTATCGGGCCATAGATTTTTAAAATAAAAAAGAAAAGTTCCAAGAACCAAAAGTAAAAAAATAATCACAACAAATATTATTACCTTTTTTTTATTTTGATTACTCATTGTTCACAGGATTTGTTTGTTGCTGATTTTCTGGCTTGGCAATTATCTTAAAGGATTGGTAAACTTCTCTCATAATATCTTTAACAGGCCTGATTACTTCTTTTCTTAATCGTTCCAAATCAGTGCCCAATTCTCGTCTTAATTCATTGAAAGCTTGATTTATATTTTCTTCACCCTCAATCTTAATTGTGTATATCTTAGCTTTTTGGAGCCCTACCTGTTCTTCAGCTCTCAATATTGTTTCTCTGGCGGCAGCGATTTTAAGATTAACTTCAGATGTATCAAGCCCCTCTCCTTCTAATTTTTGAGCACGAGATTCCATTTTATCCAAAATATTACTCAGTTTACTTAGGTGTCCGAGATAATTATCAGTTACTTTATCGTTAATATAGTTAATTCTTTGAGATAGTTTTTCAGCAATTTGAGCTTTATCAATATCTAAAGCTTCATCAGCCTCTTTTTTTATTCTTTCTTGATTGAGCTTAAGTTCGATTTTCTTCTCCTGCCTCAGTTTTTCCATCTCAATTTTCATTCTTTTCTTAATCGTCAAATAATCATCCTTTTTTTCTTTTAGAATCGATCTTGTTTTTTCTATCCTCTCCATCCTTTCTTCAGATGACATCAAAGGAGACGTACCTGAAACCGGAGACGTACCTGAAACAGGCTCACGAAGCTTTGATTTTATAGAATCCTCTTCTTTCTCATAGGAATCGCGAATCCTATCAGCTGTTGATGGTCTTGTCTTTTGTAATTCAAGATAATATTTTTCTTGTAATTTAGATCGTTCATTCCCTATAAAATCGTTACTTTTTCTATCTATTAATTCTCCTTTTCTTTTTGCTTCAGTTTCCTTATCCACTCTTACAGGATAAGCAAAAACAAGATGAGATAGGGCACCTGTAATAAAAATAGAAAAAATTATTGTAAAAATTAACTTTTTTCTTGAGAATAGTAAAAACATTTTATCTTTTTTAAATATAGCAAGCCATTAAAGAGTGTCAAGTAAGAATCTGTTGAGAAGTCTCTAATTAATTTAAGGTTTTTAGAGCTTCCTCCACGGTATGGACTAATTTGAAAATTTTTAAATCCTGTTTGTTGACAGTTTTTTTCTTTTTATGAAGCATGTCCTTCATCCAGGAAAGCAGAGGTTCCCAATAATGAGCATGAACTAATATAACAGGGATTTTTTTAAGCTTTTTTGTTTGAATCAGAGTTATAATTTCAAAAAATTCATCTAAAGTGCCAAAGCCGCCAGGGAAAAATATATAGGCCTCAGA
>JBBTXV010000005.1:9393-10517 GCA_038062035.1 Patescibacteria group bacterium
TATGGTTTTTTTTCATATTAAAAATAAAGCTTAAATCAGCTCCAAGATTAAAATTTCAATGGAGCTGAATTAAGTTTCTTATCGAGGAGTAAAAACTTTTTTCTTTTTCTTATCCCTTAATCCTCTTTCTTAGATCACCCAAGAAGGCAGCTGCCGTATCCTTTCCTCCTAAACCAAAAGCAAGGCCAAAAGAAATAACCAAGATAGCAACCAATCCAGTGAAGAGCGTTTCAACTAATGGTTGAGCTACTCCCAATTGATGTAAAATAATCAAGATAGCAAAAATCCAGATTGACCATCTGACAATTTCTCCGGCTAAATGAGAATATACAAAGTTAGCTCCTTCTGTGGTAATGACGACAAGTTTAGCTACAATGTCAGCGATAATAACGGCAACAACGAAGATGAAAGCCGCTACGACAACATTGGGAAGATAATCAACCACTCCCTCTAAAATTCCTTCAAATCCTGTCCATCCTAAAATTCCAACAGCCACCTGTAAAACAACAATAGTAAAAACCCATTTCACAATCGTCCCGATAAATTCAGAGGGGCTAGTTTTCACCTCAGCCTTATCCATAGCTTTCTTCCAAGTACTACTCTCAAAAAGCTTATTAAATTGAATTCGGCTTAGAATTTCAGCTATTATTTTTCCAAGTCCAACAGCCACGAACCAGCCAATTATAAAGATAAGCAAAGCGCCAATTAAGCTGGGAATAAACTGAATAAATCCTTGCCAAAGATTTCCTAAGGCTTCGGCAGTATCAAGTGTCCATTCAGATATCATATTTAATTTATTTATTATTTATAATAATTTTTATAAATTGATCGACCTTTTCCCGAAAGATAGAATTGCCATCTCACGGGGTTATAAAGTCATTAGCTTATTATAGTAAAAGCAAGAACCCTTGTCCTGTGGATAAGTTAAGAGGGTAAAATCTCAAATAAAAAGGGTGTTATCTTGCGATAACAACCCTATTCCAATTTTTTTCGGGATTGATTCCTTTTTTTTAACGACTATCTAGCAAACTCTTATCTGCCTATAACGCCTTACTTGCCGCCTCTGCTTTTTTCTTTCAGAATGGTTCTTTTGCCGTTTTTGCTTTTTCCAATCACTCTTGCAA
>JBBTXV010000006.1:0-1517 GCA_038062035.1 Patescibacteria group bacterium
GCTTTTTTTTGAACTAAATAATCACAAAACTGGCTCACCAATCTTACTTCCACCAACCCCAATAATTCTTTTATATCTTCGGCTTTAATTTGGCCCTTGCCAGACAAAACGCCAGAAAAAGTTAAAACCTGATCCAACAAGCTTTCAGCATCTCTTAGAGAACCACCGGAATTTAAGGCAATAAGTTCTAAGGCCGCTTTTTCAATATTAACTTTTTCTTTCTTAGCAAGTAATTCTAATCTTTTGATAATTTCCTCAATAGTCAGCTTTCTAAAATCAAAACGCTGGCACCTTGAAATAATTGTCGGGATCATTTTGTGGATCTCGGTCGTCGCCAGAATAAAAATAGCGTGCCTTGGCGGCTCTTCCAAGGTTTTCAAAAGCGCGTTGGCGGCCTCTTTGGTAAGCTGATGCGCCTCATCAATAATAAAAACTTTATACTTTGACTTTGCAGGGGCGAATTTAATACCATCCCTCAATTCCCTCATTTCATCAATCCCCCGGTGGGAAGCCGCGTCAATTTCTATCAAATCAATAGCCCTGCCCTCCTGAATTTCTTTACAGGAAGAACACGCATTACAAGGTTCTGATCCTTTTAATTTTTCGCAATTTACTGCTTTTGATAAAAGACGAGCAATAGTCGTCTTCCCGCTCCCCCTGGAACCTGAAAATAAATAAGCATGAGAAATTAAGCCCTTTTGAAGGGCGTTTTTTAAGGTTTGGACAACGTGCTCCTGACCAATAATTTCTGAAAAATTCTGCGGCCGATATTTTCGATATAAAACTAAAGACATTGCTACTTTTTGAACACTATGAATTTATAGCCGAGAAAGTTCCAAGTAAAAGTGACGAATGCGGCAAGAATACCAGAAATGTTAGCCCACAATCTGTCTGAGACTCCCCCTCTTGAACCAACGTTATTAACCAAAAAAGACGCAACTGTCACATTTATTACCAAGCCCACAAGAGTTACCAAAAAAAATTGAATTGTTTCCTTAATAGATTTTCCCTTCTGAAGCTCCTCGAACGTCCAAAACTTACTGATTAAAAATTTTACAGAGGTGGCGAGTATAAAAGAAATTGTTTTAAATACCGTAAAATAAATTCCCGTTGCTACTCCAAATATCAAAATCAAAAAATTCAGAATACTCAAATCGATAATCGTTGCCAAGACTCCGGACAATAAGTATTTGGCGATCTGAAAGATTACCAAAATTTTCTTTCCAATTAAAAAAGATATCCAGATGCCGATTAAAGATAAAATCGGGAATGAAATCGGCAAACCCCATCGATAAAATTCCAAATAATTTGGGGGCACTATTTCAGAAAAAGCACTGACAAAATAAATAGCTGCGATTTCTCCGATTAAAAGAGATAAAATTATGTCTGTCTTCCGCATATTCCCTTATTTTATCTCAGATTCCCGAAAAAAACAAATCATGATAATATAAATTAAACATGCTGAAACTTTATAACGCTTTAACTCGCAAAAAAGAGGTTTTTAAACCGCTGAAAAA
>JBBTXV010000007.1:0-12069 GCA_038062035.1 Patescibacteria group bacterium
TTTTTTGATAGGATAAAATATATGAAAAATGTAGAAATAGAAATCCAAGCTGTTATCGAAAATCCGAAAGAGGTTGAGAGAAAATTAAGAAAAATTGGACAATTTATCAAGATACGAAAACAGGTTGATAAATATTTTGTTCCGTCACAAAGAAACTTTTTTATTAAAGAACCACCAATAGAATATCTACGAATTAGGTACGAGAAGGATAAAAATCATTTAAACTACTCTTTTTTGCATTTTGGCAAAAATGGATGGTTAAGGAAAACAGATGAGTACGAAACCTTCATTGATAGTTCGGAAACTGCTGAGGATATTTTTAAAAAGATTGGGTTTATTCTTAAAGTAACCATAATAAAAAATCGCAAGTGCTTTCATTGCGGTAATTTTGAAGTAGTTTTAGACCAAGTTAAAGGATTAGGAAATTTCATAGAGGTTGAAGCCAAAAAGAGCTTTGGCAGCGTAGATAAAACTAGAAACGCCTGTTTAGATTTTTTAAATAGTCTAAACATTAAATATAAAGTTAATCCTCAAATGGGCTATCCGAGAATGTTATACCGAAAATTACACAAAAAATGAATCAAGATAAACCTATGAGGCAAAGGAAAAATAGAGAGGTTTTACTATGGAGGGTTGTAGCCGTTGTAATGGCTGCAATTTTGGTTTGGGGCTATTTTTATATATAGTTTTAGCTTATTTTTGGATCATAGATAAGGTATAGATATAGGTTGACTGTATATAAGGTAGAGATATAATGGGGATATATGACCACAAAAACTTACGAGAAAATTAAAAAAGAGATAAAACAAGAGCTCTTGAAAGAGTTTATTTTCCCTATTTTAAGAGATGTGAAAGATGCTGAGGGAGAATATAAAGCTTCTTTTGTAAAAAGAGTGCTAGAGGCGGCGAAAGAAAAACCAAAATACGTTTATAACTCTAAAACTTTTTTGAGGAAAATTGGCTACAAATGACGTATAAGCTTATTCTTGGCAGCCGTTTTCTAAAATCCGTCGAGAGGTTGGATAATCATCTTAAACCCAAGCTTAAATCCAGCTTGGATATTTTATTTAAAAATCCCTTTCATCCGACTTTGCATACTAAATCTCTTTCGGGAAAATTTTCCGGATATCATTCTTTTAGATTAGGAAGAGATTATCGTGTTATCTTTAAATTTTTATCACCCGAGAAAATTTTTCTAATTGATCTCGGCGATAGAAAAGATGTTTATCGGTGAGTGCTAAGCAGGCCCCGTCATTTTTATGAAAAGAGAGATCTTATTATTAATAATCGTGGCCGTTTTAGCGGTTGCGGTTTTGGTTTGGGGCTATTTTTATTCAAAAGAAGATCAATCCCGACGTTCAGGTGAAGTCGGGACTCTGACCGAAGCGTCGGAGAAAAATGAGCAAATTACAATGAAATCTTATAATTTTTCGTTGGTTGATTCAAGAGAAAAAAGAGCTCAAGGTCTTTCTGGGAGAAATTCTTTGCCAGAAAATACCGTTATGCTTTTTGATTTTGAGACAGATGATATTTGCGGAATCTGGATGAAAGATATGAAATTTTCATTAGATTTGATTTGGATAGACAGCAATTTTAAAATCATAGATTTCAAGGAGGAGGTTGCGCTCTCCACTTATCCCACAGTTTTTACCCCGATTTCATTTTGTAGATATTTAATTGAAGTAAAAGAAGGATTTATAAAAGAAAACAATATCGCGCTTGGCGATAATGTTCTGGTTGATTTTGCGAATTTTACGCTTAAAATTACTAAAACCCGATAATTGATCGGTTTTATTCTTCTTCAATGTAGCCGCCAGCAACCGTGAGATTCGCTTTTATCATTGGATGAGGGTCGTATTCTTCAAGAATAATGTGTTCGGGTTTAATATTTTCCAAAGAAGTTGCTTCAGGAAGAATTTTGAGAGAAGGAAAGGATTTTGGCTCTCTTTGAACTTGCTCTTTGACTTGTTCTAAATGATCTCCATAAATATGAGCATCTCCAAAAGTGTGGATGAATTCACCGGGCTCATAATTAGAAAGTTTCGCAAATATATGAGTCAAAAGGGCGTAGCTGGCAATGTTAAATGGCACGCCAAGGAAAAGATCGCATGAGCGTTGATAGAGCTGAAGCGATAATTTTCCAGCTCTTACGCTTAATTGATACATGTTGTGGCAGATTGGGAACCTGGAAGCTTCTTCTGGTTTTGCCATTTTATATAAATATTCCGGATTCCAGGAATTGACAATGGCGTTGTGGCAGTTTGGGTCTTCTTGGATTTCGTTTAAAACCCATTTGACTTGATCAATTCCTCTGCCGTCTTTTGCTGGCCATCTTCTCCAAAGCTCGCCATAGATTCTTGGGAGTTCGCCATATGTTTTAGCAAATTCCTCGTCGTTTTTTATCTTTTCTATAAATTGCTCCTTAGTTAAAGAAGGAACTATTTTTTGATCGGCCTTTTTTACGTAAATTTTATATGGATAGTCATCCCAAATATGAACATCATTTTGAACTAGGTAGCGAATATTGCTTTGTCCGGTTAAAAACCAAAAAAGCTCTTGAACTACTCCTTTCCAATAGACTTTTTTTGTGGTTAAAAGGGGGAAACCCTGATTGAGATCAAATCTGATTTGGCGACCAAAAATACTATAGGTGGTAGCTCCGGTGCCGCGATCAATTTGTTTTACGCCGATTTGGAGAGCTTCTCTTAAGAGATTTAAATATTGAAATTCAGGATGCATACTGATATGATTATTTTATTATAATAACACGAAATGACTACTTTTATCATAGCGGCTTTAACGGCAGACGGTTTAATTGCCAAGAACCTTGAAGCGCCATCCACCGATTGGACAAGCAAGGAAGATAAGGAATTTTTTACAAGAAGGACAAAGGAGGCAGGCGTGGTAGTAATGGGGCAAAATACTTATGAGACCATTGGCAGGCCATTAAAAGACCGGTTCAATATCGTTTATTCCAAAGACAGGCAATATGAAGGAGTGGAAGTTACCCAAAAGGAACCAAGAGAATTAATAGAGGACCTTGAAAAAAGAGGATATAAAGAAGTGGCGATTTGCGGGGGTGCGACGATTTATACAATGTTTATGGAAGCTGGCGTGGTTGATAAATTATATTTGACAATAACTTCTGTGGTTTTCGGCTCTGGGATGAATCTTTTTAATAAAGAACTTGATAAGCACCTTGAACTTGTGTCCGTTGA
The DNA here is from genome assembly GCA_038062035.1 of Patescibacteria group bacterium. Taxonomy (GTDB): domain Bacteria; phylum Patescibacteriota; class Minisyncoccia; order Minisyncoccales; family 2-12-FULL-40-12; genus JBBTXV01. Next base: position 3,219 of record JBBTXV010000007.1, read on the forward strand.
AAAACTCGGTCCCCAAACAATTTTATTAGAATATAATGCAATAAAGTAAACGCTCGGCAACTAAAGTTTTCAGGTACCGATAGTCGCCTCGTCCAGCGACTCGGCGCTATCTAAATTCTCGGCAGTTTATTCGTTTTTAACGAAACCATGCTAAACTGCCTGCGAAATTTACCGTGAAAACTTTGTTGCCTCGCTTAGAATTTATGCCGGTGTTAGGAGTTAAAAAAATTTTGGAACTGGTTAAAGAAAAAAAATTGGTAGAAGGACTTGCTAAAAGAGAATTGGAAAATCCTGAAGGAGCTGGTTTTGATTTGAGGATAGGGGAGTTGTATAAAGTTTCAGGGAAAGGATTTTTGGGGGTTGAGGAAAGAGAAACGCCGGAGATGGAATTAATTGCAAAGTATGAAGAGGGTAAAAATGTAAAAGTTGAATTAGAGCCTAATACTTATTACGCTCTTAAAACAATTGAAGAGGTTAATATGCCAGAAGATATTTTGGCTATTTCTACTCCTCGTTCAACTCTATTTCGTTCAGGCGTTTATATTTTCGGCGGCCAAGTGCCGCCCGGCTACAAGGGTGGTTTAACAATGGGAATTTATAATTTCAGAAATGTGCCTTTTGACCTTGAAATGGGCTCTCGAGTGATTCACATAATGTTCTTTCAGGTTGAGGGTGAATCAAATCTTTATCGGGGCCAATGGCAAGGAGGAAGGGTTACCACTGATAAAAAAGAACAGCAAGTATGAAAAAAGATATCGCTAAAATTATAGATCAAACTTTTTTAAAAAAAGGCGCTATAATTGAAGATCTTCAAAAAGTTGCTCAGGAAGCCAAAGAATATGGATTTCGCGGTTTTTGTGTTTTTCCTGAACATACTAAAGATGCCAAAAAAGTCCTGGAAGGCAGCGGTGTTAAGGTAATAACTTTGGTTGACGAACCAACTGGCTCCAGTTCTCATGAAGTAAGAATAAATACGGTAAAAAAGGCCTGGAGCGATGGCAGTGACGAAGTTGACGCAGTAATGAAAATTGACGATTTCAAAAATAAAAAGTATGAGGAAGTTTTAGCTGACTTGAAAGAAATTTGCGGACTTGGTCCGACAAAAATAATTATTGGTTCAGGATACTTGACTGACGAGGAGATAAAAAAAGCTTCCCAGCTGGTTGGGGAAGCTGGCGCAATTTGCGTTAAGACAGCTACCATAGATGATCCTTTAGATGTTTCAGAATTGCAGGAAAAAGCAAAGCACGTGCGAATTATGAAAGAATCCGTTCCGGGTTTATTGGTAAAAGCCGCTGGTTCTATCAGGACTTTATCAGATTTGGAAATGATGGTGGCTTCGGGAGCTGATATTATTGGCACTAGTTCTGGCGTTGAAATTGCCAATGAATTCTTGGGTCAAGATAACGAGGCAACAAAAGATGGCAGAATAGTTGAATAAAATGAAATATCAACCAATAATCGGTTTGGAAATCCATATTGAATTAAAAACAAAGAGCAAGATGTTTTGTTCTTGCCCAAACCTTTCAGAAGAGAAAAGTCCAAATGTTAATATTTGCCCGGTTTGCACTGCTCAGCCCGGAACCTTACCTGTAATTAACAAAGAAGCAGTAGGGAAAGTAATAAAAACTGGCCTGGCTCTTAATTGCCAAATTCCCGAGCACTCCAAGTTTGACCGGAAAAGTTATTTTTATCCCGACTTGCCAAAAGGTTACCAAATTTCTCAATATGATATGCCGTTTTGCAAAGAAGGATTCTTGGAAATTGATTCAAAAAAAGTGCAAATTAGAAGGATACACTTGGAAGAAGACACTGGAAAATTGGTTCATCCAGAAGGAACAGATTATTCTTTAGTTGATTTTAATAGGGCTGGAATTCCTTTGATGGAATTGGTAACAGAGCCAGATCTTAATTCAGCCAAAGAAGCTAGAGAATTCGCTCAAGAACTGCAATTAATTCTTCGTTATCTTGATGTTTCTGGCGCCAATATGGAAAAAGGGGAAATGAGGGTAGAAGCGAATATTAGTTTAACAAAAGACCCTGCCAGCCTTGGCGTCAAGGTGGAGATCAAGAATTTAAACTCCTTTCGTTCTTTAGAAAAATCCATTGAATATGAGATTGAAAGACAGGGAAAAATTTTAAGCTCTGATAAAAAGATTGTGCAGGAAACCCGGGGTTGGGACGAGGATAAGGAAGAAACATTAAGCCAGAGAAAAAAAGAAGAGGCCCATGATTATAGATATTTTCCAGAGCCGGATTTGCCGCCTCTTCATTTGGGCGTTGAGGAATACTTAAATAAAATTAGGGCTGAAATTCCAGAATTGCCTCAAAATAAAAGAGCAAGATTCAAAGAAGAATACAATTTATCAAACGAAGAGGTTGAGATTTTTACTCAAAATAAAGAATTGAGCGAATATTACGAAAAAGTAATGTCTGAATTACGGAACTGGGTTAAGGAAATAGAAATTAAGGATAAGATTGAAGAAAAAGAATTTTTCAAATTAGCAAAACTTAGTTCCAATTATATTATTAGTGATTTGCAGGGTTTATTGAAAGGAACTTTTGTAGAAGATGAAAGTTTTTTAATAACCCCAGAGAATTTCGGTGAATTTATTGCTTTAATTTACAAGGGTAAAATTTCATCAAAAATTGCAAAAACCGTTCTTAGCGAAATGTTTTTAAGAGGGGAGGATCCCTCCCATATTATTCAAGAGAAAGGATTAAATTTAATGACGGATGTCGCAGAAATTGAGAATATTATTAAAAGAGTTTTAGCCAAAAACGAAAAAGCAGTTTCAGATTATCAAGATGGCAAGACAACTTCTTTTCAGTTTTTGGTTGGGCAGGTTATGATTGAGACAAAAGGTAGGGTTAGTCCAGAATTAGTTCAAAAAATCGTTAAAAAGTTACTTTAAGAATTGGTATATTAGTTTTTCGGCTTCTTTTTGATTTTTAACCCAATGAACATTCGGGTCTTTTTTAAACCAACTCATTTGTTTTTTGGCATAACGCCAACTATTCGTGTTAATTTTTGATATAGCTTCTTCTAATAAGTATTTTTTATCAAAATAATCAATTATCTCGCGATAACCAATAGCGTCAAAAGTGCTTATATTTTTATCGTAGATTTTAATTAAATTTTTAACCTCTTTTAACAAGCCATCTTTGACCATTTTATCCGTTCTTTTTGTTACCCTTTTTTTTAATTCTTTATCGCCAGGATTTAAAGCAATTTGAAGAGTATTAAAAATTGCCTCCCCTTTTTTTCTTAATTCCGAAAAGGGTTTTTTAGTTTTCAAAGCTACCTCAAGAGCACGGATGACTCTTCTTGGATTTTTTTCGTCAACAATGTAAGCTGCTTCAGGATCAATTCTAATTAATTCTTCGTAAACGCTTCTTAATCCTATTTTCTCAATTTTTTGTTCCAAACCTTTTCTTAATTTTAAATCTGGCTTGACTTCAGGAATTTTTAAATTATCAACTATTGATTTTATGTAAAGCCCGGTTCCACCAACCAAAAAGGGAACTTTCCGCTTTTTAATAATTTTATTGATTGCTCCAATTGCTTCTTTTTTGTACTGGCTGGCGGTATAGAATTGGTTTGGCTTTCTAATATCAATTAAATAGTGGGGAATTTCCCCTCTTTCCTTTTTTTTGACTTTGGCCGTTCCTATGTCAAGGCCTTTGTAGATTTGCCTTGAATCAGCTGAGACAATCTCGCCATTAAATTTTTTAGATAGTTTTATCGATAAATCCGATTTGCCAGAAGCTGTCGGTCCAGAGATTACTACAAGTTTTTCCAACTTCATTCTTTAATGTTTTTATCAATTTTCTTTAATTCCTCTAAAAAATTCCCCAAATTCATTAAGCCCAAATCCTTATTTTTAGAGCGAATTCTGACTCCATTATTTTTTATTTCTTCATCACCAACTACCAAGAGATAGGGGATTTTTTGAATCTCTCCTTCCCGGATTTTCTTTGAAACCGTTTCTTGGTCACTTTTAATTTTAATTCTTAAGTTATGATTTTTTAACTCTAAATGAATTTTTTTGGCGTATTGCTGGTGTCGTTTTGCAATTGGAATAATCCAAATTTGTTCAGGTGCAAGCCAGAAAGGCAAGCTTCCGGCTAAATGCTCAAGAAGCACTCCAATAAATCTTTCAAAAGATCCAAAGATAGCTCGATGGATAATTACGGGCCTTCTTTTTTTTCCTTTTTCGTCAATGTAATGAAGATTGAAGCGTTCGGGTAATTGAAAATCAAGCTGAATAGTCGCCAGTTGCCAAGATCTTTTTAGAGAATCCTTAGTGTAAATATCAATTTTTGGCCCGTAAAATGCGCCATCTTTAGATTTTAATTCGTATTTAATTTTGCTTTGCTTTAAGGCAAGGGAAAGAGATTTTTCAGCTTTCTTCCAAAGAGAGATCGAACCCATGAAGTCTTCAGGGCGTGTTGCGAGCTTGAATTCAGGTTTAAAGCCAAACATTCTGTAAAAGTCTTTCACTAGTTTTAACAGGTTCTTGGTTTCGCTTTGGATTTGATTTTCTCTGAGATAAATATGAGCATCGTCCATTGTTAACTGATGTACCCTAAAGAGCCCGCTAATAGTTCCAGATAGTTCGTTCCGAAACAATCTGCCTATTTCAGAAAATTTTAGAGGTAAATCCTTATAACTTCTTATTCTGCTTGAATAAATATAGGTGCTTTCCGGGCAATTCATTGGCTTTAAAGCGTAGGTTTCACCCTCAATTTCTAAAGTAAAAATATTCTTTCGGTAATGTTCCCAATGACCCGATTTCTCAAACAGACTTTTTTTAACCATTATCGGAGTGCTAGTTTCCAAATATCCAGAATCCTCGTGCTTTTTTCTCCACCATTTCTCAAGTTCTTTGACTATTATCATTCCTTTTGGATGCCAAAAAGCGGCCCCGGGAGCAATTTCCTGGAAAGAAAAAAGATCTAATTTTTCTCCTAATTTTCGATGATCTCTTTTTTCCGCTTCCGCTTCCAAGTTTAAATATTCAGATAATTCCTTTTTTGAGGAAAAAGCAATCCCATAAATTCGGGTTAACATGGGATTTTTTTCCGAACCCCGCCAATAGGCGCCAGCCACCTTCGTTAATTTAAAAGCATCAAGCGGTATCTCTTTTGTTGAGTTGATGTGATTCCCTTTGCAAAAGTCCGTAAATTCTCCACTTACATAGACACTTACTTTATCTGGAGCACGATGACCAGAGTAAAATTCCTTTAAAAGCTCCAATTTGTATGGTTGATTTTTAAATATTTTTTTCGCCGAATCTTTAGAAATTAAATTTTTCTTGAAAATGATATTTTGCTTAATTAGTTCCCTCATTCTTTTTTCAATTTTCAGTAAGTCCTCTGGAATTAAGGATTTTGGCAGGTCAAGGTCATAATAAAATCCATTTTCAATAACCGGTCCAATGCCAAACTTAGTTCCAGGATATAAATCCTGAATTGCATGAGCTAAAATATGAGCTAAGGAATGACGAATTTTATTGAGATCCATAAATTATGCTTCGATAACTTCCTCAATTTCTTCGCAGATAAGTTTGGGGATTCCGTTTCTTGAATCAAACCTGCCAGAAACCAAGACGATTTTGTTTTCCTGAAAGGGAGCTGGATTTCTTTCGATTATACTTGGGAAAACAACAATTTCTATTTTATCGGTTAAATCCTCCAAATTCAAAAAAAGCATTGGTTTCCCGACTTTGGTGATAATTTTTTTCATAGAAGAAATAATTCCTCCAATTTTAATTTGTCGTTTAGCAAAATTAACTATTTTATTATCCTGCTCGGAAGCCGAATTTTTTACCTGAGCAATAGAAGTTGTTTTTTTCTCCAAAAATCCTTTGTAATTTTTCAGGGGGTGATTGGTTATAAAAAGGCCTAAAAGCTCTTTTTCCCAAATCAATTTTTCTTTATCTGAAATTGAAGAAGAGGAAGTTAGATGGAAATTATTATTAAATGTTGTTACGCCGTCGAAAAGTCCTTTTTGGCCATTAAAACGAACTCTTTGGTTTTCTTTTGACCATTCCAGCAGATTTTCCAAGTTTGCCAAGAGCTGTCCTCTTTCCTCTAAGGCATCAAAAGAGCCGGTTTTAATTAAGCTTTCCATTGATTTTTTATTTAAATCACGGGAGTTAATGCGGCGGACAAAATCAGAAACCGAACTATAAATGCCATTCGTTTTCCTTTCTTTGACAATGATTTCAACGATATTAGCCCCAACATTTTTGATGGCTGACAATCCAAAACGAATTTTACTTGGAGGAACGACTGTGAAATTAACCAGGCTTTCATTGATATCTGGGGGCAGAACTTCAATACCCATTTTTTTACATTCCCCAATCAAAGAACCAATTCTTTCCACGTCCTGTCTTTCGCTGGTTAAGAGAGAAGCCATGAATTCAACTTTGAAGTGAGCTTTGAGGTAAGCGGTTTGATAAGCGATAAGGGCATAGCAGGCGCTGTGGCTTTTATTAAAAGAGTATCTGGCAAAAGGTTCAAACCAGTGCCAAATTTGATTGGCAATATCTTCTCTAACTTGGTTTTTTTTGCATCCTTCAATAAATTTTTCTTTCTGAGCCATCAAAAGTTTTCTAATTTTCTTTCCAATGGCTTTTCTTAAAACATCTGCTTCAGATAGAGAAAATCCTGCCAAAACTTGGGCAATTTTCATAATCTGTTCTTGATAAATTGGGTAACCGTAAGTTTGTTCTAAAATCGGCTTAAGCTGAGGATGAAGATACTCTACTCTTTTCTTTTTGTGTTTGCCGGCGATATATTCAGGAATAAGAGACATTGGGCCTGGGCGATAAAGAGCTACCATAGCAATTATGTCTTCCAAGACAGTTGGTTTTAATTGTTTTAAATATCTTTGCATTCCCTCTGATTCTAATTGAAACACACCCACCGTTTCCCCTTTTTGTAAAAGTTTAAAAGTTAATTCATCATTTAAAGGAATATTTTCAATATTAATTTTTTCACCCTGGACTTTATAAATTCTGGCTAAGGTGTCTTCAATAATAGTTAGGTTTTTTAGGCCGAGCAGGTCTATTTTTAAAAGTCCTAAATCCTCAATTGAATGCATTTCGTATTGAGTAACAATGCTTTGATCGTTTTGAGTGGGACGTTGCAAGGGCACAATATCATCAAGTTTTTCAGCTGAAATAACAACTCCGCAGGCATGAGTTGAGGCATGGCGAGCCACTCCCTCCAATTTTTTAGCAAAATCAATTAATTCTTGAGCTTGGGGATCAGAGGTATAGATATTTCTGAATTCATTAACCTTAGCTAAAGTTTCGTCTAAGGTTAAGCCAAAAGGGATCATTTTAGCTAATCGGTCACAATAACTGTAAGGCAAGCCCAAAGCTCTTCCAACATCTCTGATTACAGCTCTGGCTGCCATAGTGCCAAAAGTGATTATCTGAGCCACTTTATCTGAGCCGTATTTTTGCGATACATAATTAATAACTTCATCTCTTCTTCGATCAGTAAAGTCAAGGTCAATGTCGGGAAGGCCTGCCGCTCTTCCTGGATTTAAAAATCTTTCAAATAAAAGATTATATTGCAGTGGTTCAACGTTAGTGATATTCAAGGCATAGGCAACTAAAGAACCAGCCACTGAACCCCGACCAGGTCCGACAACAATTCTGTTTTGTTTTGCCCAATTGACGAAATCTTGAACAATTAAAAAATAAGGAGCAAAGCCAGCTTCGTTAATTGCCTTAAGTTCATAATTCAATCTTTCAATAATTTCTTTTTTTGGTTTCAATCCATATCTTTTTTTTACCCCTTCAAGGCAGAGCTTTTTCAAGTACTCTTTAGTCGTTTCTTTAGAGGGGACTTCAAAATAGGGGAGTTTGACTTTTCCCAGCTCAAATTGAAAATTACAGAGGTCAGCAATTTTTTGAGTATTTTCAATTGCTTCGGGGCAATCTCTAAAATCCTCAATCATTCGCTCCGGGCTTTTAAGAGAAAAATCATCTCCTTTGAGAGTTAATCTTTCTGGGTCATTTGGACTAGAGCCGGTATTAATGAGCATTAAGACATCTTGAGCTTGAGCGTCTTCAGGCCTTAAGTAATGGCTGTCATTAGTTGCCACTAAGGGTATATTTAATTTTTTAGAAATAGCAATTATTGCTTTATTAACTTTTTTTTGTTCTTCTATGTTCGGATGATTTTGCAGTTCCAAGTAAAAATTTCCCTTACCAAACATATTTTGATAAAAAAGAGCTTTTTTTTCAGCTTCATTGATTTTTCCAGTTAAAATCAGGCGGGGAATTCTTCCCTGCAGGCAGGCTGAAAGCGCAATTAGGCCTTCGGAATGTTCTTGTAATAATTCGTCATCAATTCTTGGTTTATAATAAAATCCTTTCAAGTGAGATTTGGTAACTAATTTCACTAAATTTTTATACCCCTTTTCATTTTTGACCAGTAGAATGAAGTGGTATCTTTTATCATCAATATTTGGCCTCTCTTGATTCATTTTTTCAAAAGCTTGATACATTTCTACTCCGATTATGGGTTTAATGCCTCTTTCTTTTGCTTTCTTGTAAAATTCAACCGCTCCATATAAGACTCCATGATCGGTTAAGGCGCAAGAATCCATTCCCAATTCCTTGACATAATCTAAAAGCTGGTCAATTTTTGACAGGCCATCCAATAAAGAATAATGACTATGTACGTGCAGATGAGTAAATTTCATCTTCAAATTAACGATGTTATAATTGTTTTAACAATTACTTTTCTAATTGCTTAAGCAATTACTTTTTTTAATTGTTTTAACAATTACTTTTTTAATTGTTTAAGCGATTGCTTTCTTATTAGT
>JBBTXV010000007.1:12169-14267 GCA_038062035.1 Patescibacteria group bacterium
TAATTGTTTTAACAATTACTTTTTTAATTGTTTAAGCGATTGCTTTCTTATTAGTATAATATGGCAAGATTTACCCTTCAAGAGGAGAAAAAATTGTGGAAAAAAGGATTTAAAAGAGTGGTCGGTTTAGACGAAGCCGGCCGAGGTCCCTTAGCAGGTCCTGTCGTTGCCGCCGCCGTAACCCTGAATACTAAATACAAAATAACAGATGCTAAAATCAGAGATTCCAAAAAATTAACTGTAAAGCAAAGAGAGCATTTTTTTAAAGTTTTTATTTCCCAAAGGAGCGTTCAGTGGGGAGTTGGCAGAGTTTCAGAAAAATTAATTGATAAAATAAACATTAAAAATGCGGCTGAGTTAGCCATGGAAAAAGCCTTATTAAATCTGGAAAAGAAAATGAGCAAAAACGCCGATTTCCTAATTATTGACGGCAACCATCTCAGTAATCCAAAACTAAAAAGTATAAAATACAAGCTAATCGTTAAAGCCGATGAAAAAGTTTTTTCTTGCACGGCGGCAGGAATTATTGCCAAGGTTTGGAGAGATATGATTATGCAAGGATTGCACCTCAAGTATCCTAAATACAGATTTGATAAGCACAAAGGTTATCCAACTAAGTTTCATATAAAAACGTTGCAAAAATACGGCGAGTGTGCTATACATAGGAATAGTTTTCAATACCATGGCAGTCCCAAAACAAAGGCACACCAAATCAAGAAGAAATAAAAGAAGGATGCATCTTTATCTTGAGACCCCTCTCTTGGCTAAATGTCCAAAATGCGCAAAGCCCGTTTTGCCTCACACCCTTTGCCACAACTGCGGTACTTATAAGAATATGGAGGTTATTGATGTTTTTAAGAAATTATCCAAGAAAGAAAAGAAAAAGAAAGCAAAAGAAATTCAGGGAGAAGAAGAAAAAAAGTCAAAGACCTTAAGTATGGAAGAATTAAGCAGAAGATAATTTTCTAAAATGGCGTCTCGGCACCTTTCACGTTCTATTGTTATGCAGTCCCTATATGAGTGGGATTTTTCCGGTAAAAAACCAGAAGTTTTAAAAAATATCGTTGAGAAAAACATTAAAGAGTTCGGGCCAGGATTGGAGGATCAAAGCTTTGTCTGGGAACTGATTACGGGTATTGTTAAAAACCTGCCCCAAATAGATAAGATTATTGAGAAAACCGCTCCTGAATGGCCAATAGAGCAAATTACCATTATTGACAGGAATGTTTTAAGGATAGGGCTTTATGAGTTGTTATACGAGGATAAATCAGAGGTTCCCCCGAAAGTAGCCATCAACGAAGCCATTGAATTGGCTAAGAATTTTGGAGGCGAGAGTTCGGGAAAATTCATTAACGGAGTTTTGGGGACGGTCTATAAAGTGGCAGAACAAAAAGAAGAAAAATGAAAGATTTTTCTCCATTAGAAAAAAAGCTTAGCTTGCGCTTTAAAAATAAAAATTTATTAACCCAAGCTTTTTGTCATCGTTCATACTTAAACGAAAACCCCACTCTTGTTTTGGAGAATAACGAAAGGCTGGAATTTCTTGGAGATGCCGTTTTGGAGCTTGTGATTACTGAATATCTTTACATAAAATATCCAAAAAAATCAGAAGGGGAAATGACCAATTGGCGAGCCGCTTTGGTTAATTCCAAGATATTAGCGAGAATTGCGCAGGAAATCGGGTTTAATGATTTTCTTTTGCTTTCCAAGGGAGAGGAAAAGGAGCTGGGCAAGGCGAGGAACTATATTTTAGCCAATACTTTTGAGGCCTTTGTGGGCTCAGCTTATCTGGATCAAGGGTATCAAATCTGCCAGAAGTTTATTACAAAACATTTGATAAAAGAATTGCCTCATATTATTAAAGAAGGGCTTTTCAGGGATAGTAAATCTCATTTTCAAGAAGAGGCGCAAGAAAGATTGGGCATAACCCCGAATTACAAAGTTTTGGACGAGAGGGGCCCTGATCACGATAAACACTTTCTTGTCGGGGTTTTTCTTAATAATACCTTGGTTGATAAAGGCGAAGGTTCTTCAAAGCAGGAAGCTGAGCTGGCGGCAGCCAAAAACGCTTTAGAAATAAAAAAATGGTAGTCGCTCG
>JBBTXV010000008.1:0-3399 GCA_038062035.1 Patescibacteria group bacterium
AGTATGAGAAAAATAATTTTATTGATTATTTTAGGGATTGTAATTTTAGGGACTTATTTTGTTTTACAAGGCAAAAAAGAAGAATCTCCAAAAATAAATCCGCAAACAGATTTGCAGGCAAGTCCTAAAAATTATGAAATTCAAGATATGAAAATAGAAGTTTTAAAAGAGGGGATGGGAGAGGTTTTAAAAAGTGGCGACAAGGCAACTGTTCATTATGTTGGAACTTTAGAAGATGGCACAAAATTTGATTCCAGCATTGATGGGGGAATTCCTTTCTCTTTTACATTGGGGGCCGGACAGGTAATAAGAGGATGGGATTTGGGAGTTTTAGGGATGAAGGTAGGCGAGAAAAGAAAATTAACGATTCCCTCAGATCTCGCTTATGGATCAAGCGGTACGCCCGGCGGACCAATTCCCCCAAATGCCACTCTTATATTTGAAGTTGAACTTTTAGGCATTAACCAATAATATTCTTTTTGGCAAACCAGCAAAAAATCGCCTTCTTGGCGATTTTTTTGAAGGGACTTGCTTTTTTGAAAGAAAGGGAGTATTCTTAAGGTAGGGTTGAGAGTTTGGATATAGAGATAGGTTATCCTTTTATAGCTATTTGCAACTTACGATTATAAAGAGTTGTTTTTAATTTAAAGTTAATGAAAAAATAATTATGCATCACAGCCTTGAAAAAATTTTGAATAAGGAAAATTCCTCGATAATTGCGTCCCAGAAAACCACAAAAGAGGAATTTTTATTAGAACATAACAAGCTCGCCCCCTTAAATCTGCAAGCTACAACAACTTTACTTTCTAGTTTTAGAGAAGATAAAGCATTGATTTTCAAAAATGATGATTGGCCCATAGATAAACTTCGAAGGCCATTTATTTTATGGCTTACTTCTTTACCAATAAGAAGAAAAGAAAACATTAAGAAGAAGGGCTAACCTCTTGACTTTTATTTAGCAGTGAGCTATTATAATAAAGTAAGTTTTTGTTAATTTTCCTTTCCTTACGTATTTATTAACTATGTAAGCTTTGAAAGAAAATAAAAACAGCGGTCGGCTTACTCAAAATAAATAGCATAAGGAACAATTATATCCATAGTGATATACTTTATTAAAAATTATATCCTAGAGATAATTTTAATTTCCTTCGTAATATGGCAAAAAAATTGTTTGTCGGTGGGTTATCTTATGAAACCACCGAGGCGACTTTAAAAGAAGCCTTTTCTCAGGCTGGAACTGTTGAATCGGCAAATGTAATTACCGATAAGATGTCTGGCCGTTCAAAAGGATTCGGTTTTGTTGAGATGTCTTCTGAAGAAGAAGCTCAAAAAGCCATTGAAATGTTCAATGGTAAAGAAATTGACGGGAGAAACGTTACGGTCAACGAAGCCAAGCCTTTGGAGCCTCGTCCTCGAAGAGACGGATTTAACCGCCAAGATCGAGGATTCGGCAGAGGCCGAAGAGATCGCTGGTAAAAAAAATGAGAAAATCCCTCAAAGGGGATTTTTTCATTTTTTTGTAGAACTTTCTTGCGGAATATAGTAATATAAGGTAATCTGCTAAAGGTCGATAGATATAAAATTTTTAGATGTTCAATTAGAATACGAAAAATATGTTTATGTTTTTGAAAACTTTTATGATTTTAGGAGTTCTCACTTTGCTGGTTTTGCCGGTTATCGGGGTCGCTGACGGCACTGAAAAAATCACAATTTGCCATGCCACAGGTTCAAAAACAAATCCCTATGTAGAAATCAGGGTAAGCGTTGAGGGATTGCATGGTCATATTAACCATCAAGGAGATATTATTCCTTCGCCCCTTGGAGGGTGCCGGGATTTGCCTCCTCCCGTGCCAACTTAAAAATTGCCCGATATCCCCTAATTATTATTCAAAAAATCGCCTTTTGGGCGATTTTTTGGTAAAGTAAAATAGATAATCATGACTGTTATCCGTTCAAAAAAATTTATATTGAGGCCTTTCAAAAAAGGCGATGAAAGTTCTTTGCTGGAAAATATCAATAATGAAAAGATAGCAAGGAATACTTTAAGAATTCCTTATCCTTACAAATTAAAGGATGCTTGTCTTTGGATTAACCGCAATTTGAAACTAAACAAAAAAAAGAAGAAAACCAAAATTAGTTTTGCCATTGATATAAATGGGGAAGTAGTTGGAGGAATCGGACTTCATAAAATAGAAAATCATAAGGCAGAAATAGGATATTGGTTAGGAGAAAAATACTGGGGGAGGGAGATTATGACTTGCGCTGTTAAGATTCTGACAGAATACGCTTTCAAAAGACTAAAGTTAAAAAGAGTGCATGCCAGAGTATTTTTTTTCAACAAAGCCTCAGCAAGAGTCTTAAGAAAGGCAGGGTACAAGCTTGAGGGGAGATTGCGCAAGGATGTCTTCAAGGATAATAAATTAATAGACAGTTTGATTTTTTCCAAAATACAATAATCTGCGAGAATTGGCTCCCAAGTCCAGGATTGTGAAATTAAAACAGAAGTTTTACGTCATCTATATTAGATATGCTTTAAGGAAAGGGAAGCAAGGGTCTAGTTGAAGGTTGAGATAATTCAAAGGTCGAAAATCTATAAATTAAAAATTAAGATGTTTTTGATGGTATGAAAAAGATATTTTTAGCCTTCTTTTCCATTGCATTCTTGTCCTTGATAGGAAGTGTGATTGTTTTTGCACAGACTTCAGATAGGTCATCATCAACAAGGCCGTTTGATATCAGTTGCATGAGAACAATAGTTAGTCAGAGAGAAACAACTATTCAGTCTAGCTTTGATGTTTTTTATAGTTCTGTTAAATCATCTCTTCAAACAAGGCAAAGCGCCTTATTAACTGCTTGGAGTATTGCCGATAAGAAGCAAAGGCATACTGCAATAAGAGATGCTTGGAGTAAATTCTCAGAGAGCAAAAAGAGCGCTTCTCAGATTTCCAAACAGACGAAACTAGCGGCTTGGAAGCAATTCAAAGCTGATCGGAAAAATTGCAGGGTTACGGGACCAGAAGAGAATCAGGGGGTCGATATAAACATTTGAGATATTCAGAAGGGTATTACAAGAAAGAAAGTAACCCCGGGGTAAACCCCGGGGCGGTTCTTTATTTTAAGAAATAGCGAATATGATGTATAGAGAATAAAAAATCGCCAAGAAGGCAATTTTTTAGTAAAATAAATAATCTTTATGAAGTTTTCGGAATATACGATAAAAAATATTGAAGAGATTTTTGAGATTTTAAAAACCTCTGAAAATGGGCTTTCAAAGAAAGAGGTAGAAAGTCGCCAAAGAATTCACGGCTTCAACGAAGTTAAAGTCAAAGAAGTTACTTTAATAGATATTTTTCTTAGGCAGTTTAAATCCTCTTTTGTTTATCTTCTCTTATTGGCTTT
>JBBTXV010000008.1:3499-6464 GCA_038062035.1 Patescibacteria group bacterium
CTGGTAATATTGTTCCAGCTGACTTGCGGATAACCAAGGCGGAAAATTTATTAGTTGATGAGGAAGTTTTAAGCGGAGAATCAGTGCCCTTATCTAAGACATCTCAGCTCCTCTTTGAAGAACAAAAAGAAGTTTTTGGATCAAAGAATATACTTTTTGCCGGAACATCAGTGATTTCTGGCGAAGTTGAAGGGGTAGTTATTGCTATTGGCAAGCAAACTTTTTTTGGAGAGATTGCCAAATTAGCCACCGGAATCTCAAAAGAAAGCACGTATGAGAAAAATTTACTCCGTTTTTCTAAAATTATTTTAAGAATAGTTGTTGGGACAATTATTATTGTCTATCTTTTAAATTTAATAATAACTAAATTGGGTATTTTCAATCGAGGCCAGATAACCGACCTTGATTTTTTAATTTTTTCCATTGCTTTAATTGTCAGTATTATTCCAGAAGCCTTGCCGGTAGTTGCTACCTTTGCTCTTTCTCAAGGCGCGATAGCTCTGGCAAGAAAAAAGGTGGTTGTCAAAAGATTGTCAGCTATTGAGGGATTGGGGAGTATTGAGATTTTGTGCACTGACAAAACAGGCACTTTAACCGAAAATAAACTTTCTTTGGAAGATATTTATTCATTAGATAAAAATAAATGCTTGCTTTACGGTCTTTTATGCTCGTCTTATATTAAAGAGAAAATTGAGTCTTTGCCTAACCCTTTTGATTCTGCCATTTTAAAAAAAGCTTCTAGCGAAATTCGTAATTCTCTAAAAAACTTTAATTCACTTTCTGAGATTTCTTTTGATCCCTTCAGGTTGAAAACCAGCATGCTTATTGAAGACCAGCAAGGAAAAAGAATTTTAATTGTTAAAGGGGCGCCAGAGGTAATTTTAAAAATTTCTTCTCAATGGAAAGATTCTCTGGCTGAAAAAGAAATAAAAGAAAAAATAGAAAAAGAGGGGAGAGCTGGAAAAAGGATATTGGCCTTAGCTTATAAAGAATTTGAAAAAGGAATTTTTACCGAAGATGACGAAAAAGATTTAAAGTTTTTAGGTTATTTTTCTTTTGCCGATCCCCTCAAAAAAACGGCTAAATCGGCAATTACTCTTGCAGGATCATTGGGGCTCAGGATTAAAATTTTAACTGGCGATAGTTTGGAGGTCGCTGGAGCTATTGCTAAGGAAATTGGGTTAATTAAAGATCAAAATGAGGTTATTTTAGGAAATACGTTAGAGATCTTAAGCGAAGAAAATTTTGAGAAAATCTGTGATGATTATTCGGTTTTTGCCAGAATTTCTCCGGTAATGAAATTTAAAATTTTAACAGCTCTCCAGAAAAAGTATGAAGTTGGATTTTTGGGAGAGGGAGTTAATGATGCTCCGGCTTTGAAAGTTGCTAATGTCGCGATTGCCGTGAAAGAAGGAGCTGAAATTTCCAGAGAGGTTTCTGATATTATTCTTTTGAAAAAAGATCTCAGAGCGATTATTGATGGGATTCAAGAGGGGAGAAATATTTTTTACAATATTCAAAAATATATCAAAAATACTTTAGCTTCCAATTTTGGCAATTTTTACTCAATTGCGGCTATTGCTTTAGTTATTCCTTTTCTGCCTATGCTTCCTGTTCAGATTTTACTTGTAAATCTTTTATCAGATTTCCCCCTGATCGCTATTGCCACGGATAAAATTGACATTGAGGAGTTAAAAAGGTCAAAACTATATCAATTACATCAGATTATATTTCTTATTGTTCTTTTGGCTATTGTCAGCACAGCTTTCGATTTTATCTTCTTTGCTATTTTTTATAAATCAGGAGATCGGCTCTTGCAAACCTTGTGGTTTATTGAGAGCATTCTAACGGAAATTGCCCTTATTTTCTCAGTCAGGACTCATCATTTCTTCTTAAAAGCCAGAAGGCCTAGCTCTCCTCTTATTTTATTCTCTATTCTTGCTGCAGCAATAACTATTTTATTGCCATTTACTAATTTTGGGAGGGAGTTTTTCCATTTTGTTTCTCCTCCAGCTTCCGCTCTTTTCATAGTTGCCTCTGTATTGATTAGCTATTTTTTTGCCAGTGAAATAGTGAAATTGGTTTATTTTCGGTACTGGAAATTAAAACTTGAAAGGGCTTCTTGATGTTGACCCTTGGCGTGGTATAAATATAATATAAGTATAGGAAAACTTTTTATGGATACGAAAATAAAAAATTATCTCGGTGTTGCAATTATTGGAGCTATTATACTTTTAGTTATTAGCTTGTTTTGGTATGTTGCTTCTTTTTCAAAATCCGTTTCTTTGGATCGCCAGTTTTCGGTTAGGGGAGAGGGTAAGATAGTGGCGGTTCCTGATATCGCTCAATTAACCTTTGGTTTTCTCACTGAGGGCGGAAAAGATATCGCTAATTTACAAAAGGAAAATTCAGAAAAAGCGAATCGTCTTATCGCTTTTCTCAAAGAAAACAAGATTGAAGATAAGGATATAAAGACCGAATTCTATGATATCAGTCCTCGCTATCAGTATTATAACTGTCCTTTATTAGAGCGATTGCCATCACCATCACCATTGCCATTGGAAGATGAGGATTCTTCTTCAATAATTACTCCTTGCCCGACTTCGAAAATTGTCGGTTATACAATTAACCAGAGTATTTCGGCTAAAATCCGGGATTTGAATAAGGTCGGTGATGTAGTTTCTGGAGCAGTAGAAAAAGGAGCGAACACGGTTTCTGGCCCTAATTTCACGATTGATGATCCAGTTAAACTTCAAAATCAAGCGAGAGAAGAAGCAGTTGTTCAGGCAAAAGAAAAAGCCAAATCAATGGCAAAGGCCGGCGGATTTCGCTTAGGCAAACTTATTTCAATACAAGAAGATTCCTATTTTCCTGGCGTTATTCCGTTCTATACAAAAGAGAGAGTTGGCGGGGGCGATGAAACTGGGATTGTTCCTGATATTGAACCTGGCTCTCAGGACACAAA
>JBBTXV010000008.1:6564-12992 GCA_038062035.1 Patescibacteria group bacterium
AATGGAGTAAAAGGGGAGGAAACGAGGTACTCTGGCTCGCTTCTTGCCGGGAAGTCATCACCGCTTCTTGATTTTACAAAGGCTGATTATGATAAGGCATTAAGTTCAGATAAAGTCGTTGTTTTATATTTTTTTGCAAATTGGTGCCCGACCTGTAAAAAAGAATTCCCTTTAATGGAGAAAGCATTTAATGAGCTCTCAAGCGATAAAGTGGTTGGTTTCCTCGTTAATTACAATGACGATCAAACCGATGATGATGAAAGAAATTTAGCAAGAGAATTCGGAGTTGCTTATCAGCACACAAAAGTCTTTTTGAAGGACGGCCAAAGAATTTTAAAATCACCTGAAAGTTGGAATAAAGACCGTTATTTGAACGAGCTCAATAATGTTTTGGAAATATGACGGAGAGCTTGCTGGTTAGCGCATTTTTGGGAGGACTTATTTCTTTTCTTGCTCCTTGCGTCTTGCCAATAATACCAGGATTTCTTGCATATCTTGCAGGTACAACTCCTGATAAAGCGCAAAGAGGTTTATCTGTCAGAAAACAGATATTTTTTAATAGTATTTTTTTTGTTATTGGCTTTTCGATTGTTTTTGCTCTTCTGGGCGTACTTTTAAATACGATCCTTGAGAGAGTCGCTTACGATTTTCAAATCTGGCTTTCTCGTATTGGCGGGGTGATGATTATTTTTTTCGGATTGTATTTAATAGGACTTATTAAAATTCCTTTTTTGGAGAAAGATTATAAGTTTACAGTAAAGACTCGTTTTAACTCTCGATATTTAACCTCATTTATTTTTGGATTATCCTTTGCTGTTGGTTGGACACCTTGCGTGGGTCCCGCGCTCGGGGTTATCTTGGGACTTGCGGCAACGCAGCCTGGATCTGCTTTTATTCTTCTTTTAACCTACGCGCTTGGACTCGGTATCCCATTTCTTATCGTTGGAGCTTTTACGGCAGAAGCGAATGAATTTCTCAATCGTCATGTTATAGGTTTTAAGCGTCTTAGCATTGTTTTTGGCATTATTCTTCTTACTCTTGGCGTTCTTATCTTTACACAGAAACTTTCTTTAATTGCCAATTTTGAGCTCCTTAACAAGATATTACTTAAATAAGATGGATACCTTGAGGCCGAAAATTCTCGTCTTAGCTGTTTTTCTTATCATAGGAGCGATATATTTTATCAATTCCAAGAATACAGTTAAAATCGGATCAAATCAATCTGTAGCTGTTATTCAGCAAGAGGGGATGAAAAAAGAAGAAAAATCAAAACGTTACGAATTAGCTAAAGAAATTACTAGCCCCGATGGTTTTATAAATACTGACGGAGAACCAGTTAAGATAAATGATTTTATTGGTAAGAAAGTGATACTCGTTGATTTTTGGACATATAGTTGTATTAACTGCCAACGTACAACACCACATCTCAATGCTTGGTATGAAAAATACAAAGATAAAGGATTTGTGATCATTGGAGTCCACACGCCTGAATTTAAATTTGAAAAAGATTACGAGAATGTCAAAAAAGCGGTGGAAAAATTCGGTATTAAATTCCCAGTAGTGCTTGATAATGATTATTCAACCTGGATTGCATACAAAAACCGTTATTGGCCGAGAAAATATCTTATTGATATAGATGGATACATTATTTATGACCATATAGGGGAAGGGGCGTATGAAGAAACAGAAAGGAAAATACAGGAAGCGCTTAAAGAACGAATGGCGATTTTGGGAGAGAGAGGGAAAATCAATGAATTTATAAATAAAGAGGCAGTGAGCCAGGGAGGAGATAGAAGCCCTGAAACATATTTTGGTGCAAGCAGGAATCAATTTTTTGGCAATGGATCAGTTGGCGTTTTGGGAGACCAAAACGGCCTTGTTATTCCATCAATAATAAAGAAAAACAAATTATATCTTTCTGGTGACTGGAATATTTCTTCTGAATTTGCTCAAAATAATTCTTCTGGCGCTCGCATAATATATAAATATACTGCAAAGGATGTTTTTCTCGTCGCAAGCGCAGATTCTGAAATAACAGTTGAGGTACTGCTTGATGGCAGACAGCTTGATCTTGAGGCAGGAGCTGATATCGTGAAAATTTCTGATGGAAAATCTATATTAAAAATTAAAGAAGCGCGTCTTTACAAAATTCTTCAATCTAGTCAGTCAGAAACCCATATAATTGAGTTTAGAATTCAAGAGCCCGGCCTGAAATTATTTGCTTTTACTTTTGGATGAGCATTCCTGCTTTAATTAAGAGGGTATTCTTTGACACTTTCAGATTAAGAGAAGAAGCAGTAGAATTAAATATGGAAGAGAAAAAAGAAATTGCGGTTTTTGGAGGAGGATGTTTTTGGTGCGTTGAAGGTATCTTTAAAGAGCTCAAGGGTATAATCTCAGTAACGTCAGGATATGCAGGGGGTTGGACAAAAAACCCGATTTACCAAGATGTTTGCTCGGGTCAAACCGGCCATGCTGAAGTCGTGAAGATAGAATTTAATCCGTCTAAAATTCAATACAAGGACTTACTTACTGTATTTTTTGCAATCCACGATCCAACAACTCAAAATCGGCAAGGGAATGATATTGGGGAGCAATACCGTTCAATTATTCTTTATACGACCGAAAATCAAAAAAAAGAATCTGAAAATTTCATCAAAGAGCTTAATGAATCTTTTTTGAAAGAAGGAAAATCGGTTGTAACGCAGTTGCAAGAACTCGATCATTTTTATGAAGCCGAAGATTATCATAAAAATTATTATCAAAAAAATTCTTCAAAGCTATACTGCCAAATTGTTATTTTGCCAAAAATTCTCAAGCTTGAAAAAAAATTTAATGAACTTTTGAGAATAAGTCTAGAAAATGAGAGAATTAAATAAGCTGACCCCAGAAGAGGAAAGAGTAATTATTCATAAGGGTACTGAAGCGCCTTTTAGCGGAAAGTACGAAAATTTTTGGCAAGAAGGGATTTATGTTTGCCGTCGCTGTAAAGCTCCTTTGTATCGTTCAGAAGATAAATTTGATGCAAAATGCGGCTGGCCTAGCTTTGATGATGAAATACAGGGTGCAGTAAAAAGAGAAAAGGATAATGATGGCGTTAGAACCGAGATAATTTGTGCTTCTTGCGAAGCTCATCTCGGCCATGTTTTTGAGAATGAGGGTTTAACGCCAAAGAATGTTCGTCACTGCACAAATTCAATCTCTCTAAAATTCATTCCTCAAAATAAAAAAACATGACTTTTAAGCTAAGTAAAATCATAATTTTCTTAATAATAATTATTTTGGGCGCTTTGATTTATTTTTTGTCTATGAAAAAAGCAGAAGCACCAATCGTTCCAAAAGAGAGAGAGGAAAAGATGGGCGAGGCTGAGGCAGAGAAGTTGCCAAGTTTCAAACAAGCGGATTTTTCAAAATTTAATTCTTCCTTTAAGTTTATGGGTAAAATTCCTGCAGGATTTGAAATAGAATACATCCCTCAGTTAAAAGCCCTCAGCATATATGATCCTAATTTTTCTGGCGAAAATGTCAGAGAAAAATCCCAAATATACATAACTTATTTTGAGGCAAATGGATTTTTAACTTTAAGTACAGTGGATATTTTAAAACGAGAGGAAACCTTAACAAGGGGATACGACGCGGTTTTTTATGAAATTGCCAAAAAGTCAGTAGTCCCAGATTTTTCTCAACAACCCAGCTGGAGAAATCAAAAACATACAGCTCTTGATATTCGTTTCACAAGAAACAGCCCAAGTTTATTTTATTCTTTTGCTCGTAACCCCGATTTAAGCGAGGGAGTGTTTAACGATTTCATTAATTTTTTGGAATTTCATAATTAAAGGTCGGTAATATATAAAATGAGAATTAATAAGATATAAAATAAATAAAATGAACCATAAAAAATTTTCTTTAGTAGCTGGAATCATTTTTCTTTTAATTTTTATTCTGCATTTGTTTAGATTAATTCGGGGTTGGGATGGAGTTATTGGCGATTGGGTATTGCCAATGTGGCTGAGTTGGGTAGCGCTCGTCATTACGGGATATTTAGCTTATAAGGGGTTAAAGTTGAGCGGTAAATAAATTATAGCAATTGACAGAAGTTTAATTTGGATAGCAAATAGATTTCTGTGGTATAATATAAAAGAACGTTTTAGCTTCTTAAAGGTCGAATATTCCGATAATTAAAAATACTTAACCGTTTCGTTGATTTTGTTTTCGCTATGAGAAGTAAGAATTTGCGAAGCAAGATTTTTTACGAAGCAACAAAATGAAAACTTTGGCATTTGCTAATTCTTTAGCCTTAGCCAGCGGAATTATTTGGATAATCTGTTCAATTTTTATTTGGGTTTTGCCTGACTCCTCGCTTTATGTGGCAAAAATTGGATTTATGGGCCTTGAGGGGTTTGATTTTGCTGGTTTTAATTTGGACTTTAGCACCTTCTTTGCTGGCTTGGTATTAACTTTAGTTTTTGGCTGGATTTTTGGTTTTCTTTGGGGGGCTTTCTATCAAAAATTCTCAAAATAGGATTTTTTACAAGAAAACGTTGAAAAAAGCTTGGCTGTGGAAAACTTTCTTTTTGAAAAAAAGATTTTTGATATAATTTAATTATTATGAATAAAAAAACCATCATAATTTTATTAATAGTGGTTTTAGTAGTCGGGATAGGGGTTTATTATTTTAGTTATCAGCAAGGATATAAGATTGGCTTTGAGAATGGTAAAGAAGTTGGGAAGGCAGAAGCAAAAGTGGAAGCTGGAGAGGTCGTAAAAAATCCGCTGGAAGATGTGCCTTCGGTTAACCCTTTCAAAGAGGCAGTGAATCCTTTTAAAGATTTATATAAGAACCCTTTTAAATAAATTTAATTCTGTGAAAAGATATTATTTTTTACCCGTCTTTATTATTTTTGCGTTATTCATAGCGGTTTTTGTTTTTGCTACTTCCAAAGATGATATTGAGTATCCAGTAGCTGAATTGGGAAACTGTAATAATGAAACAGAATGCAGAGTTTATTGCGATGGAGCTGAAAATATGGAAATTTGCGTTGCTTTTGCTGAAAAGCATAATTTAATACCGAAAGAAGATATTGAAATCGCCAAAAAAATGATGGCTGCTGGTGAAGCTTCGGGGCCGGGGGGCTGCCGAGGAACAGTTGAATGCAGGTCTTACTGTGACGATATTAATAATTTATCGCAATGTTTGGATTTTGCCAAAAGGCATGACTTGATGTCTTCAGAAGAATTGGAAGAAGCGGAAAAAATAGTTAGCGCTATCGCGCAAGGATTTACTCCGCCAAATAACTGTAAAAATAAAGAGGCCTGCGATAATTATTGTTCTCAGCTGGCTAATATGAAAGAGTGTATTAATTTTGCCAAAGCCGCTGGTTTAATGTCTTTGGGAGAATTAGAAGAAGCAGAAAAATTTTTAGCAGCAATTGAAAGAGGAGTAAAACCGCTTCCTTGCAGGAGTAAGCAGGATTGCGAAAGTTATTGTTCTTCTCCTGCAAATTTAGAAGAGTGTATAACTTTTGCTGAAGCTGCCGGATTTATGTCTGTAGAAGAGGCAAAAATGGTGAGACTGACAGGAGGAAAGGGTCCGGGCGATTGTCGGGGTAAGGAGGAATGCAAGGATTATTGCGACGATCCTTCTCATATGGAGGCATGTGTGAATTTTGCCATAGAACACTGTTTTATGTCTGCCAAAGAAGCTGAGAGGGCGATAAAAATGATAGCAGCTGGATTTACGTCCGGTCCCGGCGGTTGCAAGGGTAAAGAAGAATGCGAGAGTTATTGTGACGATATATCGCATATGATGGAGTGCGTTGACTTTGCTGAAAAAACCGGTTTTATGAACGTAGAAGATGCAGCTCGCGCCAGGAAAATGGCTGGAATGGGGATGACTAGCGGGCCTGGGGGATGCAAAGGAGAGGAAGAATGTAAAATATTTTGTGAAAATCCTGCTAACAAGGAGGAATGTATTAATTTCTCAATTCAAATTGGCGAGATGTCGCCTCAAGATGCTGAAAATGCCAGGAGAGGAATGGAAATGATGCAAAGAGGAGGGCCTGGAGGGTGTAAGGGCGAGCAAGAATGCAGAGCTTATTGCGATGATCCTAATCATTCAACAGAATGTCTAAATTTTTCAGTTCAAATAGGCCAAAGGCCGCCAGAAGAAGCAGAACGAATGATGCAACAGATGCAAATGATGGAAAGAGGAACAGATTCGCCAATGATGGATTCTGGTCTGGAGGGTCCTAGCCCAGAAATGATGGAGCAGATGATACGAGAGGAAACTGAGAGAAGAATGCAAGAAGAGATGAAAAGACAGATGGAGCAGCAGTTGCAGCAGCAAATACCACCTCCTGAAGGAAGATATCCTTTCTTTAAAATAATCAAGAAATTCCTTGCTAACGTCGCCGCTTCATTCGGTTTTT
>JBBTXV010000009.1:0-2438 GCA_038062035.1 Patescibacteria group bacterium
TAAAACGATTTTAAAAATTCTCGGAGTTCTGGGCCGTATTGAGGATGTTTTAAAGCAAGATAAAAATTAGACTTTAACCAATCTGTTTTATTCCCGCACTCAAGCCATTTCCCTTCAAACTCATATCCATAAATAACCTTGCCGTCTTTTATCATCTTATCAAAAGCGCCAGCCAATCTTATTTCGCCTCCCTTATCAGGAGGAGTTTTTTTGAGATATTCAAAAACTTCAGGAGTCAAAATGTATTTTCCGACAATAGCTAAGTCCGATGGTGCTTGCTCTATGGCCGGTTTTTCAACGATACCCTTAATTTTAAAAAGACGGTTGGCAATTTTTTCTGTTTTGACAACGCCATAAGAAGATAATTTCTCTTTGGGAAGGCGATGAAGAGCAATAACCGGCTTTTGGCAGGTTTTAAATATGTTTGATAACTGAGCCAAACAAGGCGTTTGAGACTCAACAATATCATCTCCGAACAAAACCGCGCAAGATTCCTGGCTTATCATTCTGGCAGCCTGCAAAATAGCATGGCCGTCACCCAAAGGTTTTTTCTGGAAAACGAAAGAGAAAGAAAGGCCTTTTAAAAAATCGTCCAATTGCTTTAATTCCTGCAAAGTTGAATTTTTCTTTCTATCGCTTAAAATTTTTTCTATTTTTTTGGCGGGCTCAAAGCCATTGGGCGCTTTAACAAAATAATCAAAAACAATTTTCTTTTCGGGCGAAATTGCAAAAATTATTTGACTGACTCCAGAATCCTTAGCTTCTCTGACAATATACTGCAGCAAAGGAATATCAACAAGAGGCCAAAGTTCTTTTGGAAAAACTCTGCTCAAAGGCAAAAATCTTGTTCCAACGCCGCCGATTGGCAATATCGCTTTTTTAATCTCCATTTTTATTTCGCAAAAAAGCGAAGTAATTAATTAATTTTAGAAATTTTTTTATTTAAGGCTGCTGCCCCCTCAAGAAAGTTGGTGTTTCCCATTTTTGTTCCTGCTCCAATATCTCCTTTTCAACCTCCTCAGTGTCTTTTCTTAATTCCAAAGCGTTTCGTCTAACTTTTACCTCAATTCGTTTTTGTTCAAAGGGTTCCCCTGATTGAATCTTTTTCCCTTTGTTTCGAGAAAAAGAAATCAATCTTTTTTGAACTACTCTCTTTTTCTTCTTTCCTCTATTTTTTTTCTTACCAGAAGATTTATCCTTTAAACTTTTTGGTGGAAGAGAAACCTTACTTTTCATTTTTTCTGCAACTTTTTTTGTTTCAGATTTTTTCCTCTTAAATTTCCTTTCTTTAATCGGAAAAACCCGCTGGCCACAACCCGTAGCCAAAAGAGTTATCTTAACCCCTTCCTTTTGCGTTTTTGATTTTTTCTTTTGAGAAACGCCAAAAATAATTTTTGCCTCCGGGCTGACTGAATCGGAAATAATTTTAGAAAGCTGGGAAACTTCAGATAAAAGAAGGTTTTTTTCTCCCACTATATTAAACAAAACCCCCCTTGCTCCCCGAATGCTGTAAGGATACAAAGGAGAGGAAAGAACCGATTTTTGCAATTCCTCATTTCTCTCTAACGATGGGACTATTACTGAATTAAGGTAGGTTAACCGGCCCCGGCCTTCAAAAACCGTTTTTAAATCAGCAAAATCAATATTAATCAACCCAGCTGAGTAAATCGTTTCAATCAATCCTTCTAAATTCTCGGCTAAATTTTTGTTCATAGCAGATAAAGCTGAACTAAGGGCGGCGCTTCTCTCAACAATCTGAAAAATTCTTTCATTAGGAATAATAGAAATGGTGTTAAGATTTGGCTTTAGCTTTTCCAAAGCTTCTCTCGCAATCTGAGACTTTTTTTCTCCTTCAAATTTAAAGGGTAGAGTAAAAATTCCATAACTTAAATTACCCAGATTTCTGGCAATCCTGGCAAAAACAGGAGTGCCACCAGAACCGGTTCCCCCGCCCAGACAAGAAATAAAAATACAAAGGTCATACCCAGTTAAAAGTTTTTTTATTTTTTCCTTTTCTGCTTGGGCGGCATTTTGGGCTATCTCCCAATTCATGCCAGTTCCCAAACCATAAGTTAAATTCTGGCCAAGCTGAAAACGCAAAACACTCTTTTTAATCTGTTTTAGAGCTTGACGATCAGTATTAACCGCCGCAAAAGAGACATTTTTTATCCTTGAAGAAAGTTCAGAAACAATAGATCCCCCTCCTCCGCCAATTCCAATAACTCTAATTTTGGTTTTTCTGACAAGAGGCTCAATTTTCTTTTTATCTCCATCCTCTTTAAGCCACGTTTGAGATAATTGAGCTTTTAATGGCTTTTTAATCTTTCTGACTTTTTTGGTTTTTTTAGCCATAAACAGTGATTATTCAGTTAAAATACTAACACGTCTTTGAAAAACAATCAATAATTTTATTCAGCAAGATAAGTTATTAAAATTAA
>JBBTXV010000010.1:0-7933 GCA_038062035.1 Patescibacteria group bacterium
TTCTTTAAAATAATCAAGAAATTCCTTGCTAACGTCGCCGCTTCATTCGGTTTTTTTTAAAATAATTCCTTACTGGTGCGTAAGATGAAAAAATATAAAAAAAATTATTTTTTGGTTGTTATTATTTTTAGCGGAATTGCAATTATTTGGTGGGGCATTATATTTTCAGGGAAAAAATCGTCAGAATCAGAACAACCCGGCCAAGATTTTTCCAGAGAAGTGTCTTTCGAAGGATCTGAGCATATTTCAAATGGTATCAGGGTAGAATATAAGTCTAATCCTCCCGCATCTGGAACTCATTGGCCAACTTGGTTGTCTGATGGAGTCTACAACAAAGAGAAACCTGACGAAGCTGTTGTTCATTCTTTGGAGCATGGCAGGGTTTGGGTTTCTTACCGACCTTCTATTTTAGAAGAAACAAAAAAAGAACTTGAGAAATTACTCGGAGGGCAAAGCGTTGTAATCCTTACTCCAAGAGAGAAAAACGAAACAGATATTGCTTTGGTTGCTTGGCAGCGCCTTGATATTTTTAACTTTAATGATGATGGTGGTTTTGATAAGAAGAGAATTCTTGACTTTATTGAGCGTTATCGTTTAAAGGGTCCGGAATCTTTGACAGCTGGCCAGATGGGAGGTAGTCGTTATGATAACTGGGAAGGGTATTAATGAGACTGGATTTTATTTAACCCAAGCAGCTCCGTAATTTAGGGAATTTAGAACAGATTGGCAGGTTTGAGCACCAATTTTCCAAACCCCAGATTCGTCCTGCACGAAAAAGTGCGAATAAAAGGAATATCAAGGCATAAATTATATGCTCATCGATCAGGAAAGAATAAGGACTTGGATAGGGGAATTGCAATATTGGAAGGTAATAGAGAATCATAAGCGCTATGCCCAAAATTGAGCTTAGCCTAACAAAGATTCCGAGAATAAGAGATATACCGAGAAGGGTTAGCCCCCATTCGTTAAGGAAATTTACTACGGGAAGAATTCCAGGACTTGCTAACCATTGATAGAATCCGACAAAAGTTTTTGCGTTCTGGAGATATCCTACTGATGACCAATTAGGATTGAGGATCTTGGTAATGCCAGCATAAAACATTAACCATCCTATTGATAAGCGAAGAAGAAAGAACGATATTTTTTGGAATTGTGTCATATTTTATTTAGTAAATGAGACGCCCTGGACCAGAGGGCGTTTTTTGCTTATACGCCGCACGAACCACTCGATCCTTGTTCTGGAGGGGTAACTTGGCTGAGAATTTTTTGATAGCCAGAGGCACTTGAGTATTCAGCCCCCAGAATTTCTTTAGGATCAACTTTTTCCCATTCAATACTTTTCTTTAATTTGAGGTATTGCGCAATCGTGAGATAGGTATCGGGAAACCAGAATGAATTGATTTTTAGTGCGACCTGATACATTTCATTTTCAGAAACATTTTGGGAAGCCATAAGTTCAAGAAGGGCGAGCATTGCCATGCCGTGGTTGCAGTCAGGGAAATAAGTTGAATTATTGCAGCAAGAGCGATAGATATTTTTTGAAACGCGCTCAAGCAAAGATTGTTGTTCTGGCGTGAGGATAATAAAAGGATACTTGGAATAATAATTCATTGCTTCACCCTTTGCCAATGTCCAACCGCCAGTTGAGGCAAAATTTTCAGCTCCGTTGTATTTTTTATCATTCATTGGGCCTTTTTCTAAAATATCGTTTTTCGTTCCCAAGCCCAGTGCCCATAGAAGATTTAGAATGGTTCCGGAGTTTTCAGAATTAATTTTGAGATTTCCGTTATTTTTTCCATACAGTAAATTTTTTGTTTCGTTATCGAGCCCGCCCCGATTCGTATAGAGCTGTTCGAATTTTGCACCATCAATCACTCCTGAATCTATCATTTTAGCTCCCAAATCTCCCCAAACAATCGGTAAAACCATTCCTTCAGGGGGTAAAACTTTTTCTTCAAGTTCTTTCAGGGATTTTTCATCTAAGGATGGAAGAGAATTGGCCGTTACTTCTTTTTTTGAGGAGGAGTGAATTTTAGTTTGTTTTTTTTGCGGCAATTGAAATCCGTTATTATACGAGAAAGCTCCAGCAATGATAAGAAAGGAAATTAGAAAACTAATTGGCACAATATAACCTCTCTTAGGTTTTATTTCAGAACTTTCTGATTCTAATGACTTTGAGTCTTGAGTTTGCTCGTTCATAGTTGTTTATTTTTGTTAGTCATTATTAATTATTGGAAGCTGGCAGTTGTTTTCCTCAGATAGTTTTTTGATTCCCTGTTCGCCCTTAAATTTTCTGCCATAAAGTAATAATTTCATACGTCTTAACTTATTTTAAATTAAATTTTTTGTTTCCTCAAGAGTAAAGCATTAAAAGCAACGATTACAGTTGAAAAAGACATAAAAATGGCAGCTAAAGCTGGTTGGAGTAAAATACCTTTGGAAGCCAAGACCCCGGCTGCCAAAGGTATTGCAAAAATATTATAACCAGTAGCCCAAAAAAGATTCTGGATCATTTTGGTGAAAGTCAGACGGGAGAGTTTAATTATTTTAGGAATATCTCTTGGGTCGTTTCTGACTAAAATAATACCAGCTGATTCGATTGCCACATTGGTGCCAGCGCCAATAGCAATGCCCAAATCAGCCTGCATTAAAGATGGAGCGTCGTTGACTCCATCGCCAACCATTGCTACTTTTTGACCTTTGTTTTGCAATAGTTTTACTTTTTCTGATTTTTCCCCTGGCAAGACTCTGGCAAAGTATTCATCAATGCCAAGCTCTTTACTTACTTCCTTTGCCACTTCTTCTGAATCGCCGGTAATCATTGCTAATTTCAGCCCCATATTTTTCAGTTGCAAAATCGCTTCTTTAGCTTCAGACCGAATTTTATCAGCAACCTTGATGCTGCCAATCTTTTCGCCGTTTACTTCAACTAAAATATCAGCTTCGCCTCGATGCCCAACAAAAACTTTTTGGTTTTCTATTTCTCCTTCAGCCCCTATGCCTGGAATTCGCTTGAAGTTTTTTAATTCCTTAAGAGGCAAACCTCGTTTTTTAGCTTCTTCAACAATACCCAGGGCAATCGGGTGTTCTGAATGGACATTAACGGAAGCTGCGAGAGCAAGAGTTTCTTTAGAAGAATAAGAAAGAACGCCAAACTTGGCTTCGGTTAAAGTACCGGTTTTATCAAAAAGCACAACATCAATATTTCTGGCAGCTTCAAGAGCTAATCTTTGTTTGACAAGAAATCCGTTTTTGGCAGCTTTTTGGGTTGAAATTGAAGCAACAAGCGGAATGGCTAATCCCAAGGCGTGAGGGCAGGCAATAACTAAGACCGCCACCATTCTTTCAATGGCAAAAGAGGCGTTTTTGGCAATAGCTAACCAGCTGATAAAAGTTATGCTTCCCATAACCACGGCAATGATTGTTAAATAGTAGGCGGCTTTGTCAGAAAGCATTTGGAGTCGGGATTTGCTAGCTTGAGCGATTTCAACTAAGCGCATCACTCCTGCTAAAAAAGTTTCCTCTCCAATTTTCGTCACTTTTATTTTCAAAGATCCATCGCCATTAATGGATCCAGCAATTACTTCGCTGTTTTGTTGTTTTAAAACCGGTTTTGATTCGCCACTCACTATTGATTCGTTAACATCGGAACTGCCTTCAAGCACTTGACCGTCTGTTGGAATTTTGCCTCCGGGTTTTACCAAAACCAAATCGCCAACTTTAACTTCTTCCAATAGTAAAAATTCTGTTTTACCGTTCCTGATAACCTCAGCCTTGTCTGGCAAAAGTTTTGATAATTCTTTGAGAGCAGCCTGAGCACTAGAAACCGCTTTTATTTCAAGGTAGTGGCCCAAGAGCATGACAGTGATTAAAGTTGAAAGTTCCCAAAAAAGAGTTTCTTTACCCCCCTTTAAAATAACATAAATGCTCCAAGTATAAGCGATTGAGATTGCCAGAGCAATCAATGTCATCATGCCAGGTAATTTAGCTTTTAGCTCTCGAAAGGCAGACCGAAGAAAAATCCAGCCGCCGTAAAAGAAGATGACCGAGGAGACAATAAAAGGTATGTAGAAAGAACCTTTGAATAATGGAGCTTCAAATCTTAAAAGCTCCTGAACGGTATCAGAGTAAGCTAAAACAAAAATAGATAAAATCAGGCTCACCCAGAATTTTCGCAAAAACATCTGAGTTGTGTGACTTCCTTGTTTATCACGTCTGGCATGATTCATGTCATGTGTCTCATGTTTTATGAGATTCATTCCGCACTCAGGACACATACCAGCCATCTCCTTTATGATTTCTGGGTGCATTGGACAGGTATATATAGTTTTTTTTGAGTTCTGATTTCGGTTCATTATTTTTTATTTTCTTTTTGATAATTTATATATTGTTAAGATTTCTTCAGTCGCTTTAGATCCTTTACCTTTTTTGATTTGCTCAATTACGTGGCTAGAGAGGTGATTTTTTAAAATTAAATCTTCAATTCCAGAAATAGCTTGCTTGACAGCTCCTGTCTGGCATAGAATATCAATACAATATTCTTCTTTTTCAACCATTCTTTGCACGCCTTTTACTTGACCTGTTAAAATTTTAAGGCGGCGAATAATTTTTTCTTTAGTTTTTCTATCCATATATCTTATAATACCCCTAAGGGGTATTTATTGTCAATAGTTCTTTTGTGGAAAAAGCCAAAAGAAATAACCTCTTGAGCTGTTTAACAAATTAAGCTATCCTACATTTATATTAAATGCAAAAAGATTATTTAGAATTTGCTAAAAATATTTCCCAAAAGGCAGGTGCCAAACTTTACGAGAATTTCAGAAAAGGGGAGCCGTCATTACGCGGTTTAAGTAAAGAAGTGAAGAGTATTTACGACGAAGTGGCAGATGAAATCATTATTAATGGTTTAAAAGAAAACTATCCTGAACATTCTTATTTGACCGAAGAAACAGGGTTTGTTGATAAGAGTTCTGAATTTTTGTGGATAATAGATCCTTTAGATGGGACAGGTAATTTTGAAAACCACAATCCATTTTTCGCCGTCTCAATAGCTCTTTTTAAAGGAAAAGAACCGTTGTTGGGGGTAGTTGAATCGCCGGCTCTTAAGGAAAGATTTTGGGCGATTTCCAACGAAGGCGCTTTTCGGGAGGATTTGAAATCAGGCAAGATAATTAAAATGAAAGTTTCAGATATATCTGAAAAAGAGAGGGCCTACGTTATTTTTTGCGAAGGGGGAGAGAAAGACAAAAAAGCTATTTATGATATAATTTCTTTTTTTCATTTTTCTTCAAAAGAAATTCGTAAAATTGGAGCAGCTTCTCTTGAAATAGCTTGGGTGGCTTCCAGCAGAGCCGATGCCTATATCACCCCAAAAATACCCATTTGGGATATTGCAGCCGGTCTTATTTTAGCGAAAGAGGCCGGAGCTAAATTATACGTTGAAAAAGAAGAATTGGATTTTAAAAAATTGGATCCATTTTCTCCAATAAATCTTTTTATCAGTAACGGAAAATTGAAATTTAATTTAGAGTAACTATTTTATGTTAAAAAAAGATAAAAAAAATGTTTTTTTGTTGGGAGTAACTTCTTTTTTTACGGATGTCAGTTCGGAAATGATTTTTGCTGTTTTACCAATTTTTCTTAGAAATGTTTTAGGTGCGCCCTTTGCTGTAATTGGCTTGATAGAGGGGTTGGCTGAAGGGGTAAGTTCTTTCTTAAAATATTTTTCTGGTTGGGCCTCTGATTTTATGAAAAAAAGAAAGGCCCTTGCTTTTTTGGGTTATAGTTTCTCCACGGCTTCAAAAATGTTTTTAATTTTGGCTACTTCCTGGCCTTTCGTTTTACTCTTAAGAGTTTTAGATAGAGTCGGTAAGGGCATTCGCACCTCTCCTCGTGACGCTTTGATTGCCGAATCAGTTGAGGAAAAAGAAAGAGGGAAGTATTTTGGCCTTCATCGGGCAATGGATTCAGCGGGCGCTTTTTTGGGAGTCGGTTTAGTTATTCTGATTTTTTATTTAAATTTTAAACAAATTTCTTTTGACAATAATCAGGTTGTTCCGATTGTAAAAAATATTTTTCTAATCGCTTTTATTCCAGCTCTCTTTGCCCTTATTCCATTTTTTTTTATTAAGGATGCGCCTCAAAAAGAGAGCGTTTCTCGGGCAAATCCGTCCCTAAAGATTTTTAATTTTAAGGGATTTCCTATTACTTTTTATAAAGGTGTTTTTGTCTTGGGTATTTTGGCTTTGGGAAATATTAGTTATGCTTTTTTCCTTTTAAAGAGCCAATCTATTGGCATGGCTTTGTTTTTACTGCCCTTGCTCTATTTAATCTATAATTTTTTTTATGCCGTTTTTTCTTATCCAGCTGGTAAATTATCAGATAAATTTGGCAGGGTTCAGGTTTTATCTTTTGGGTTTTTCATTTTAAGCTTAGTTTTTTTAGCCGCCGCTTTTAATAAATCTCAAAACCTAATTTGGCCCATTTTTGCTTTTTATGGATTGAGTTTGGCAATCACTGATTCGGTTTCCAAGGCTTTTGTTGCTGATATTAATCAAGGAGAAAGAAAAGGGGAATCCTTTGGTTTTTATTATATGGTTATTGGTCTTTTAAGTATTTTGGGAAATTTTGTTTTTGGACTTTTGTGGGATAAAATAAATCACACCTTGCCTTTTTTAATAGCTGGTATTGTAGTTGCAATTGGAGCTTTCCTTCTTTTGATTGTTTTCAAAAATCATCAGGGTATTCCTCAAGAGCGGGGTGCTAAGAATTTTAGAAGCTATAGGTCTTGAATTTTAAATTACGAAATTAAGAATATTAAAGAGCAAAGATTAAAATGTTAATTCTTGGTTTAATAGATTTATCGGCATCATTCATATTATTATCAAGGATTTTTGGAGTGAGGGTTCCCATAGAGGCAATGATTTTAATTCCCCTCGGTCTTCTTTTCAAATGGCTTGTTAGCGTGACGGATATAGGGGGCATTACGGACTTGATAGTCGCCATTTTGATTATTCTGAGTATTTTTTTAAATTTGCCTTGGTGGCTTCTTTTAATTCCAGCTTGCTTGATTTTAATTAAGGGGATTTTGAGCTTGATTCGTCTATAGAAAAATGGCTGAAAGAAATAATACTATTTGGATTTCACATTCTTCAATTTCTGATTTTGAATCTTGCCCCCAGCTTTATTATTTAAAGAGCTTATATCGTGACCCTGCAACTAATCACCGAATTCAAGCAGTTAATCCTTTCTTAACTTTGGGAAGCGTGGTTCATAATGTTATTGAGGAAGCTGGCTGTCTGCCTGAAGCAAAAAGATTGGCGATTTCTTTAAAGGATAACTTTGAAAAGAGCTGGCAGTTTTGGAGAGGCAAAAAAGGGGGTTTTTTTTCAAAAACCGAGGAGGATCTTTTTAAAGAAAGAGGCAAGATTATGATTGGAAGGTTTGAGGATTCTGATTTGATTAGGAGTCCTAATTACATGATGGGGGATGACTTGCCCAAGGTGAGGCTGTTCAGGGAAGAAGATTTAGTTTTAGTTGGAGGCATTGATTGGATTGAGGTGCTGCCTAACAAATCGCTCCATATTATAGATTTTAAAACCGGAAAAAATAAAGAAGACAAGAATTCTTTGCAGCTGCCAATTTACCACATTTTAGCAAGCTATAATTTAAAAGAACCGGTTGAAAAGCTCAGTTATTGGTATCTTGAAGGGGAGGAGAAGCCTTTAGCAATGGATTTGGCTTCTGTGAAAGAGTATATTCCAATAATTCGTCACAAAGCCTTGATGATGAAAAGAGCCATACAAGGAAATAGGTTAACTTGTAAATCTTCCAATGGAGAGTGCTTTCAGTGCCGGAAATATAAAAAAATAGTTTCAGGTCAGGCAGAATATGTTGGCTATGACGAAGAAATGAGCAGGGATTTGTATTTTGT
>JBBTXV010000011.1:0-2560 GCA_038062035.1 Patescibacteria group bacterium
CAAATAGCGAGCGATAATTAAAACCTGTTGCCGAGCGCTACTCTTTTATATCTAAAAGTTCTGAAATTTTTACCTTATCAAATCCAACCACGATCTGACCGTCAATTTCAGTTACCGGCACCCCCATCTGTCCTGATTTTTCAATCATTTCTTTTCTAGCTTCCATATCCTTCGCAACATCAATTTCCTGAAATTCAATATTTTGCTTATTCAAAAACGCTTTTAAAGTAGCGCAGTAAACACAATTTGGCGTAGTAAATAATCTCACCATAGCTTTAAAGGATAATTACACGGTTTTTTATTGAACCGGTGGGAGTGGCAATGGTTCATCTAAATTCAAAGGAGGTTGCAAGAATAAAAACTTTCCATCTCTGGTTGTGTAAACCTCAAGAGGCTGACCATTAATGCTCAGCCCTAATTTATACAAAAACCTATTATAATCTTCAACGCTCAATAAAGTAGCTTCAACGCCTTTTTCCAAAAGATTTTCATTAACATACTTTATAATTCTTTCCCCTGCCTCCTGAGAAGACAGGGTCTGAGAAAATCCTCCGCTAAAACCTGTTTGCTTGAAATAAATTATAACTCCTGCAATTATCACCCCAACGACGATAATAAAAGTAGCTATTTTTTTCTGATCAATTTTTTCTGTAATCTTTCCAAAAGAAAAGATATTATTTTTTTTAAGAGAAAAAGGATTTTTTCTTTCCATAAAAATATTTTTAGTTTAGAATTATTTTATTATTTTTAAGACAGAACCTTTGACACTAAGTTTTGACTTAATTTCAGAACTATAAAGTTATTATATTAAATAAATTTTTTGCTGTAAACCCCTCCTGCAAAATCGTAAATCAACGAGCCGCCGTAAGGAATTTCCACATTTATAATATCTTCATCTGAAATATTTTCAACATATTTTACGATAGCCCGCAAAGAATTATGGCTGGCAACGATAAGAACGTTTTTCCCTTGCTCCAAATCGCGCTCTGCCCCTTTTTTGAAAAAATCAACCGCTCTTTTATACACATCTTTCAGGCTTTCTCCGCAAGAAGGCGCTATATTATAACTTCTTCTCCAAAAGCGCACCTGTTCCTCACCATATCTCGCCTTGGCCTCATCTTTATTCATACCTGTTAAAATCCCGTAATTTCTTTCATCCAGCGCTTTATCAAAAAAAACGGGTAAATCTTTTTTCCCCAGAACCTCCAAAATTAATGAAACGCTTTCTTTATTCCTTATTAAGGGCGACGTATAAACTCTATCAATTTGAAATCCCTCCAGCTTTCTTGCAATTTCTTTTGCGCTTTCCCTACCCTCTTTTGACAAAGGAACATCGGTCCATCCAGTAAACTTATTTTCCAAATTCCACTGCGATTTAAGATGTCTCAATAAAATAAGTTTTGGCATAGACTATTTTAATTCTCTCTCAATTTCAATTAATCGGCTATATTTCGCCATTCTTTCAGGATTTGCGGGCGCGCCAGCTTTAATCAAATCAGCTCCAATTCCAACTACCAAATCGGCGATAAAATCATCCATAGTTTCACCAGATCTATGAGAAACCATTGTTTTCCAGCCAAATGATTTAGCTAATCTAACAGCTTCAATTGTTTCGCTAAAAGTCCCGACTTGATTTGGTTTAATAATTGCTCCGTTGCAAGCTCCGAGTTTTTTAGCTCTTTGCATTCTTTCAACATTGGTCGTTAAAAGGTCGTCGCCAATAATATCTGCGCTCTTCCCTATTTTTTTAGTCAAGTAAGAGAAATTACTCCAGTCTTCTTCTCCAAAAGGATCTTCTAAAAATAAAATTGGATAATCTTTAGTTATTTTCTGGTAAAAATCAATATCGTATTTCTTTTTTTTAGAATGAGAAACCGCGCAATCCAAGCCTATTTTAATTTTATAACCTTGAGATGCTTCTATTATCAAATCTAAAACTTCTCTTATATCTGAGGTTGGCGGATTAAAAGCGCCTTCAAGCCCGAGTTTAATCCCTTTTTTTCCAAATTTATTTTTTAGAATTTTCTTTAAGTTTCCGTATATTTTCTTCCCTTTTTCAAATCTTTCCTTGAAAGTTCTGCCTTCAGGAACCACCATAAACTCTTGAAAATCAAGCTTGGTTTTTCCGTGAAGCCCTCCTTCAACAAGTAAAATTGATGGTTTTGGCAATTTGGGTTTAGTTCTGGCAATTTGAGCAATATATTTAAAAAGAGGAAGATTTTTTTCTTTAGCTCCAGCTCTTAAAGTAGCAATAGAGACCGCTAAAATCGCATTAGCTCCCAGTTTCTTTTTATTTTTGGTGCCGTCAAGCTTAACTAACAGATTATCAATTTCTTTTTGTTCTGTTGGATTTTTACCCAAAAGAGCCGGTGCAATAATTTTATTTATATTTTTAACCGCTATTCCTGCTTTCAGTTCAACCGCCTCGTGTTTTCCTTTTGAAGTGCCAGATGGCACAGAAGACAAAAAAACGCCCTTGGCGGTTCTCAACTGAACTTCAACTGTTTTATTCCTTTTTGAATTTAAGATCGCTCTCGCTCTTATTGATTTAATTTTTGAC
>JBBTXV010000012.1:0-5200 GCA_038062035.1 Patescibacteria group bacterium
CAAAGAAGATATTGTTAGTTGAAGATGAGAGGATTTTAGCCAAAATGTATGAAGATAAGCTTGAGGAAGCCGGCTATAAAACCGACGTCATGTTTTCTGCTGAGGATGCGCTTGATTATTTAATAAATGAGAAGCCAGATTTAATTTTATTGGATATTTTATTACCGAGGAAAAATGGAGTAGATTTTTTGGAATCGTTAAAAGAGATCCCGGGAACCTCTGACATTCCGGTTATCGGATTGTCAAACTACGACGATCCGGTAACTAAAAAGAAATCTTTTGATTTGGGGGTAAAAGAATATCTGCTTAAAACTCAATACACTCCCAAAGAGCTCATTTCAGAGATAAAGAAGTATTTAGATTAATATGCGAAAGGAACCTGGCAATAAGAGCGCAGGGTATGTTGTTGGAGTAGATGGAGGGGGCAAGGAAACAGTGGCGGTTTTAGCCAATTTGAAAGGTAGAATTTTAAAAATGGGAAGGTCTGGTCCTTCTAACCCGAGAAACGTTGGAATAAAAAAGGCCAGTGAAAATATTGCCTTGGCAATTAAACAAATCTTAAAGAAGGAAGAAAAAGTTTTCGCAACGTTCGTCGGATTACCCGCAATTCAAGAGGATTATCGCAATAAGAAAGAAGAAATCAAAAAAGAACTTTTTGTTCAAAAAATTATTACCTCTATTTTTAAGGGTAAGGTAAAGATTGGGAGTGACCAAATTTCTGCTTTTCGAGCAGGAACTAAGCAAAAAGACGGAGTGTTGATAATAGCCGGAACGGGTTGTGTTGTTCATGGTTGGAGAGGAAATCAAGAAGCGAAAGCGAGCGGTTGGGGTTGGTTATCAGACGAGGGATCGGCTTTTTGGACTGGCCAAAAAGCTCTCCAGGCAATTCTTCAAGAATCTGACGGCCGAGGACAAAAGACCTTAATAAGCAAAATAGCTTTTCAAAAGTTTAGAGTTAAAAACGGGGAAAATTTATTAACCAAAATTTACTCCAAAAATCATACTGAAGTTGTCCCTTTATTTTCCGTTTTCTGCGATCAAGCAGTAAAAAAAGGAGATAAAATTGCCAAAGAAATCTTTTTTCAAGCCGCCAGAGAAATTGTTCTTGGCGTTAAAACCGTTATTAAAAAGCTAAATTTTCAAAATCAAGAATTCCCCTTGGTTTTAGTTGGCGGGATGTTTAAATCAAGAATTATTTTGGATATTTTTAAAAAAGAAATTAAAAGATTTGCCAGAAAAGTGAGGTTCATCCGTCTTGAGGGAAAACCGGTTATCGGGGCAGTAAGGTTGGCGATTGAAATGATAAATGATTGAGACATTAAAGACAGGAAAGGATATAAAGAAAATATCCAGAGCGATAGTAGGATTAATCAAGCATGGTAAAGTTTTGATTTTTCCGACTGATACGGTTTATGGTTTAGTGGCTGACGCAACAAATAAAAATGCGGTTCAGTATCTTTTTAAAATAAAAAAAAGACAAAAGGGTAAAGCCGTGCCGATTTTTGTTAAGGATATTAAAACGGCAAAAAAGTTGGCTCATATTGATGAAAAACAAGAGAATTTTTTAAAGAAAGTTTGGCCTGGAAAATTAACAATAGTTTTAAAAAGAAAAAAGGGATATAAGATTTACGGCGTTGATAAAAATACCATTGCTTTAAGGATTCCTAAATACCCTTTGTTGTTTGAAATAATGAAAATGGTTAATCGTCCTTTGACTGGAACTTCAGCTAATATTTCGGGAAAGCCATCGTCAACTAAAATCAAACAAGTAATTTCTCAATTTGGAAAAGAAAAAAATTTGCCAGATTTAATTTTGGATGCCGGCAATTTAAAAAGAGCCAAGCCTTCAAGCATAATTGACTTAACGAAGAAGAAGCTGAAAATATTAAGAAGGGGTGAGCAAATCCCTTAGTCATTTAAATAAAAACATGAACGTTCAAAAGACGGATCCGGAAATCGCCAAACTCATTAATAAAGAAAGAGAACGGCAGGAAAACTCTTTAGATTTAATACCTTCGGAAAACTATCCTTCAAGAGCGGTTAGGGAAGCTTTAAGTTCTCTTTTTTCCGCTAAATACTCTGAAGGCAGGCCGTACAAAAGGTATTATGGCGGCCAGGAGTTTGCCGATAAATTGGAAACTTTAGTTGAAGAAAGGGCTAAAAAAGTTTTTGGTTTGCCTTCAAAAAAGTGGGCGGTGAATGTCCAGCCATATTCCGGGAGTCCGGCAAATTACGCTATTTACCGTGGCTTGCTTAAACCCGGAGATAAAATTATGGCTTTACCCTTGAATTTGGGAGGGCATTTGACTCACGGCGCTCAGGTTAGTTTATCTGGGATTGATTTTAAAATAGTACACTATTTTTTAGATAAAAAAACTCTTCTTTTGGATTATGGAGCAATCAGAAAAATCGCCAAAAGAGAAAAGCCAAAACTTATTGTGGCTGGTTTTACCGCTTACCCAAGAAAAGT
This sequence comes from Patescibacteria group bacterium, assembly GCA_038062035.1. Classification (GTDB taxonomy): domain Bacteria; phylum Patescibacteriota; class Minisyncoccia; order Minisyncoccales; family 2-12-FULL-40-12; genus JBBTXV01. The sequence continues at coordinate 2,471 of JBBTXV010000012.1, forward strand.
TGATTTTAAAAAGTTTAGCCAAATTGCCAAATCAATCGGCGCTTATTTTCTGGTAGATATTTCTCATATTTCAGGTTTAGTTATTGGTAAGGTTCATCTAAGCCCTTTTCCCTTTGCCGATGTTGTTATGACAACAACTCACAAAACCTTAAGAGGTCCTCGGGGAGCAATGATTATTTGCAAAAAAGAATTAGAGAGCCAGATTTTTAAGATGGTTTTTCCCGGTCTTCAGGGCGGGCCTCACGAACACACGATTTCAGCCATTGGAGTGGCTCTAAAGGAGGCAACAACTTTAAAATTCAAAAAATATGCCAGACAAATTGTGAGGAATGCTGAAATTTTAGCTAAAGAGTTAAAAAAATATAATTTTAATTTGATTTCTGGTGGGACCGATAATCATTTAATTTTAATTGATTTGAGGAATAAAAATATGACCGGCAGAGAAGCGCAGGAGTTTTTGGAGCAAGCTGGCATAGTAACAAATAGAAATACGATTCCTTATGATCCCAGTTCTCCTTTTAATCCTTCAGGTTTGCGTTTGGGAACACCGGCCTTGACTACAAGGGGAATGAAAGAAAAAGAGATGAAAAAAGTGGCTTTTTGGATAAACGAGGTTATTTCAAACCCAAAAGGCGCACCAAGGGTTAAAGGCGAAGTTAGAAAAATCTGCCAAAAATTTCCGATACTATGAAAGTTTTAGATGGAAAAAAATTAGCGGATAAGATTTTAGTTAACCTTAAAAACCAAGTTAAAAAGAAATTAAGCTTAGCTGTGGTTTTGGTGGGCGAAAATTCTGTTTCTAAAATTTTTATCCACCAAAAAGAAATTGCCTGCCAGAGAGTAGGAATTAATTTTAAAATTTTTAAACTTTCGGCTAAACTTTCTCCGGTACAATTAAAAAAAGAGATAGAAAAAATTGTTAAAAATTCCTTTAATTCCGGAGCCATAATTCAATTGCCCCTGCCAAAGAAATTTAACCCTGAAAAATTTCTTAACTTGATTCCGGAGGAAAAAGATGTTGACGTCTTGTCAGAAAAAAGCTTGGGGAAATTTTATCAGGGCGTTTCATCTATTCTTCCGCCAACAGTTGGCGGAATTTTGTATCTTCTTAGTCATTACGGCATTAGTATCAAGGGGAAAAATATTGTTATTTTAGGGGCGGGGAGATTAGTTGGTTTTCCCTTGGCGATTCAGTTTTTAAGAGAAAAAGCGACCGTTTCCGTTCTTAATGAGCTTACCAAAGATACTCCTTTTTTTACTAAAAAAGCCGATATTTTAATTTCAGCTGTTGGCAAGCCAAATTTAGTTAAAGGAAAAATGGTTAAAAAAGGAGCTGTGGTGATTGATGCTGGAACTTACTTGTGGAAAGGTAAATTAGTTGGTGATATTGACTCTAAGAGCGTTTCCAAAAAAGCAAGCTTCTTAACGCCTGTACCTGGTGGAGTTGGCCCAATGACTGTGGCCTGTTTGCTTGAAAACTTGACAAAGATTTGATTAATTGCTTTATATAAAATCATATAAGCACTTTTACAATTTCTTGTTACTTGTGGAAAATCGCCACAGCTTTTTGGTTTTTTACAGTTTGGAAGTCAGAAAGCTGTGGCGATGATAAGAAATCGTCCAGTAAATCTAAAAAGAGGTGAATGGCATGAAGATTGTTCGTGGCGTCCGGGTAGATCGTACCCGTACCCCTCAAGAGGTTCTTGATGCTACTGGTCGGGAACAGTATTGTTGTGATTTTAATATAGTCAAGAACATGCCGCGGGGTGAAGGCGAGGAAGTCGAAGTTTACTTCGTCAATTTTGGTTGTGTCGTCAGGCACAATAATTTGGAGCAGGAATATGCATTTTTTAACCTAGAACTGATTGATCCTTATTCGCTGGCAGCTGTCAATGAGGATTTCCCTAACTGTACTCACTGGAAAGATTCCACTGGTAACTGGTGCCATATGATTTTTGATCGTTGGAATGGTAGGCGCGGAGTGAGTGTCGGTCGCTACGAAGGGGGTTGTGATAAATATTGGTGGCATGCCGGCCGCCGCAGAGTAGTACCTTAACCTGTATTAGGGTCTGACCTAATAAATTAGACCCTTTTTATTTTCTTTTACGAAGAATCTTGTGTTATAATTATTTCTGAAATTAGGTGAATATTAAATTGAGAATAATCTCAATAGAACAGATTAAGAGGCTTTAGGTAAGTAACCGGTTATGGATTTATTTATTTTTCAAACGGTTAATCAATTTGCTTTAAGATGGTTTTGGCTAGATACTTTAGCCATTTTTTTTGCTCAATATTTTGAATATATTTTATTGATTTCCCTTGTTTTTTTCTTGATAAAGGGTTTTAGAAGATATTGGCCGATGTTAATTCAAGCATTTTTGGCCGTGATTTTGTCCAGATTAGTGATTGTGGAGATAATTCGGTTTTTCTGGGGACGCCCCCGACCTTTTTTAGAAAATAATATCAATTTACTTTTAACTCATTCGGCAACATCCTCTTTTCCTTCGGGACACGCCGCTTTTTATTTCGCTCTTGCCACCGCAGTTTATTTTTATAATAAAAAAAGCGGCCTTTTCTTTTTTTTGGCCGCTTTTTTAATTTCGTTTTTCCGAGTTTTCGCTGGCCTTCATTGGCCCTCTGACATATTAACTGGCGCTATCGTTGGTATTTTTTCTGGTTGGTTAATTATTCTTTTTTCTCGGCGATATTTTTTAACTTCATTGAAACAAG
>JBBTXV010000013.1:0-3364 GCA_038062035.1 Patescibacteria group bacterium
CTTCCACTTGGGCCGGATTTGAAATTGGCACCAGAATGGAAATTTCAACCATAACGCCAGAAAAAGCAGCAGAATATTTAAGAAAACAGTGAAACTTTTAATCGTAGCCAACTGGAAAATGAATCCTTCAAGTTTGGCTGAAGCCAATCGGCTTTTTGGTTTAGTTGAAAAAGGGAGTAAAAAAATTAAAAAAGCTGAGGTTGTAGTGTGCCCGCCATTTCCTTATTTGTTAAGTATGAAATACCAAGCATCAAGTATTAAGCTGGGTGCTCAAGATTGTTTTTGGGAGGAAAAGGGCGCTTTTACCGGTGAAGTTTCTCCCTTAATGTTAAAGAATCTCAGATGTAATTATGTTATTATTGGCCATTCGGAAAGAAGAAATTATTTTGGAGAGACAGATGGGGTAATTAACAAAAAAATTAAGTCAGCCCTGCAAGCCAAGCTCTCTCCGATTTTTTGCATTGGAGAAACCTGGCAAGAAAGAAATAAAGGGAAAACCAGGCAGGTTTTAAAGTCTCAAATTGAAAAAGGCCTAAGTGGCATTAAAGAAAACGAAGTTAACGGTTTAATTTTGGCTTATGAACCAGTCTGGGCGATTGGAAATGGTAAGATTTGCTCTTTTAAAGAAGCTCAGGTTATGGGATTTTATTCAAGGGAGATTATTGCCAGACTTTTCTCTTCTCTTTTGGCTAAAAAAATCCCAGTTCTTTATGGTGGCAGTGTTAATAGCAAGAACGCCAGAGATTATGTGAGAGAAGGAGGGTTTGATGGTCTTTTGGTTGGAGGCGCTTCTCTCAACGATCAAGAATTTATTGAAATTCTGAGATCAGTCGTTAATGCTTGATTATTTTTTAAAAAGATTTATAATCGGATAACATGAGTGATAATTTTTCAGAAGTCAATCAAGATTTTTCTGAACAAAACCTAATAGGGCAGGGGTATTTTTTTAATCCTAGCTGCGGCAATTTAAAGATCAAGGAAGTTATTGATGAAATTTTTAGCTATATAAAAGAAAAGCCAGAAAAATTCTATGACATTATAGTTGGTTGTGATTCTTCTTCTGGTGAATCTCCCAATTTTCCCTTAGCTATAGTTATTTTAAGAGTGGGCGAGGGCGGGAGATTTTTCCTTAAAAAAATTAGTTATGATAACAGAAAGTTTTTTAACTGGAAAACCAGGATTTTAGAAGAAGTTTTTTTATCCTGCCAGTTGGCTTTATTTTTAAGAGAACAGCTTGATAAAACTATAAAAGACGATTTAACTCCTTTAAATTATCAGTTCCGTTATATTCACGCCGATGTCGGTGAAAACGGCAGCACAAAAGATATGATAAAAGAAGTGGTTGGTCTTATTCGGGGAAACGGTTTTGAGCCAAGAATAAAGCCAGAATCTTATGCCGCTTCTTCGGTAGCAGATAGATATTCGTAAAAATATTCAATGACTTCAAAAGAGTTAAGAGAGAAATTCCTATCTTTTTTTGAAAAAAGGGGGCACCAAATCGTGCCTTCTTCTTCTCTTTTACCAAGCGATCCGAGCGTTTTATTTACCACGGCTGGAATGCAGCAGTTTAAAGAATATTTCTTAGGTAAGAGCTCGCCTTTTGGCGCTAATGTCGCAACTTGCCAAAAGTGCTTTCGCACTTCTGATATTGACGAAGTGGGTGATGATACCCACTTAACTTTCTTAGAAATGCTGGGAAACTTTTCTTTCGGCGGTTATTTTAAAGAGGAAGCCATTCAGTTAGCTTACGAATTTCTTTTTAAAGAATTAAAAATACCAAAAGAAGAGGCGATTTTTACTGTTTTTGAAGGCTATGAAAAGGTTCCGCTTGACCAAGAGTCAATTCAAATTTGGCAAAATTTAGGAATTCCTGACAATAAAATTAAAAAATGCGGCAGAGCAGATAATTTTTGGGGACCCACTGGCTTGGAGGGCCCTTGTGGACCGACAACAGAAATTTATATTAACGGCGTTGAAGTTTGGAATGTGGTTTTTAATGAATACTATCAAGATCAAAAAGGAAACTTAACTTTTTTGAATCAAAAAGGAGTAGATACGGGAATGGGATTGGAGAGATTAGCGATGATTGTTCAGAAAAAAAAGAATGTTTTTGAAACCGATTTATTTTTACCAATTCTTACTGAAATTTTAGGTCAAGACGAAAGGGTAAAAAGAATTATTGCTGACCATATTAAGGGCGCGGTCTTCTTGATTGCCGATGGGATTTTACCTTCCAATATTGAAAGAGGTTATATCTTAAGAAGAATTTTGAGAAGGGCGATAAAGTACGGAAAACCCTTGAACCTACCTAAAAACTTTCTAATTCCATTGGCTAAAAAAGTGATTGAAATTTACCGAGATATTTATCCTGAACTTTTCTCAAAAGAAACCGATATTTTAACCGTTATCCAAGATGAGGAAGAAAAATTTGAGATAACTTTATTTAAAGGATTAAAACAATTTGAAAAAATATCTCAGAGTGGCGAAGTCAAAGGAGAGGCCGCTTTTCACCTTTTCGATACTTATGGCTTTCCCTTAGAGTTAACATTAGAGTTAGCTAAAGAAAAAAATCTAAAGATAGATATTAAAGGTTTTAATGAAGCATTTGATAAACATCGTGAGATTTCAAGAGCAGGAGTTGAAAGTAAGTTCGGGGGTCACGGTTTGGGACAAGATGCGACGGGAGTTACCGTAAATCTTCACACAGCCACTCATTTATTGCATCAAGCCTTAAGGCAAATTTTAGGAAATCATGTGAAGCCAATGGGATCTGATATTACTTCAGAGAGAACCCGTTTCGATTTTTCCCATTCCCAAAAAATGACAGATGAAGAAATCAAAAAAGTTGAAGAGTTAGTTAATCAAAAGATCAAAGAAGATTTAGAAGTGAAAAGAGAAGAAATGTCTTATGACGACGCCTTAAAATCAGGAGCTATGGCTTTTTTCAAAAAGAAATATCCAGAAAGAGTGACTGTTTATTCCATTGGTAATTTTTCCAAAGAGATTTGCGGCGGCCCTCATGTTAAAAGAACTTTAGAGATTGGTCATTTTAAAATTATTAAAGAAGAACGTTCTGGCGCCCGAGTAAGAAGGATTAGGGCGGTTTTGAGATAGATTGTCATTTGGTATAATAATGGCGATGAGTTTTTTCTTTGGGCAATCAAAACAAAGAGATTACCTAGTTTTAGATATCGGGAAAGAAGCTGTTAAGGCTTTAATCTTAAAGCGACAGAAGGAGGAAGTTGAACTTTTAAGTTCAGCTTTAGAGTATTTTGATGATCATAATGTTTCCACTATTAATGAAGAAGAGATTATTGGAAAAACAATTTCTGAAATTTTCCGAAAACCAAAATTCAAAAATTTA
>JBBTXV010000013.1:3464-16391 GCA_038062035.1 Patescibacteria group bacterium
GGTACTAAACCTTTTAGGTTTGGGTGGAAGAGATGTAAGCTTTAGAGTTTTAGTTGTTTTTTCGTTAAAAGAACCATTAAAAAAAATAGAAAAAATAATTCAACCATTTAAATTTAAAAAGATAGATATATTGCATCCAATCCAAGGATTATTAAAGTTACATTTAGTTGGCGCTGAGAATAGTGTTTTTATTGATGTTGGAGGAAATAATACCCAGATTTCCTTGATAAAAAATGCTAAATTTGAACAGACTGGAAATTTTGAAATTGGAGGAAAGAATTTTTCTGAAGGACTTGCAGAAGTTTTAGGCCAAGGAGAAAGAGATGGCCGGGAATTAAAAGAGAAATATTCAAATGGCCAGCTTAGTATTGAGGTTCAAACTAGGGTTTCAGAGATCCTTGCCCAAATTAAAATAAATTGGTATAAAAAATTAAAAGATACAATTTCGAAGATAAACCGGACAGGAATTTTACCTTCTGATTTTTATCTTTTTGGTGGAGGAGCAAAACTTTCTGAAATTCAAAGAGTTTTAGAAGAGGAGAGCTGGCAAGGCGTTAATTTCTCAAGAAACGTGAGAGTTCACATTTTTTCTTTAAAAGATTTCTATCATTATCTTCACCTTAAAGTTAAGGATTTACCATCCTCGATTTTGACCAATTCCCAATATATTCCAAGCTTTTTAATTTTTTATGCCAGAGAAAATTTCTGATATTTATTATCCAAAAGACAGATTGCCTTCAGAATTAGAACCTGAGTTCGAGTTTAAAAAAGAACCTCAAGAGAACGTTTTAATTCCCAAGACAGGATCTTCCAAAAGAAGGATTTTTTCGCTATGGTTTTTAGGCGTATTGTTATTATTTATCATAGCTGTTCTTTCTTACTTTTTATTACCTAAAGCCCAAATAGAAATTTGGCCAGCAACCCAAAACTTGAGCTTTAAGGAAATAATAGAAATTAATACTCAATTAGAAAAACCAGATTTTGTCTTAAAAGTCTTCCCTGGAAAAAAACTTGAATTAGAATTAGAAAAATCTCAAGAATTTTCAGCTTCTGGGAAAACGTTGCAGGGAGCGAAAGCTAAAGGAGTTATTCAGCTCTATAATTCTTATTCTACTGCAAACCAGGTTTTAGTAGCTAATACTCGTTTTATTTCTGCTGATGGAAAATTATTTAGATCTTTAAAAAGAGTAATTATTCCCGGAGGTCAGCATGATGAAAAGGGAAAATTAATTCCTGGCTCTTTGGATGTCGAAGTTGTAGCAGCTGAAAATGGAGAAGAATATAATATTGACCCTTCAACTTTTTCTATTCCTGGTTTTGCGGGAACTCCCAAGTATACTGCTTTTTACGGCAAATCTTCTCTTATTATGTCAGGTGGCTTTAAAGGAGAGGCCCCTCAAGTCACCAAGGCAGACTTAGATCAGGCGAAAAATTCTCTTTCAGAGGCGCTTTTTACAGAAGGAAGGGCAAGCTTGAGAAATCAAGTACCATCAGATTTTATTTTGATTGACGACGTTTATCAAGAAAAAATTATTGAGATTTCTTCAGGAGCTGAAGCCCTTGAGGCAGTTTCGAATTTTAACTTTAAAATTAAAGGCACTTTAAGAGCAATGGCATTTAAGCAATCTGATTTAGAGAAATTTTCCAAAGAATTCATTTTTGCTAATATGCCAGAAGAGGAAACCTTTTCTTCGGAGAGTTTTTGGAAAGAGAGAAAAATTCAAGAAGAGAGTTTAAAATTAAATTATAGAATTTATTCTCTTGACTGGGAAAAAGATAAAATGAGCCTGGAGTTGGATTTTTCGGTCAAAGTTTATCGTGATATAGATGTCCCTACTCTTAAAAGGGCCATTTTTAGCAAGTCTTTAAAGGAAGTTGAGATTTCCTTAGCTAGCCAGCCTGAAGTTAAAAGGGTAGATGTAAAATTTTGGCCATTTTGGGTAAGCAAAGCTCCCCAGAATTCAGATAAGATTAAAATCAAGCTGAATATTGACTAATTTGAGAAAATTTGTTATCTTTTAGAATTGTGCATTTGCTTAATGGAGAATTCAAATAATAATCAAAATAGAGATAAGGGGATAGAAAAAGGAATATTTCGTAAGTCGGGTCAAGTAATAGAAAATTTGCCCAGCTGCCATTTCCGGGTTAAATTAGACGATGGAGAAGAAATCATCGCCCATTTGGCTGGGAGATTAAGGATTCACCGAATTAAAATTTTACCTGGCGATAAGGTAACAGTTGAAATGAATTCCTATAACGACAAAAGAGGAAGAATAGTTTATCGCGGGAAATAACCGATAATAAAGCATTTATTTGGATCGTTAATAGATCGATATAAATAATATTAGTGATAGGAATTCGTAAATATTTTTGAATTATGAAAGTACATCCATCAATTAAAAAAAATTGTAAAGATTGTAAAATAGTTCGGCGAAAAGGCCGACTATACGTTATTTGTAAGAACCCTAAGCATAAGCAAAGACAAGGTTAAAAGAAAAATATGCCAAGGATAGCTGGAGTCAATATACCAGATAACAAACAAATAGAAATATCTTTAACCTATATTTATGGGATAGGCCGTTCTTTAAGTAGGAAAATTTTAGAGATAGCGAAGATTAATAAAATTAAGAAAGCGTCTGAATTAACTACCGAAGAGCTTTCCAGCCTTAAAAATATTATTGAGGGGCAATATAAGATTGAGGGAGAGTTAAGAAGGGAAATAATGAAGGCAATTAGGAGATTAAAAGATATATCTTCTTGGCGGGGCCTTAGGCATATTAAGGGATTACCAGTGAGAGGCCAAAGAACTAAGACAAACACTAGAACAGTTCGGGGAAATGTTAGAAAAACAGTTGGTACGGGCAGGAAACCACCCGCAGCTTCAACATAAAACATCAAAAAAACGGTAAAGTCCCTCATTTTATTCGGGACATTATCCGAATGCGCTTTCGTAGAAGTCGCATTTAATTCGTATATTCAGATTTAATATTATGGGTAAAAAACGAATAGTTCAAAAAACTGAAGAAGAGCTTTTGAAAGAAAAAGATAAGATGGAAGCCGTTCTCAGGCGAGAAGGGCCAGTTAAAACCATCCAAAAAACTACTCAAGGGCGTATTTATATTTCTTCTTCTTACAACAATACAATTTTGACTTTAACCGATGATACGGGGAATGTTTTAGCTTGGACTAGTGCCGGACGATTAGGTTTTAAAGGAACAAAAAAAGCTACACCTTTCGCCGCTTCAAAGGCTGCTGAAGCCATGGCTTTAAATATAAAAAATTTAGGTATTGAAAAAATAGAAATTTTAATTAAAGGAGTTGGTTCTGGCAGGGAATCAGCCATTAGGTCTTTGGCTGCAAGAGGCCTGGATATTGTTTCTATAAAAGATGTTACTCCTATTCCTCATAATGGTTGTCGGCCGCCAAAAGTCCGAAGAGTTTAAAGATGATGAGTCTAAAATGTAAAATCTGTAGAAGGCTTGGATTTTCAATCTGTTCTTCTCCTAAATGTGCTTTAAGAAAAAAACCTTATCCGCCAGGGCAAAAAGGAAAAAGAAGGCCTAGGGCTCTTTCTGAATTTGGTAAAGAGCTAAAAGAAAAACAAAAATTAAAATACTGGTATAATTTAACAGAAAGGCAGTTTAGAAAGTATGTGAAAGGAGTTCTTTCTTCTCCTCAGAAAGGAGAAGATGCTGTTACTTTATTGATTAGAAAACTAGAAAGACGTTTAGATAGTGTTATTTTTCGTTTAGGATTTGCGACAAGTAGACCTCAAAGCAGGCAATTAGTTTCGCATGGTCATTTTTTGGTGAATAAAAGAGCGGTTAATATCCCTTCTTTTGAAGTGAAGATAGGAGACATAATTGAGTTATCCCTGAAATCAAAAGAGAAAATTATCTCCCAAAACCTCAAAGCTTCTCTAAAAAAACACAAACCTCCTTCTTGGCTTGAATTAGATATCGAAAAATTTGATGGGAAAGTGAAAGGATTGCCATCTTTGGAGGAAATCCTTCCGCCGATTGAAATTCCTTTAATATTTGAATATTATTCTAAATAACAACTAAACTAAATTTATTCAATATGATTTCTCTACCAACTATTGCTAAGGTTATTGAAAGAAAAGGCAATAAAGCTATTCTTCAGATAGAAGCTTTTTATCCTGGCTACGGAGTAACTGTCGGAAATTCCCTAAGAAGAGCCTTGTTATCTTCTCTGTCTGGAGCCGCTGTTACTAAAATGAAAATTAAAGGAGTGCAGCACGAATTTTCAACTTTGCCCGGAGTCATAGAAGATATAATTACCATTATGTTAAATCTTAAACAATTAAGATTTAAAATATTTTCAGATGAACCCCAAGTAGCGGTCTTAAAAATTAAAGGGGAAAAAGAGGTAAAAGCGTCTCATTTTCAATTTCCGTCTCAAGTTGAGCTAATTAGTAAAAACGTCCATATCGCCACTTTAACTTCAAAATCGGCTGAATTAGAAATGGAAATTCAGATTGAAAAAGGCATTGGTTATGTTCCAAGGGAATTAAGGCAGAAAGAGAAATTGGCGATCGGTGAAATTCCTTTAGATGCTATTTTCACTCCGATTAAAAGAGTGAGTTATCGTATTGAGAATACGCGTTTGGGCGAACGAACTGATTTTGATAGATTATTTTTAGAAATTGAAACCGATGGCACAATGACTCCAGAGGAAGCTTTTTCTTCGGCTTCAGATGTTTTAGAGAAACATTTCTCTTTTTTTAGGAACCAATTTGAAAAAATAGAGAAGCCAACGACTGACAAAATAACAGGTGAAGATTTTTTGAAAATTAAGGTTGAGGATTTGAAATTTTCAAAGAGAACTTTAAATGCCTTAATCCAAAATAATCTTAAAACGCTCGGGGGGATTACGAAAAAGAGTAAAAAGGATCTTTTAGGTCTTGAAGGAATGGGCGAAAAAGGAATTCAAGAAATAAAGAGAAAAATGAAAAAGTTTAACTTAGAATTAAAAGAATAAAAGTAAACTTACGCCAGAATGAAAAAGCTTAAACGTGGTAGAAAATTTTCAAGAAAAAGAGATCAGAGGAGGGCGCTCTTAAAATCATTGGCCAGCTCTCTTTTTTTGAGAGAGAAGATCAAGACTACTGAGGCTAAGGCTAAGGAGATTTCGATTTTTGCCCAAAAGTTTATAACTAAAGCTAAAAATATCGTTATTCAAAAAAAAGATACTTTAGCTACTAAAAGATTTTTATTTCGTTTTTTTTCAAAAGAAGTGGTTGAAAAGCTCATTAAAGAAATTGCTCCAAGGTATAAGGAAAGAGCGGGTGGATACACAAGAATTATTAAGTTGGGACCTCGACAATCTGACGGGGCCAAAATGGCAATTATTGAACTAATTAAATGAAAAATCAAACTCATATAATTGATGCCACTGGTAAGCCTCTTGGCAGATTAGCGACTCAAATTGTTATTATTCTGAGGGGTAAAAATAAAACGGATTTTCTGCCCCATAAAGATATGGGCGATTTTGTCGTGGTAAAAAACATTAGAAAGGTTAAATTGACCGGTAAGAAATTGGAAAAGAAAAAATATTATCACCATTCAGGTTATATGGGGGGGCTGAAAGAAATTCCCATGGAGAAAGTTTTTAAAAATAATCCTGGAGAAGTGCTTAGGGAGGCAGTTTTTGGGATGTTGCCAAAAAATAAATTACGGGCTAAGCAAATTAAAAAACTAAAAATAGAAGAATAGTCAATTGCTTCACTGATTTAATTAATCTGTAAAATATTCTATTATAATATAAAAACAGGAAAACAAATTGAAAAAATTATGCTAAGTAAAAATGAAAAATTAAAGAAAAAAGGAGGACCGAAAAAGTTAAAAGGGGTTAAAAAAGTCATTATCACGAAGATCCAAGAGGGAGTTGAAACCTTAGAAAAATCCGATCGTTATTTTGAATCAATCGGAAGAAGGAAAACTTCTTTTGCTCGTCTAAGATTATTTACTAAAGGAGAAAAGGTAATTTTGGTTAACGAAAAACCTTACGTAGAGTATTTTTTAAGTAAAGAACTTCAGCAAATCGTCACTTTGCCCTTAGAGAAGATGAATTCCCAGGATAAATTTAGGATTTCAGTGAAAGTTAAAGGAGGGGGAGTGCATTCTCAGGCTGAGGCTACAAGGCACGCTCTCGCCAGAGCTCTTGTCTTATTCAACCCTAATTTTAAAAAAAGATTAAAAGGAGCTGGTTTTTTGACTCGGGATTCCAGAATGCGCGAGCGTAAAAAATTTGGTTTAAAGCGCGCTCGTCGAGCGCCCCAATGGAAAAAAAGATAGCCGTTTAATAATCTCATTTTCCTTTTTAGAAAGAAGTGGACCATTTTAAAAAAGCTAAAGATTGGCATGATAAATGGAGCAAAGTTATAATGAATATTTTTGGGGTTTCGCTTTGGATTTTTGCCCTAGGAGGAGTTTTTGGCCTTGGGTATTTAGTCCGCTGGCTTTTTGAATTGATAACCTAAAATTTTAGTAATTACCTAATTAAGGATTCTGATCTCGCAATATTTCCTTCGCTTAAAAGGTAGAGTTTTTTATCAGATTCGTTAAAGGAAATTTTCGGTTCCTTAAATTCGGCTAAGTCGATAATATTAATTTGATCGCGATCGTCAATTTCGGCAATTTTTATTTTATTTTCAACACTAAAAACCAAGTAATTTGAATTAAGCCAAGAAACTTCATTAATTTTTTCTGAAAAACGGGTTATAAATACCCTTTCATTTTCTAATTTTTGAGGTTGGCTTGTTTGATCTTCTAAAAACAAGATCCATATTTCAGAATCAGATGTATAAACCAATTTTCTAAAATCAGGAGAAATTTTTATTTCTTTAACATTTTCAAAGAATTTTTCAAAAATTTTTGATTCTAAATTAAATAAGTACAAATCTTCGTTCTCTTTTAAAAACAAGGAGTTGACCCCAAAAATGATTTCATATTGACTTCCTGTTTTTATTTTAAAGCCAATTTTATTTATTTTTTCCTTTACTGATAAAGAAAGATCGGTTTTGTTAAGATAGCCATCTTTTTCTAAAAAATAAAGACTATTATTGTAGAAAGCCCAAGTTAAAACATTGGCCAGGGGAGTTGGCAGGACCTTTTTTTTGGTTAAATCAACCTCGTTTAATTTACCGTCTTCTGAGAAGAATAACCCTTGGGAATTTTGAGTTTCTTCAAAAGGAAAGGCGACTTTTTCTATTTTTTTCCCCAAAAAATCGAGTGGAATTAAAAATTGAAGGGTGCCTGGATTCTTTGTTAAATCGATTAAAAAGAATTTTGTTTCCTCTTTTAATTTCGTTTTTAGGAGTATTTTTTTGGAGTCTTGAGAAAATTCAATATCTGCAAACTCGATTTTTTTTTTAATTAGCTTCCCAGATTCAAGCAGATTACTTTTTATATTTGTTTTCAAATCATAAAGTTTCAAGCCCCAATTTTCTTTCTGAGAATCCAGAATAATTATTTTTTTCTCGTCTGGCGAGAAGAAAAAATCAGCCGCATTATTAGATAAAACGGAGAAAGAAGGATTAGCAGGAAATAAAATAATGTTTTTGGCTTCGGTAACCTGTTTTTCTTTGATTTCTAGATTTTTTTTCCAAGATTGATACCCTTCTTTTTTAATTTCAATTCTATATTTTTTTGGAAAAAGGTTATCGATATAGGACGTTCCAAAAAAAATGTCTGTCTTGTCTTTGGGACGATGATCTAATTCTATCTGAACATTTTTTGGAATAACCTTAAAATAAAAGGCACCGCTCCGGGTAACTTTTTTTTCTTCAAGATCAAACCTGTAACCCTGAGAATAAAGAACGACAACTAAGCTGGTTATTAAAAATAAGAGAGTAAAGACAAAAAATAATATAGTTCTTTTCCTTCTAGTCATATTCTAATTATTTTAGAGGTAATTTTACCATTAATCAAGATTGAAAAAATTACCCATTTTTTTAAAATAATTAAGCTTGATTTATACTTTATCCTGATTTATACTGAGAAAAGAATGCCAGAGAAATTTATTATTCACGGCGGTAAATCATTGAGAGGAGAAATTGAAGTAAGAGGAGCTAAAAATGCCGCTTTCCCGATTTTGGCTGCTACGCTTTTAACCAAAGAAACTTGTGAAATTTCAAATCTCCCTTTGATCGAAGACGTTTTCCGGATGATTGAAATTCTGGAGAGTATGGGAGCCCAGGTTTCTTGGCAAGGTGAAAGAACCTTACGGATCAAAACAAACAGCATTGATCCTTCTAAAATCAATAAGAATTTAATCTTGAAGCTCCGGGGGTCAGTTTTATTTTTTGGACCTTTACTGGCTCGTTTTGGAAGGACTTCTCTTCCTCAGCCAGGTGGTTGTTTAATTGGAGCTCGACCTATTTGGACCCATCTTGATGCTTTTTCTCAATTGGGAGTTGACGTTGTTCCAAAGAGAGGATCTTTTCATCTCGAATTAAAAAAACCATTAAAAGATCAAACAATTGTTTTAAATGAGCTTTCGGTTACTGCCACTGAGAATGTCTTGCTTTTTTGCAGCGCCTTTCCGGTCAGAATAACTTTGAAGATAGCAGATTGTGACTATCAGGTTTTAGAACTAATAAAGTTTTTAAAGAAAGCGGGGTCAAAGATAAAATGGGCAAGCCCTCATACCTTAATTATTCAGGGACAAAAAAAATTAAGAGGGGTGAAGCACCGCTTGATTTATGATCCAATTGAGGCTGGGACGTTTATCATTATGGCTGCTGCCAGCAAAGGAAATGTGATTGTGAAGAATGTTGAAGTGCCATTTCTTGATTTACCCTTAAAAAAGTTGAAAGATTTTGGGGTCCCTTTTAAAGTGATATCTTCAAGGGCAATCCAGGTATTTCCCTGGAAAAACTTGAGAATTGATAAAATTCAAAGCCTGCCTTACCCTGGCATTCCTTCTGACTTGCAATCTGTTTTTGGAGTTTTAGCTACCCAAGCTAAAGGAACAACAATAATTCATGACCCTCTTTATGAGGGAAGATTAAAGTATCTTGAAGAACTAAATAAAATGGGAGCAAAGATTTTTTTTGCAGATCCTCATCGAGCGACCATTGAGGGCCCCACCCCTCTTTTGGGGGCTGAGTTGGGACCTCTTGATTTACGAGGAGGAGCGGCTCTCATTATCGCTGGCCTTATTGCTAAAGGTAAAACAATAATTAATAACATTTATCAAGTAGATAGAGGATATGAGAAAATAGAGGAGAGGCTGGAAAAACTTGGAGCCGACATTAAAAGGATAAAAGAATAAAAAATACAAAATCTATGCTTAATAGAAAAATTGGAATTGATCTTGGTACTTGTAATTCTTTGGTTTTTATTCCAGGAAAAGGAGTGATTTTGCAAGAACCATCAGTGGTAGCAGTGTCTATGCCCGATAACAAGATCTTGGCAGTTGGTCTTGCGGCAAAAGAAATGACTGGCAGAACTCCAGAAAATATTAAAGTTTATCGACCTCTTAGAGATGGAGTGATTGCTGAATACCGGATTGCCGAAGCAATGCTTAGATATTTTATTAAAAAAGCAGGAGGTTCTTTCCGGTTCTTTAAACCAGAATTAATGATAGGAGTGGCAGCTGGTATTACTTCTACTGAGAGAAGAGCAGTTATTGAGGCTGGTATTGCAGGTGGCGCCAGGCAAGTTTTTTTGGCTAAAGAACCGGTTTTGGCAGCTATTGGAGCTGGGATACCAATTAATTCTAGTTCTGGCCATATGATTGTGGATATTGGCGGTGGAACATCTGAGGTAGCCGTAATTTCTTTGGGTGGAGTAGTTTCTTTTAATTCGGTTAGAACGGCCGGCGATAAAATAGATACAGCAATTGCCAACTATATTAAAGAGAGGCATAATTTAGCCATTGGCACTCAAACAGCCGAGGAAATAAAAATAAAAATTGGCACTGCTCTTTCAAAAGAAAAAGAGAATTTTTTGGAAATTCGGGGAAGGGATTTAATTTCGGGTCTTCCTCGAACTGTTAAAATTTCTTCTAACGAAACAGCCGAAGCAATTTCTGAAGTTGTAACTGAGATAATCCAGGCGGTAAAACAGGTTCTTCGCGATACCCCTCCTGAATTGTCTGCTGATATTATGGACAAGGGTATGATTCTTTCCGGGGGAGGAGCTTTATTACGGAACCTTGATGGGCTTTTGGCTCAGGCCACGGGTGTGCCTTGTTTTGTGGCCGAAGATCCTCTTTTGTGCGTAGTAAAAGGAACGGGTATAGTTTTAGAAAATTTGGAAGTTTATAAAAAAAGTATAATGTCCAAAAAATGATTATCGGCCATCAGAAAATCTGGCATTTTTTTAAAAAATCAGCTGAGCTTAATAAGCTTTCCCACGCTTATTTATTTTCCGGTGTGGAAAAATTAGGGAAAAAAACCTTAGCAATAGAGTTTGTTAAAGATCTTTTTAAAACCGATAAAATAAAAGAAGGGCATCCAGATTTCATTTTTGTCGCACCAATTAAAAAGGAAATTCAGATTTCCCAGATTAGAGATTTAATTTGGCGTTTATCTTTTAAATCTTTAATATGTCCTTTTAAGATAGCAATTATTGATCAGGCCCATTGTTTAAACCAGGAGTCTCAATCTGCTCTTCTGAAAATTCTTGAAGAGCCGAGAGGCAAAACAATTATAATTTTAATCAGTGAATACTCTGAATTTCTTTTTCCGACTATTCTTTCAAGGCTGCAAAAAATTAAGTTTTATCCTGTTAAAAAAGAAGAAATTGAAAATTATTTAAAAATTCAGAATATCAACCAAGATAAAACTCAGGATATCTTAGAAATTTCCCAAGGGAGACCAGGGGTGGCAGTGGATTTAATAAAAGAACCCCAAAGATTGAAAGAAATAAATGAGAGGAGAGAGGAATTAAAAAAAATCGTTAGTTCTCCTTTGGCTCTTCGTTTTCTATACATAAAGGATTTATTGCAAAAAGAATGTGATTTGAAAGAATTTTTAGAGCTCTGGCTATCTTTTTTCCGTCAAGAATTAATTTCTTTTTTACAGAACAAAAAGGAACGATCTTTTTTGAGAAATGATTATTCTCTTGAGAAATTAAAAAATATCTTATGGCAGATTCAAGATGTTAATTTTTTATTGTCCAGAACCAATATCAATTCAAGATTAGTTTTAGAAAAATTAGTTATGGAAATTTAAAAAAATGTATCAAGAAATTATTAATAAAATTAAACCTGAACTTAATAACGTTCTTAACTTTTTAGATCGAGAATTGGCTAAAATTCGTGCTGGCCGGGTTTCAACTTCTTTGGTTGAGGGTTTGATCATAGATTATCATGGAGAGAAAATGTCCTTAAAGAAATTATCTTCAATTTCTCTTTCTGGCCCTCGGACTATTATTATTCAGCCTTGGGATAAATCAATTCTTTTAAATATCGAAAAAACTATTTTAGGATCAGATTTAGGGATTAATCCTAATATTAAAGGAGATCTTATTGAGGTTCCTTTGCCTCCGCCGAGCGAAGAATATCGAAAAGATCTATTGCGTTATTTGAGTGAAAAATTGGAAATTGGCCGTCAGAGTATTCGTCGTTGGAGAGAAGAAGCCTGGCGGCAGATTCAAGAAGGTTTTCGGCAGGGGAAAATTAGAGAAGACGATAAGTTCCGCGCTAAAGATGAATTACAAAAATTAGTGGAGGAATATAATGAGAAAATTGAGGAGAAGGGGACCATCAAGAAAAAAGAAATAATGGAATAGATTAATTATAAAATAAACAAAGGGTAAATATGTTTTTGATCGCTTTTTTTAGCTTAATAACCTTAGTGGTTATTCATGAATTTGGTCATTTTATTGTAGCGAAAAAATTCGGAGTTAAAGTTGAAGAATTTGGTGTTTTCTTTCCGCCGCGTTTATTCGGTAAAAAATTTGGTGAAACTTTATATTCTTTTAATCTTTTACCCTTTGGAGCCTTTGTTAAAATTTATGGAGAAGAAGGGGGAGGCCTTGAAGATGCGAGAAGTTTTTCTACAAAACCAGTTTGGCAGAGGGCTTTAATTATTTTAGCTGGCGTTATTTCTTTTTGGATAGTTGCAGTTATTCTTTTGAGCGTTGTAATGGGGCTGGGAGCGCCAACAGCCATTTCTGATGAAGATAATGGGAAGTTGCAAAATCCTAAAGTCCAGATTTCGGTCTTATCTCCTGGCTCACCAGCTGAAGTAGCAGGGCTTAGAATTGGGGATACAATTAGAGAATTGATAATCAACGATCAAAAATTTACTGTCAGTAAGGTTAAAGATGTCCAGGCATTCACTCAACTTTACAAAGGCAAGGAGGTTACTTTAAATATTGAGAGAGGAAAAAAAATCCTTGAGGTATCTTTGATAGTCAGGTCTGAGCCACCAGAAGGAGAGGGTCCAATGGGAGTGGCTTTGGTCAGAACAGCTATTAAAAGTTATCCTTGGTATTTGACGCCCATTGAGGGGATTAAAGCTACAGGTTCGTTAACTTTTACAATAATTCAGAGCCTTGGCCAAATTCTGAAAAATATATTTATAGGGAAAGGGGTGCCTTCGGGAGTTGAATTTATGGGGCCGATTGGTATTGTTTCTCTTGTTGCTCAAGTGAGCCAGTTGGGGATAGTTTATTTTCTTCAGTTTATTGCTTTACTCGCTATTTATCTGGCTATTTTTAATATTCTTCCTCTGCCGGCCTTGGATGGGGGTAAGCTCGTTTTCTTAGGAATTGAAGCGGTAAGAAAAAAACCTGTTTCTCGAAAGGTTGAACAAAATATTACTGCTGTTTTTTTCGCCTTGTTAATTCTCTCGATGATTTTAGTAACGATAAAAGATATTAAGAGTTTTTTCTAAATTACGAAAATAATTTCTAAAGAAATTATGTTGCAATCAAAACTTTTCACTAAAAC
>JBBTXV010000014.1:0-9522 GCA_038062035.1 Patescibacteria group bacterium
TTAATTTTGCTGTTGCAAATTATGCAGAAAAAGATGGAAAAATAAATTGCTGCAAAGAAACAAAATTAAGTATAATAAAGAATAGTTGTAGAAATTTTTTATGAATGAAGATTATCATGGAGAATTTATAACGCTTCATTATTATGGCGATACTGTCAGGCGGCTTTTTCTTGCGGCCGGCATTATTATTGCTTTTTCAATTCCTTTTTTTTCCCACCCGATCCCGACGTCTTCTCTTATTTCTTTAGCTCTTGTTTTGGCGCTGGTGGTTTTGGCTGGTTATACGAGCCCGAGAAAAAAGGAGGTGGTGGCAATTGATGCTCTGACTTCGGCCTTGGCTATTTTAGTTTTTGGAACTCATGCTTCTCTTGTATGGTCTTTAAACTATAAAGACTGGTACAGCACGATTTTTTTCTTGATACTCATTACTCTCGTCATTATATTTATTTTTGCTTTGTACTACAGCGTCAAGTCGTTTCGAGGGATGCCTTTCAAAAATAAACCCATTGTTAAATTATAAAGGTCGTTTTAATCTCTAAAGTTTTGAAAATTATGGATAACTTAAAATGTAAAACTTGTGGAGCTGATGCCGATTCCCCAATGGCTTATAAGTGCGACTTTTGTGGGACTGAGGCCCAAGAGCATGATCCAAATCATGATTGCGGGAGCGAGCATTGCGTAGTGAAGTGTTCTGGCTGCAAAGAATCTGAAACTAATTGTACTTGCTAGAAAAACGTTTTTCTGAAAAAATAACGGCAAAAAATACGCGCGACATCGCGCGTGTTTTTCTTGAAAGGGATTTTGAAATTTCACTTGAAAATGTTATTCTGATTCATCAGCTCTTTGAAAATAGAAATATTGGACAAGAGAAGCAAGGGGAAAAGAATGAATAGAAAGCAGATCGGGGAGGTTAAGATACTGGCTCGTATGGTGTTTTATCGTACCGAGGAGGAAGTAAGTTTTTCATTTTGGTACTTTATCTTTTTCGTTTTATTGCAGACTACAGTTCTCATGTCGTTAGTCTATGCCCTTTGTTATTTGGCAAGACCAGATTTATTTTGGGTGCAATTGGGTTCGTCTTGGTACCTTTATTTACTTTATTTTGCTGCTATACATTTGGGTTTAAGTCTTTTTGAATTTTTGTTTCATCGGTATGTATTGCATCGAGTGTTTTGGAGTCGACTTGCTATTTTTAAAAGTAAACATACCGATCATCATTCGGTTACTCACGTTCGATTACTTCAAAACACCGTTGATCAATTAGGAAGGATTAGGATACGCAATAAATACCCGATTACTAAGCCTGACCAGATTGAGTCATCGGCTTTTCCAGCTTATGCCTTAATTGCTTTTTCGGGTTTGTTTAGCTTCTTAATTGTGCCCTTGCAATTGGTTCTACCAGACTTACCGATCCTTACGGTCGGATATCTGGCAGTGGTATTCTCATTTTCGCTTTATGAGGTTATCCATGCCATGGAACATTTGGATTATAATAGGCATTGGAAAGGGTGGGTCGAGCGGTCCTCATTCGTTCGTAAGATCTACGGTTTCCATTTAATGCATCATTGGTTTGATAAGGTGAACCAGGCGATTGCTGGATTCTTTGGGTTTCCAATTTGGGATTGGATCTTCGGCACTTATTTCGTGCCCAAGGCCTTGCCCTTACCCGGTATAGAGACGGTAGAAGTGATTTTACTACCGCCTTCACCAATTAGATTAATTATCTGGATTGACCAACGTGTTCAAGGATGTGAAGATCGTTACATCGAGAGACAAAAAAAAGCTGCTTTTCTTGGCCGAAATAGAAATGAAGATTAAAATTAAAATATGGCCTTTGGTTGCACTACTTACCAAAGGCTCTTTCTTTTCCTCTTTTCTTGAAAGGGATTTTGAAATTTCACTTGAAAATGTTATTTTGATTTATCAGCTCTTTGAAAATAGAAATATTGGATAAGAAGCAACAGGAGGGAAAAATGAAAGAAGGTTCAGTTAGAATAATCGGGTTAGGGGAATCCGTTCCTTTTCAAAATGAATTGGTAATTAATGAACAAGTGCTTGAGATGTTGCGGAAAAACGGAATTGATACTAAAAGAAAGACTGGGGAAGATACAGAAAAGCTTGTTGGCATTAAGACTCGTTGGTGGTCATCAATGACCTCCACTGAGCATGCTCTTTTTGCTTCGGATGCGGCCCTTAAGGATGCCAAAGAGAAAACAAAGGGCCAATTTAATGAATCAAAACTTGGCTTGATTCACAGTGGCGGTTCAAGCCCTGACTGGGTTTTTCCTTCGTGCGCTTGCCAAATCCACGGTTTTTTGGAAATACCAAACGGTAATTGCGAAGCTAGAGATATCTCGCTTGCTTGCTCATCATTTGTTGATGCTTTAATACTGGCTAATTCAAGAATGCGCCACAAAAATATTCACTATGGCTTAGTCGCTGTCGGTGAGTCAATCGGGACGCGGCTTAATGCTCCAACTTCTCTTAATTATTGTCTTTGGGGAGATGGTGGCGGAGCAGTTGTTTTAGAATATGATCCTAAAGGCGATCCGAATTTCGGCATTATTGCAGACAAGGTGATTGCCGACGGGCAGTATGCCTATTGGACAAAAAGCCACAAGCTTGGGTGCCATCCTGATACGGATAATTATGAATGGGCCGATGCCTCAATGGAAGGTCATGAAAAGGACATTCATCGTTATGGTTGCAGGATAGTACCGCAGCTGATTGAGGTTTTTCTTGACGAATGCGATATTGAGGGAGAATGCCAATATCTCTTGCCTCACAACGCTAACCTCAGTATGGCTTTGGAAATTGGAAAAAGAATTTGTCTTCGCGAAGATAGGGTTTTGACCCGTATTCAAGAGCGAGGCAATACTTCCTCAGCTTCCATTCCTATTACCTTAGATTATTATGTCAGACAGAATAAGTTTCAAACCGGTGACTTGCTGATTTTAGCCGCTTTTGGCGGCGGAATGGCAGTTGACCTCCTTCTTTATAGATGGGGATAGATGACAGAATACCCTTGATAGTATCTTGTGATTTTGCGCAGGATAACTGTTAAGGGTTTTTTCTTTTAGGTTGTCAGTTGTTAAAAAAGTATATTTATTTTAGGATAGAGATAGAACTTTTCCAATAGAATAATAAGACGATGCCGAAACAGGAGGTCTGGAATGACAGAGAATACGGTCTTGGTGGGTCGATATCTAGATGGCTTTAGAGAGAGATTTGAGCCGGTTTTGAATCGATATCTTCAAGAGAAAATTAGCTGTTTGGCTAAGATTGATCTGGTTGGCGGTATGATCGGTGGGGATATTAGTGATTTTACAATGGAAGGCGGAAAAAGGATTAGGGCAGCTTTAGTAGAGCTTGGATATAAGGCAGCAGGACAGGAAGGAACAGACAGAATTTTACTTCCTGCTATTGCTGTTGAGTTGATGCATAGCTTTTTTCTAATCCACGACGATATTATTGATCGTTCAGAACTTAGACGGAATCGCCCCACTATGCATCGGGTTTTTGAAGAGCGCTACCATGATCTTTTGGCTCCTCTTTCCTCGTTAGATCGTCAGCATTTCGTTTATTCAATGGCTTTATTGGCAGGAGATCTTTGCTGCGCCATTGCTTACGAAGCTCTTTCCAGAAGCGATTTTGCGCCAGAAAGAGTGATAAGAGCAATTAGCTGCCTGCATTTAATTATGGATAATACGCTTCTTGGCGAGGCGCTGGACACTTTGCAACCACTGAAGAGCAGTGCCAAAGAAGAAGTTGTTTTAAAGATTCAGCGACTGAAAACCGCTAAATACACTATTGAAGGCCCGCTTCGTCTTGGAATGATTTTGGCTGGCGCTTCCGAAGGATTACTCCTTCGAATCAGTAATTATGCAATTCCAGTAGGTATTGCTTTCCAGATTCACGACGATATTTTAGGGGTATTTGGCACGCAAGAAGAATTAGGGAAGTCTACTGCTTCTGATATTGAAGAAGGAAAGCAAACTTTCTTCACGGCTTTTATCAAAAGACGTGCGAACCAAAGAGACAGAAAAAGATTTTTTGATCTTTTAGGTAAGAAAGGCCTTGCTAACGAAGAATTGGAAGAAGTGAGAGCGATAATTAAAGACGTTGGCGCTTTGAAGTATGCTCAAGATAAAACTAGATTTTTTATTGCCAAAGGAAAGAAAGCGTTAAGCTTAGTGGACATGCCAGGAGAAATAAAGATTCTTTTGCAAGAACTCGCTGATTATCTCATAACTAGGACAGTATAGGAGGTGATGAGTGCACGTGGCAGTAATCCCAGACGGAAACCGAAGGTGGGCTTGTTCAAAGAAGTTAGCCCCTTTCGCTGGCCATAAGGCGGGAGCGGGCGCTTTAGAAAAAATAATCCGTAGCATCATTTTGGCTAAAGAGATTGAGTGGTTTACTTTTTGGGCCGCTTCAGTAGATAATTTCAAAAAGCGGTCTCAACAAGAGCTATTTATGCTCAATCGTCTTTTTGCCCGGCAATTTAATCGGTTAGCCAAATATCCAGAAATTCATGAATATCGGATTCGGGTTTTGGTGATTGGTAAATGGCGAGATTTTCTTGACGCAAAAGCGAAGAAAGCAGTGGAAGCGGCTATGAAAGCTACCGCTTCTTATCGGAACCAAACTATAACTTTCTTAATTGCCTATGATGGCAAACAAGAAATGTTGCTTACTATAAAGAAAATCGTAGAGGTTAGCAGGCAAGCTCCTGAGATTTGTATAACGAGCGAATTAGTGAAAGATAATCTTATGACAAGCGAGCTTCCGCCAGTTGATCTTCTGATTCGTACTGGCGGCGATCCTCATTTGTCATCTGGTTTTCTTATGTGGGGAACGGCCGATGCTCAATTGTTTTTTTCTGATAAACTTTGGCCTGATTTTACTCCAGAAGACCTTGAAATAGCGATAATGGATTACAAAGCGAGAGAAAGACGTTTTGGAGCATAGGAGGTAGTAGAAAGAATGAGCAGAGGGGACAAGCGTGGCGTTGCTCTTCTTGTGACGAACCCAAAGCGTGAAATAATTATTCTTGAAGAATTCCAAGAGAAAAGAGAATTTGGAAAATTAGCTGGAATGTTTTCCATACCCATGGAAACCTCAGAACCCGCAGAAGATGATTGTCTAACTCTAAAACGACTTGTTGAACATGAACTTTGCGGTTTTAATTCAAAGATCTATATTGAAAGATTATCCGGTTCTTATCAAGTTGTTCCTGGAATTTGGGTTTTTCTTTATGTTGCGCAATTCCCTGATTGCGTCTTGCCTAGTCTTGATCCGACCGGTGAAGTAGGAAACCACAGGTGGATGAACCCGAGAATGGCCCTGGATTTAAGGCTTCGTCAAGGAGCGAGAGAGATGATTCGTGATTACCTGAACGGATACGGATATTCAGGAAAGATTGTTCGTTTTAAGTGTAAAGAGGTAATATAACGAAAAGGCGTGTGATTGAATTCAGTCACACGCCCTATTTTTTATAACAAAACAGTAGTTCCTTCCATTTTTTCGCCCTCTAGCGCTTTTTTGATAAGGAGAGGTTTTTGTCCGTTGAAAATAAAGACTTCGCGATTTTGAAGCGAAAGTAAATTTTTTAATTTGCCTATCATGCTTCCGGTAACATCATATTTTTGGACAGCGAGTTTTTTTCTTTCCCTACCCGCCAATAATTTTAGAGTAGCGCGATTAAGGAACTTTAATGGCTTTTCTTTTTTCAAAGGCGGAAAATTTTTGTATACGCCGTTGATATCTGTAGCAAAAAAAATTCGGGAATTTTTGAAATGTTTTGAGAGTAAAACAGCAATTTCATCAGCCGAAATAATATTAACCTTATTACTTCCCCCGACCGCTATATCGCCCCCCAAAAGGGGAATGCCTTGGTAGAGAAGAGTTGTCTCAAGAGCCGAGAAATTTTTAAAGAAAGATTTTTCTCCTGATTTTTGAATTAACGAGCTTGTTTGGAGCGGTATTATTGGCAGGCCTTCTTTAGCAAATATTCTTGCTAATTGAGTGCCGAGTTCCCTCATTGAATTTATTACCTCTCCTATATGAATAAAAGAAGAATTTTTTAAAGGTTGATTTTTCAGGCGGTATTTATAGACAAGAGGGTGAGCAAAGGAACCGGCGCCATAGAGCAGAATAAGCCTGATTTTGCTTTTGTTTTTCAACACTTGGGACAGCTCTTTAGCTACTTTTCTGACAAAGGCCGTTTTAATGCCTGGCCTCCCTTTGTTTTTATAAGTAATAATACTTCCTCCGAGCTTAAGAATGGCCGTTATATTTTTCATAATGATAAACTTTATTTTAGACGCTCATTGTCTTTTAATTAAAATTATGTTAGATTCATTATATCAAATTGCTTCTCGTGTCAATTAATGCTTTCTCCAATCGACGAAATCAAAAGTCGGCTGAATATTATTGATGTAATCGGCGGTTATATTAAACTTCAAAAAGCCGGAATTAATTTTCGGGCTCTTTGCCCTTTTCATTCAGAAAAAAAACCTTCTTTTTTTGTTTCGCCTTCTCGTCAAATTTGGCATTGCTTTGGGGGGTGCGGGGAGGGCGGCGATATTTTTAAATTTGTGATGCGAGTTGAGGGGGTGGAATTTGGCGATGCCTTGCGAATTTTGGCTCAAAAAGCCGGAATTGAATTAAAGAGGCAGGACCCGAAATTAAAAACCGAAAGGCAGCGGCTTTACGAAGTTTGCGAATTGGCGACTCAATTTTTTGAAAAGCAGCTTGAGGGAAGCGGGGTTGGAAAAGAAGCAAAAAAATATCTTCTTTCGCGGGGCATTTCAGAAAAATCAATTCAAGAGTGGAGAATAGGTTACGCTCCCGATGTTTGGCAGGGCCTGTCAGATTTTTTGACTTCCAGAGGTTATCAGAAAGAAGAAGTAGAAAAATCCGGGCTGGGGTTAACTACTGAAAGAGGGTCTTTCTATGACAGGTTTCGAGGCCGAATTATTTTTCCGATCTTTGATTTAAATTCTCAAGTCGTTGGTTTTGGCGGTAGGATTTTCAAAGACAAAGACAAGGAGGAAGTGGCAAAATACGTCAATACTCCCAATACTCTTTTGTACGACAAAAGCCGGATTCTATACGGCTTGGACCGGGCAAGAATGGACGTTAGAAAAAAACAGGTTTGTGTTTTGGTTGAGGGTTATACCGATGTGATTATGGCTGTTCAAAACGGTTTTTCAAATGTGGTGGCTACTTCTGGCACGGCTCTTACTTCTTATCAGCTTCAGATTCTTAAACGATATTCGGAAAATCTCTTAACTGCTTTTGATATGGATATTGCTGGCGATAGCGCCACTAAGAGGGGAATTGATTTAGCTCAAAAACAAGGCTTTAATATAAAAGTTATTGTAATGCCAGAGGGCTCTGATCCAGCCGAAATTTTAAATTCAGACCCTAAAAGTTGGGAAGATTTAATGGAAAAATCAAAATCAATTTTAGAATTTTATTTTGACACCGCTTTTTTAAAAATTGATTCAGCAAAACCAGAAAACAAAAAAGAAATTTCCAAAATTTTACTGCCTGTTATTAAAAGAATTCCAAATAAAATTGAGCAGAGTTTTTGGATTCAGCAACTGGCAAATAGGTTGGGAGTTAAAGAATCGGATGTTTCTGAGGAATTGAAAAAAGTTAAACAAGAAGAGGAACTTTATGGCTTGGAGCCAGAGGAGATTCTTCGCTCACCAGTTAAGTCCCGGCCAGAACTTCTGGAAGAAAAATTATTGGTTCTGCTTTTAAAATCTCCCCAGAATATGAATTTAGTTTTGGGCGAGGAATCTTTCTCCCCAAGAGCAAAAATCATTTTAACTGTCTTGAAAGATGAACAAAAGCCTAACATCGGAGTAGAAGAAGATTATTTTAATTACCTTTTTTTAAAATCCGAAATTGAAGAAATTGAAGAGAAAGATATTGTGCCGGAAATTCAACTTTGCTTAAAAGAGATTCAATTTTTGAAAACCAAAGAGAAACTTGATACGATTTCTCAACGACTCAAGGAAGCTGAATTCAATGGAGATGTTCAGGCGGTCAACGAATTAACTCAAGAATTTCACCAGTATTCCAAAGAGCTCTATAATTTAGAAACCGTTTAAAATGCCAAAAAGAAAAAAGAAAAAAGTTAAAAAACTAAGAAAGAGAAAAGTTCAAAAGAAGAAAAGGGGACGGAGAAAAGTTCGTCCTCGTTTAAAATTGAAAAAACGTCCGTCTTCGTTAAAACTTCGGCGGGTAAAAAAGAAAAAATTTTTAAAAAGAACTAAGAAACAAGTTAGAAAAAAAGCAAAGAAAAAAATCAAAACCAAGCTTAGAAAGAGGAAAATTCTTGTTTTTAAGGAAGAGCAGCTTTCGCAATTGATTTCAAAGGGCAGACAGCGGGGTTTTATCACTTTTTCTGAAATCCTTCATTTTTTTCCTGATATAGAAAAAGATATTATTGGTCTTGAAATGCTCTATGAGAATTTACAAAAAGAAGGAGTTGAGGTGAAAGAAGTTAAGGAATTTTTAGATTTTGAAGAGCCCAAAAAAAGAGGGCCAAAACCATCAACAGCAATAAAGATTGACCCAGTCCAGATCTATTTAAAAGAAATTGGCAAGGTTTCTTTTTTGACGGCCGATCAGGAAAAAGATCTGGCAAAGAAAATTGAAAAAGGGGATTTAGAGGCAAAGAAAAAATTAGCTCAGGCAAATTTGAGATTAGTGGTTTCTATTGCTAAAAGATATGTTGGCCGTTCGCCAAACTTGACCCTTTTGGATTTAATTCAAGAGGGGAATTTGGGCTTGTTTCGGGCGGTTGAAAAATTTGACTGGAGAAGAGGATACAAATTTTCCACTTACGCCACTTGGTGGATTCGCCAGGCCATAACAAGGGCCTTGGCTGACCAGGCAAGGACTATTAGAATTCCAGTCCATATGGTGGAAACAATGTCAAAATATACTCAAGCTAAAAGGAGTCTACTCCAGAATTTAGGCAGGGAACCTTCAGCTGAAGAAATCGCGGCTGAAATGGGAATTGAAGTTGATAAAGTCTATCATATCGCCAAAATCTCCCAAGAAACTATTTCATTGGAAACTCCCATTGGCGAGGAAACAAAAGGAAGTATTCTTGCTGAATTTATTCCAGACGAAAAAGAAATATCGCCTTCTTTGGAGGCGAGCCGGACTTTGCTGAAAGAAAGGTTGCAAGAAATTTTGGTTGATTTGACGCCAAGAGAGCAGAAGATTTTGGCAATGAGATTTGGCTTGGAAAACGGTATCACCCATACCTTGGAAGAAGTGGGAAACGAGTTTGGAGTAACTAGAGAAAGAATCCGCCAGATTGAGGCTAAGGCCTTAGAGAGAATCAGGGAGCATCGCGATTTGAAAAAATTGAAAGGATATTAAAAATATAGTATATTAAGATTGCCGCTTCGCGGCACATTCCCCGGTGGCGCAATGGTAGCGCGACTCGCTGTTAACGAGAAGGTTGTAGGTTCGAATCCTACCCGGGGAGCA
>JBBTXV010000015.1:0-19120 GCA_038062035.1 Patescibacteria group bacterium
TTAAAGACAACAGTTGAAGTTCCTCCAGTGAAAGTACCAGTTCTTGTAAAGAGAGTGCCTGTGGTTCCAGTCAGAGTAACAGTTGAACCATTGGCAGTTAAGGTGCCACCTGTGGCAATATCTAAATTACCAGTTGATAAAGCGTAATTAGTTCCTGTGGTATCCAAGTTTGAAGTAGCAGAGGTAGTGCGAGTAATAGTTGTTGTTTTGGTGGCAGCCACCGTAATTGCAGCTCCCATGTTAACTGTCAAAGCCAAGGCTGAACTCGCAGTAGGATTAATGTTGAAGTTGCCATCAATTGTTAAAGCGCCTGATCCAAAAGTATAGGTTCTGGCTACTGTGATGGTTGGCGAAAGGGTTAAATTGTTAAAAGTAATAGTTCCAGAAGTTAAGGTAACTGCTGCATCTGGATTCATGACTACGGTTGATGTGCCCTGAGTAAAAGTTCCACTTCTTGTAAAGAGAGTGCCTGATGTTCCGGTTAAAGTGATGGTAGAACCGTTAGCCGTTATCTTGCAATTCAAGGCATTTGATTTAATATCAATCAGGCCAGCTGTCAAAGCATGGTTAGTAGATGTAGTGTCAAAGAATGTTCGGGAAGCTGTGCTATCAGCCGAGCTACAGCCCAGACCGTTTATAGTTAAGGTTCCAGTAACTGTGGTTGTACCACTAAGGTTAACGGTTAAGTCGTTAAGTAAAGCAGATCCAGGATTAGTTAAAAAATTATTTGTAACGTCAATCGCAACGCCAACAGTATAAGTACGATCAGCCGCCGGATCCGGGTTGAGAGTAAGATCATAAAGAGCGCTACCACCAGTAAAAGTGCCTGAAAATAATGTCATGGAAACATCAGACTTTATAGTAACTTTCCCGGTATTTGCAGTGAAGGTGCCATTATTGGTAAAACCCGTACCATCAGCTGCTGTATTGCCAATTTTAAGGTTGCAAGCTGCGCCAGCGCAAGCGCTGGAACTAATAGAAAGAGTAGCGCCACTATTGATTGTCACTGCTTTGACTTCAGCTGTGTTTATATCAACAGTAATATTGTTGCCGCTGGTAATTACTGCACTATCTGCAGTGCCAGGAACATTACCGCAAGACCACTTAGCTGCGACATTCCAATTGCCACCGCCATCTTGAGAATTGCAAACAGCATCATTGGCAATAAGCCAATTTCTCGGCTCTTCCCAATTTAAAGAAAAATAGCTCTCTTCATCAGATTCTTCTTCTAATTCTTTTTCAAATTCTTCTTCTAATTCTTTTTCTAATTCTTTTTCAAATATAATTTTAGCTGGTCCAAAAAGATAAAGATAAGGAGAAATATAAGGAGGCTTAAAAGAATAAACAAGTTTATTAATAGAATCTTTTTTGCTTTCAAAAGTCCATTTAAGAATTTTTATATCTCCCAAATCTTCAATTACAAATTGACAATTTTGAAGTTCGCAACTTTCAATATTTACCTCTCTAAATGCTGAAGGAACTTTCTCAATAACTTCATATTTACCATTTTCTTTAGCATCTAATTCCAAAAGATATTCATACTTAGCTAAAGGAAAAGTTCTGGTTGGACCAGTTCTTTTAAGATAGAAAGGAATTTTGGCATCAACGAAGAAAGAATCTTTTAAGGTTCTTTGGCCGTCTTTAAATCTGGCAACAACCTCTACTTGATATTCTCCTTCAAACGTTGGTTGAAAATCGGCTTCGTAGTCAGGTTTATTTGTTTTGTCGTAATTGTAACAATCTTCGTTAACCTTAATAGTTCCATTGCCAGTTCCAAGATAAGTTATTCTCCCTTTGGGATTAGTAATTTTAGCAACCAAACCTGCATCACAAATCATTTTTCCAAAATCATCAAGAACGGCAAAAGATAAATATGCTCTACTTTTTAAAGGATAGACTGCGTAATCTGGATTAAAAGCTAAAACCCCCCAGAAAAAAGCTTTCTCAAAGATAACTTTTTGATCCTTACTTCCCTTTTCCTCTTCAATAACTTGGAGCCTATATCTACCAGGCTTCATTCCAGATTCTTTTGGATCAACAGTAATCTGAAAATTTCCTTCTGATTGAGATATTTTCGGTCCTTCGCTAAAAATTTCATCATCCAGATCTCGAATCACAACCTTAGCGCCATCTGGAATTTTATCAGCTGGAACTATCAAAAAAGCTGATTCTCCAATAGGAATACTTATTTCTTCCCCCGTAATTTGACGAGTGTATTGAGGCTCGCCTTGAGGCGTTGGTACCTCATCTATCAACCCCCAGGAAAAACCCTTCTCCATTGATTGAATTTCTCCATCTTTCTCAAAATTAATTTTAGTATTATAAACTCCGGGGGCAAAATCTTGAGGTTTTTGAATTTTAAATTTGTATTTGTATTCTTGATTTTTTTGGACGATGAAATCTTGCTCTCTCAAAAGTGATTTTTCTTCTCCATCCTGATTTACTAAAGTTACTCCGATTTGTAAATTTTCTTGATTTTGGATTGGCTGGAAAAAATCGATTATCTTTTCCAAAATATTATTTTCTCTATTTTTCTCATCTGTTGCTTTCGTCAATTCAAATTCAGGAAATTCGCTGGATTTAAAATGTTTTTCAGATTTTATATCAGAATCTTTCTGTAAATTTTCTTTCAAACTAACCTGGACCCACGCGCTATCCAAATAAGCTGTAAATGTACTTTCCCCGCCAACCATTCCCTCAAACTTCAATTTTAAATCCTTAATATCTTTCCAATTTTTTAGAAAAGGAGCTTCGTGAGTAAAATAGCCTCCGTTAGTGAAATTAGACAAAGGATAATAAGAAATCTTATCCAATATTTCCCAATTTATTCCATCTAAAGACCACCAAACGATAATTTTAGCATCTGATAAATCAGGGGTGGTTTTTTCATCTTCACCGTCTGAAACTATTTCAGGATTTTCACCTGCCTCTTCCTCTTCACTATTTTCTTCATCATCTATCCTTGATTCACCTCCTTCAATTATTTCTTCCCCTTTTGAAGCGCCATCATTTTCTTCATTTATTATTTCTTGATCTGCCTCACTATTTTTTATCTCTTGGCTTGGCTGACTATTATCCTCTAATAAAGGTTCTACTTGAGCTTTAACTATAAGAACCGTTTTTGCAACTAAGATGTCAAAAAAATCTTTAATTTTATAAACTCCTTCAAAAACAAAATTACTAAAAGCTTTCCAAGCATTACTCTCTCCTTCAATATTTATTACTGAAGGTAATATTTCCTGAGGCTTTAAAGATTCTACTGGCTCTTGAGATTTTATTTCAAGGGGCTGTTCTCCCGATAAATCTCCAATATTTGTCTTCTCGTTAACCGGTTCTTCACTTTTTTGATCTTCTTCTATCTTTTCCTCTTCTTTAACTGGCGGAACGGGCGGAGTCGGATGAGGTATTTCAGATTTTTTTTCTCCAATAGCAAAAGAAAATTTAATTTTAGCTGATTCAAAATCGAAATCCTGAGCTTCATTAAATGCAATACTATTTTTGGCTAAAACCCGTTTATTGATTAAATCAACAAATAAATTTTTTACTTCTCCAAGAAATTTTGTTTTCTTGTTCGCCAGAAAATTTTTACTTTCTTCCAGGAAAGAATATTCATTCTTTAAAATAAGATCTTCCTCAGATTTTTTTTCTTCTTTTAATTTTTGCTCCTCTTCTTGTGCTTGTTCTTGTACTCCTTCCTCTTGCTGTTTTTCAAGATTTTTCTCCCATTCTATTTTATTTTCTTTTTCCTGCTCTGGTTCAGATTTCTCAATTAATTCTTCAGTAGTCATTTCTGGAGTAGTTTTTTCTGGAGTAGTTTTTTCTGGAGTAGTTTTTTCTTCATCGCTTATTTCTTTCGGTTTGATTTCTTCCACTTCTTTTTCTTTCGTAAAATCAACTTCTGTTTGATCAAAGCTAGAGATAATCAAACTTAGAGAACCTTCTTTATATATGGCTGAATTTAATTCAGAAAAAATATTTAAATCTCCATCTGTTAAAACATCCGGAGGGCCTAAAACTTTTTCAACATTAAACCAACCAGAAGAATCATTTAATTGGCTAGGGTATATTTCAATAGTTTCAGGAAGTAGCTTGTCTACCAGAGAACTCGCAACAATTACAGGTAAAAAAATAAAGATCCCTAAGATAACCGAGGCAAAACAATATTTTTGAACCTTCCTCAGAAAAATACTGAAATATTTTTCGGATGAATTTTTTTGAATCATTTTTTATTTAATTCTTTTTTCATTACAAATCCAAATGATAAACTTAAATCTCCGCTATCATGACTTATCTTATTTGTTCTTATTATTTTATCACAGAAAATACCTTGTCAACATACTTAATATGTGGAAAATAAATCTTGAGATTTAAGGCATTCAGCCTTAAATAATAAAAATACTATTTTAAATTATAATTTTAACAATAATAAAATTTGAGGAATTATTAAAAACTAATAAAAATACTAAATTATTTCAAATTTAACTAAAAAAGCTTGACAACACTTTTTGTTTATTTATAATTAATTAAGGTTTATAAATGTTTTTATGATAAAAGATTAATAAACATTAATAATTTAAAAAAATGAACGGAATTCCAATCAGAATTAATCGTATAAAAATTCCAAAGCCAAATAAATACCTTACAGTCAAAGAAGTAGCTAAACTATTAACAGTAACCCCCCTTACGCTTCGTAATTGGGATAAAACAGGTAAACTGAAAGCCTTACGAAACCCAATAAATAACTATCGGATTTATAAACCAGAGGTTATTGATTTTTTTATCCATAAGATAGAAGGAAAAGGTAAAATCCTTTTGGGATAAATCCTATTGATTTTTTATAAAATCCTGCTAAAATAAATAATTACTAATTCGCCTCCATAGCTCAATTGGCAGAGCAGCTCCCTTTTAAGGAGACGGTTGTGGGTTCGATTCCTACTGGGGGCACCACGTTGGAAATGTCAAAGATTCAGATGTCGCCTCGCTTCGCTCGGCGGCCAAATCGTACGGATTTTTCGGGGTAAAAAGAAATTCCCGATTCTGTTAGAAACAGAAAAGAAAAATTTTCCAAAACGACTCGCGGATAAGAAACTTGCAGGTTTCTTTGTTTGCTTGTAATCGCATGATTTTTCTGGTAGAGTGTTGCTAGTCCTAGCATTTCCAACCGAATAGGAGGTGAGCGAAAATGCGAAACGGCGTTGAAGTCCTTTTTGAACCGAGGACACGGGTGCCTCTCTGGGTGCGCAATCAAACGCTGAACGTGCAACTTGGTCCGGGGAAACTCAACGGAAGACGAGTTCGCTCCCTCAAGATTCGCAACGGGGAAGCATCGTTCTTTCCGGGTGGTGGCGTGGTGGTGAAGATGCCGGGGTCGGACGAGTTCTGGGGCGCCTTCCAACGGATGAAGGTTCTCGAGATCCGCGATCTCAAGGGCAACCTCATCGAGCGCAATCACTATCTCTGCACCGAGTGTGCCACTCTCACCGGCAAGATGGAGAACTACAAGCGGAATGATGTGGCCGGTCGCGTGGATGGCAACTTCAAGTGCACCCAGTGCGGACATCAGTGGGAGAAAAGGATATAAACATCCTCCCCACTCCCGACACGAGGGTCGCGCGCAGACTTTTTGCGCCGACCCTTCTTCTTTTCTAATTTTTTGTTTAAGAATTTTCATAAAAGAATTTGCCGCCAGAGCAGTAAATTTTTCAATCATTTTTCATTGAAATATTTACTGGAATGATTTACACTTAAATCATTCAAAAACTTGAAATTGTCAGCGGTGCGGCTCCGCCGCCTTTCCGAATTTTCGCGAGGGGATTTTTTCGGAAAAATGCGTTCGCACTAATTCAAGAATACTGCACCATTTAGGAAATAAGAAACGCCAGAGATGGTGATTTTATTTTATACTTGGCAAGAAAACATAATATGCTATACACTAATCATTATTTGGAATTTTTCATTCTTTCCGAAAACTAAAATCCGCTGATAAAACAGCGGATTTTAGTTCAAATTAGTTTATAGTTTAAGGTTTATAGTTTCTATATTTCTTCCTCTTTTAATCTTTCTAAAAGTTCTTTTTGTTTTTTGGTTAATTTTTTCGGAATTTTTACTGATAACTCA
Source organism: Patescibacteria group bacterium (assembly GCA_038062035.1). Taxonomy (GTDB): domain Bacteria; phylum Patescibacteriota; class Minisyncoccia; order Minisyncoccales; family 2-12-FULL-40-12; genus JBBTXV01. The sequence continues at coordinate 6,118 of JBBTXV010000015.1, forward strand.
ACATATAAATTTCCTCTCCCGTAATTGCCAAAACGAGGCACTCCCTTGCCGCTAATCCGTAAAATCTTGCCGGGTTCGGAACCTGAGGGAATTTTTAATAAAAGTTTTTGGCCTTCCAAAATGGAAATTTGAACTTCATCCCCCAAGACCAATTGAGAAAACGATACAGAAATGACAAGATATAAGTCATCTCCCCTTCTCTGGAAAATAGGATGTTTTTTAACGATAATTCTGGCATATAAATCCCCCGCCCTTCCTCCTTTTTTACCAGCTTCCCCCTTCCCCTCAATTCTAATCACTTGATTAGTATCAATGCCAGAAGGAATAAAAATTTTTATTTTGTCTTCCCCTTTTATTCTTCCTTCACCCCGGCAAACATTACAAGGTTTTTCGGGTTTTGAACCCTCACCCCCGCATTCAGGACAAATAATAAATTGAGTAAAAGAGCCAAGAAATGTCTTTTTAATCTGTTGAACTTGGCCCGTTCCCCGACAAGAAAAACATTCATTAATTTTTGTCTCCGGTTCAGCTCCCTTTCCCTGACACCTTGTGCATAAAATCTGCTTTTGTAAAGAAAATTCTTTTTCTTTTCCCTTCAAAACATCTTCCAAAGAAACTTCTAACTCAATTTCAATATCTTTCCCTTTTTTAATATCTCTTTTTTTCCGAGACGAACCAAAACCAAGCATATCTTCAAAAATATCCCCCATATCTCCAAAATCAAACTCCACTCCCGGTTTACCCCAAGCCCAAGTAAAATCTCCGCCCCAGGCGGGTCCGCCTTGGGCGGAAAATCCTTCTCCCTGTTCAAAGACCCGGCCAAACTGATCGTATTGAGCTTTCTTTTCTTTATCAGAAAGAATTTTATATGCCTCGCTTATCTCTTTAAATTTTTTTTCATCCCCTTCTTTCCTGCTTGGATGGTACTTATGAGCCAACTTGTAATAAGCTTTTTTAATTTCATCAGTTGAAGCGCCTTTTTGAACACCTAAAATTTGATAGTAATCTTTATTCATGGACATGAAACATGAAACATTTAATTAAATTTTTGCTTCATGCTCTATGTTTTATGCTTTATGATTTTTCGCGGTATTCTCCTTCTTCAGTTTTTGGTTCTTCTCCTCCTTCTGGTGGTTTTTGCCCTTCAGCCGCCTTGTACATTGCCTCACCAACTTTTTGGATTAATTGAGACAATTCCGTAGTTTTTTGTTTTATGTCTTCTATATTATCTAAGTCTTTTGATTTCTTCAATGCTCCAGCTCCTTCTTCAATTTCTTTTTTGGCTTCAGGAGAGATTTTATCTCCCGCTTCCCTTAGGGTTTTTTCAGTAGTATAAATCAAATTATCAGCAAAATTTCTAGCTTCAATTAATTCTCTTTTCCTTTTATCCTCTTCTTCGTGCAATTCAGCTTCCTTTTTCATTCTTTCTATTTCTTCTTTTGAGAGACCAATTGATCCTTCAACTTTAATTGATTGGCTCTTATCGGTAGCCTTATCTTTAGCCGTAACCGTCAAAATCCCGTTAACATCAACATCAAAAATTACCTCAATCTGGGGAATACCCCGAGAAGAAGAAGGTATTCCGTCTAAAATAAATTTACCAATTGAACGGTTATCCTGCACCATTGGTCTTTCCCCTTGCAAAATATTAATTTCAACCGATGTTTGATTATCAGCTGCTGTGGAAAAAATTTGAGTTTTAGCAGTAGGGATAGTGGTGTTCTTTGAGATCATTGCAGTATTTACCCCACCCAAAGTTTCAATACCAAGAGATAAAGGCAAAACGTCCAAAAGCAAAACGCTTTTTATGTCGCCTTCGGGAGAACCACCCTCTTCTTTAGCCCTCCAAATTTCAGCATTAATAGCTGCTCCCATTGCTACCACTTCTTCAGGGTTAATTGACTTATTAGGTTCTTTACCAAAAAGATTTTTTACAGCTTCCCTGACTAAAGGAATTAAAGTTGTTCCACCAACCAAAACAATTTCAGTGACATCTTTTACCGCCATTTTCGCTTCAGACAAAGTTTTTTTAGTTCTTTCAACAGATCTTTCAACCAAATCACGAGCCATATTATCAAATTGGGCTCTTGATAATTTATACAAAAGGTGCTTTGGGCCCGCTTGATCAGAGGAAACAAAAGGAAGATTTATTTCGGTTGACAAAGCCGAAGATAATTCTATTTTCGCTTTTTCAGCCGCTTCTTTTAATCTTTGCAAAGCTAAAGGATCTTTTGACAAATCAATCCCCTGCTCTTTTTTAAACTCTTCAATAATCCAATTGATAATTCTTTGATCAAAATCTCGGCCCCCCAAATGAGCTTCCCCGCCTGTGGCTATTACTTCAACGATATCAGGAGCAATATTCAAAACAGTTACGTCAAAAGTACCGCCTCCAAAATCATAAACTACCACTTTTTCAACCGATTTCTTTCCAAGGCCATAGACCAAAGCAGCTGAAGTTGGTTCGTTTATAATTTGGTAAACTTTAAACCCTGCAATTTCTCCCGCCGCCTTAGTCGCTTTTCTCTGGGAATCGTCAAAGTTTGCCGGACAAGTGATAACTACCGACTCCACTTTCTCCCCCAGCTTTTCTTCAGCGTCTATTTTCAATTTTTGTAAAATCATCGCTGAAATTTCAATCGGGGTCAACCACTTATCCCCCATTTTAATTTCCACCTCGCCATCTTTTCTTTCTCTGGTTTCGTAAGATAAGAGTTTTAATTCTTTTTGAACTTCAGGGTCTTTGAAACGGCGGCCAATAAACCTCTTTACCGAATGAATAGTGTCTTTTGGGTTAGTAATTGATTGCCTTTCAGCCAAAACTCCAACTAATCTCTCGCCTGTTTTTGACAACGCCACGACCGAGGGCGTCAAAATTGAGCCCTCTCTGTTTTCAAGACACTTTGGTTCGCCTGCCACAATGGAAGCCATTTTTGAAATTGACGTACCCAAATCAATACCTAATATTTTTGCCATATTTTTATTTATAATTATTTTGTAATTTTGACTTTCGCAGGCCTCAATAACCTGCCGTTTATTGTATAACCTTTTTGGATTTCTTCAATAATTGTACCTGATTTATCCTCCTGCGCTGAATCTTCGGAAAGGCCAACTTCTCCGATAATTTCGTGGGAGTTGGGGTCAAATTTTTCGCCCACTGACTTTATTTCTTCAACTTTCTGAGATTTCAAAAAATCCTGGATTTGATTTTTAACCATTAATAGCCCTTTAACATTCTCATCGTTTTTAAAATTTTCGGGTAATATTTTTTCGGCTAATTCAAAATTATCTAAAATCGGCAAAATCTTCAAAACAAATCCTGCGTTAGCGTATTTTAAAAAATCGCCGACTCTCCCCATCTCTTCCTTTTTGTAATTCAGAAAATCAGCCATAGCTTTTTGCCAGCCAGTTAGATATTCGTCTCTTAGTTTCTGGCACTCTTCAAGATTTTTTATCAACTCTTCAATATTTTCCTTTTCTCCTGCAATATCTTTATCCTTCATTTTTTCTAAAAACTATCCAATAATTTTGTTAAAGAATTAATTAAACTGATATTTTTCTCATAAGCCATTCTTTTTGGGCCTAAAATAGACACGATCCCCTCTTTCTTATTTGGAAAATGGCATTTGGAAATAATTATACTGAAATCCCTGATTTTCGGAAAAGGGCTTTCTTTCCCAATATAAATTTTAATCCTTGAGTTAACTTTGAGATTGTCAATATTCTCCTCAATATCTTTAAGGAATTGGGTAAAATTAAAAACGAACTTCTCTTCCCTAAATTCTGGCTCTCGAAGAATCTCTTCCCACCCTTCTTTCCATAAAATTCCCTCGTCTGGCAAATAGCTTAAAGCCAGATTAGAAGAATGCTCAGCTAAGCTTCTAGTAAGGGATTGAATAAATTTTAATGTATCATCAATCTTCAAATCCTCCCAAAAATTGTCATCAAAATTTTCATCAGTAAAATTCTTTTCTAAGACCCTATCAACAAAAAGTCGGTAACCCTTGTCGGTTGGCACTCTTCCTGAAGAAGTGTGGGGCTGAATAAGATAACCATTATCAGTAAGTTTTTGCATCTCAATCCTGATGGCGGCTGGACGAATTCCAAAATCATACTTTTCTTCAAGTAACTGGGAAGAAATAGGATGAGCTGAGTTAATATATTCTGTAATTATGCTATTTAATATCCCTGTCTGACGTTCAGTTATCCCCATATTCTTTCCATGATAGGGAATTAGCAATCAATTGTCAAGAGTGATAATCAGATTGTTCATATTTTTTTATTTTGCTAAAATAACTTAATGCTTAAAAATAATAAAAAATATTTACTGTTGCTCTTTTTTATCTTGGCGATTGCTGCTTTCTTAAGATTTTGGCAACTTGGTTCAATTCCTCCGGGTCTCTGGCCAGATGAAACGGCTTACGCCAACGATGCTTTAGAAAGCTTAGAAACCGGATCTTTTAAAATTTTTTATCCAGATAATCATGGCCGGGAAGGTCTTTTTATGTGGATTCTGGCTTTTTCTTTCTCGCTTTTTGGAGTCTCAATTCTATCTTTTAAAATTATTCCTGCCACAATCGGGGTTTTAACCGTTTTGGGCCAATATCTTCTATGTTTGGAAATTTTTCGCTTTCTCAATCTTGAAGAAAAAAAAGTAAAATTAATTGCACTTTTAAGCTCTTTTTTCATAGCAATTTCTTTCTGGCATATAAATTTCAGCCGGATTGGCTTTCGGGCGATTTTAACTCCATTAATTCTTGTTTTTTCATTTTATTTTTTCTTTCGGGCTTCAAGGACAAAAAAGTTACTGGATTTTATTCTCTCTGGTTTAATTTTCGGCCTTGGATTTTACACCTATATTAGTTTTCGCTTAGCAGTAATAGTTATCGCTTTCTTGCTAATTTTTTGGTTTTTTGTCGCTCTAAAAAGGAATTGGCAAAAAAAATATATCGTTTCTGCACTTTTTCTAAGTTTAGCTATTATTTTCATTGCCTTACCAATAGGAATCTACTTTCTTAATCACCCCCAAGATTTTATCTCTCGATCCATCGGCGTTTCAATTTTTGAAGAAAAAAACCCCTTAAAATTATTCGTTAAAAATTTAGGAATACATCTTTTGATGTTTAATTTCCGAGGAGACGTAAATTTAAGGCATAATCTCTCTGGATTTCCCCAATTATCGCCTCTTGCGGGTATTTTCTTCCTTATTGGCATAATCTGGTGCTTTTACCAAATTATTTATTTTAAAAATAATCAGATTAACAAAATTGAAAGAATGGGAGTTTCTCTGTTTCTGTTAATCTGGTTCTTATCTCTTCTTTTGCCTTCTGTTTTAACGACAGAAGGAATTCCTCATGCCCTAAGACCAATTGGAGTTATTCCCGTGTCTTATATTTTTAGCGGTTTGGGAGCCTATCTTTTTTATGAATGGATTAAAGGAAAAATAAAGGTTCCGCTTCTCAATTCCCTGTCCTTTCTCTTATTAATTTTAATGCTCATCTCATCTTTTGTTATGTACTTTCTCGTCTGGGCAAAAAATCCAAAATTGGAGGATGCTTTCACGATAAAATTTTTTGATGTGGGTAAGGAATTAAATAACATTCCTGAAAAAACAAGGAAATACGTTATTAAAAACGAAGGGGATCTGCCAACTGAAGTATCAAGATTTATTCAAAAAACCCAGGGCAGAAACGATGCTATTTATGTTGAACCCGAAAAACTTGAAACGATTAATTTCTTGTCAGGAGATTTCGTTTTCACAATGAATAAAGATCTCAACCCCCTCAAATCCCTTCTTGAACGTTTTCCAAAAGGAAATTTAATAGAAAAAGACAGAATTTGGATATTTGAAATTTTTTAAAAATCCATGATCTCAAATCGTCTAACAAATACTATTGCATTCTTCCTCCTTGCTTTTATGTTTCTGGCCGCTCTCTTCAGTATGATTAGTGATTCGCTGACTTTTGATGAAAAAGCTCATATTGGAGCAGGATTCTCTTATCTGGCAAAACAAGATTACAGATTAAACCCGGAACACCCCCCTTTAGTTAAAGATCTCGCTGCCTTGCCCTTACTCTTTCTCAATCTAAACTTTCCAGACACTCATCCCGCCTGGCTCCAAAAAGACGAAGCGCCTCCTTGGTGGGTTCAGTTTGATTTTGGGAGAGAGCTTCTTTATTCTTCTGGCAACGATCCTGCTAAAATTATTTTCTGGGCAAGAATAATAATGATCTCTCTTCTAATTTTTCTTGGCTGGCTTCTTTTTTGGTGGACAAAAAAAATGACAGGGGGAATACCGGCTCTTTTAGTCCTTAGTTTATTTACTTTTTCTCCAGAATTTTTGGCTCACGGCCGGCTTGTCACTACTGACGTAGGAGCGGCTTTGGGAGCCTTAATCGCAATAATCTTCTGGCTCAAATTTCTCCAGAATCCCTCTTTGAAAAATGTGATATTTGCCGGCCTTACTTTTGGCTTAGCCCAACTCTTCAAATTCACCCTTTTACTTCTCATTCCTTTCTTTATCATTATCACCATTATCTATATTTTTCTTTTCACAAAAAAAGAATTAAGTCGTGGGAAAATTTTTTTCTCATATTTTGGAAAAGCGATTTTAGCGGGATTAATAGGGTTTTTATTTATTATTTGGCCAATTTATCAATTTAACGTTTGGCATTATCCAATAGAACAACAAGTAAGAGATACAAGAGCCGATATTTCTTCTAACCCCGCCTCCTTTGCCAAAGAAATTACTATTTGGATGGCAGGAAAAGAATTTTTACGAGCGCCAGCTCAATATTTTAGAGGAATACTAATGGCTTTGCAAAGATCAGCATGGGGCAATACTACATATTTTCTGGGCCAGATCTCAGCTGAAGGCTGGCGATACTACTTTCCTTTGATTTATTTATTTAAACTTCCCCTTGCCTTTCATTTTCTCAGCATCCTTGCCATTATCTTATTTTTTGTTTCTTTTTTAAAGAAGAAATTGGGCGAGAAGATAAAATTAACTCAAAATAATTTCTGGATCTTTGCTATATTTTTTTGGGTCATTTTTTACTGGATAGCTGCAATTAAAAGTAATCTAAATATTGGCCTGCGCCACTTGATCCCGGTTTTGCCATTTACCTATATTTTGGTTGTTTTAGCGATCTATCAAAGCTTTCAAACTATCTCAAAAAAAATAAACCGTTTATATTTTATACTTGTAACTGTTTTATTATTTAGCTGGTACATTTTTTCATCTATCCTAACCTTTCCTCACTACCTCTCTTACTTTAATGAACTTGGCGGCGGAATCAAAAATGGCCACAAAATAGCTGTGGACTCAAATTACGATTGGGGCCAGGATTTTTACCGCCTGATTAAATTCGTTGAAGAAAATAAAATAGATAAAATTTATCTTGATTATTTTGGCGGAGAAGAAAGCGAATACTGGTTAAAAGAAAAATATGTCAGGTTTGATCCTAAGGAAATGAAAGGACCGCCAAAAGGCTGGCTGGCGGTTTCTTCAAATCATCTAATGGGAGGCGTAGCTAAGCCAAAAAAAGGATTTGATCAAGAAACAAGTTTCTACGATTGGCTTGAAGGAAAAGAACCTTTTGGCAGAGCAGGTTACTCCATTTTTATATACTATTTTGATTAATTCCCTGTGGTTGAGCTCCTCTGTATTTAAAAGGGACGAAGTTACCAAATCTCAAATCTATATATTCCAAACTCCCTCTCCTTTCTAAAGGAATTTCTTTTTCCAGGGTTAACTTTAATTTTGTTAACTGCCAATCCAGATTCTCTCTAAGGTTAAAATAGATCTCCCAATCCTCTGAAGTTTTAACGTTTATTCTATCTGCGTTCACTAAAACAAATTCCTTATTCGTTAATTTAATTTTCGTAGTCAGATTCTCTTGAATTTTTAAAATATCTTCCATTTGATTTTCTTTGAGGATTTGTTCTCCCAAAAATGGTTCTTTTTCATTTCCAAATCTAATCACAAAACTATATCCTTCATTCACTTTCTCAAAAATTACCCCCCTTCTATCAATAGAATAACAATCTTCTCCTCTACACCAAGCTCCAACACCAGATCTTTCCTGGACTTGAACTACAAGAATAGAAGGTAATTTTCTTTTAACTTTTATTCCTTCTGCCTGAGGAAAAGTTTCAAGGAAAGAATTTTTTATCTTTTTAATATTTACTAAAAAAACGCTTTTTGTCTGGAAAAACAATTTCTGATTAATTTTTTGGTTAAGAAAATTATTGATATCCTGAGTTTGAATCCTTTGATTACCCAAAATCTGAATTTTCTTAATCTGGAAAGTGGTAGAAAAAATTAAAAAATAAAAAGCTGATCCAAAAATTAATAGAACTAAAATAATTAACCAAAATAAACGGCTTTTGAACAATATTTTAAAAACCGATTTTTTCTTTCTTATTCTATATGGTTTTCTAAATCTCCTGACCATGGCTCTTAAAGTCTTCTCTTAATTTTTCTTAATTTTTCAAAAATATAGGTTAAGAAATATTTAAAAGACAAGGGGTAGTCTTGGGTTTGAACATATTCTTTCTTATATCCGCCAAAACCCATTTTAAACAAAGTCGGTCCGGCCCAAGGATGCGAAGGGTTTTTTTGGGGGTCAATATATCCCCAGAAATCGTAGATTCTACAACCTCTTTTTTTTGCCTCTTTAATTGCCTCCCATTGTAAAAAATAAGCTATTGGTGTTTTATGATATTTTGGATGGAGGGCTGCTTGATGATAAAAAGCAATATCAGACCAAAAAATAATTAAAGCAGAAGCTATAACTTCTTTTTCGTATTTTCCAAAAAAAAGTAGAGCTTGCTTATCTCTAAGAAAAATATCAAATTCGTTCTTAACGAAATCTGAAGGAAAAGGAATAAATTTTTGATATTTAGAAACTGCCAAGTTTAATTCTTGGAAAAGATTAATATGCTCCATTGCCTCGCTTTTTACAATTTCAAGCTCAGGGATTTTCAATGCTTGACGAATAAGATAACGAGTGGTTTTTCGCATATTCTTTAGAATTTCCTCTTCTGAAAGAGCAATATCTAATTTCCAAGTGGCTTCATAAGCATTGGCATGAAGCGGAGCCTCCCTGAACCCCAGATTTTTCAAAATACTCTGATTCTCTCGGTTTTTCTCCCACAAAGGATTAATTCTAATAAAGCTGCAATTTTCTTCTCTGGCAATTACCTTCAATTTTTCCAATAAGACTTTGAGAATATCTAATTTAAAAATTGGTCCGCCTGCCTCAATTTTAAATACGGTGGGTCCGTGCTGGATTAAAAGAAACTTACCCCTTTTTGCCTCTATTTTTGTTATAAAGGCAAGACAAACTAATATTCCATTTTGATACAGACCGAATCTCCAAATTCTATTGCCAATATTTTGTTGAAATTCTCCCCAATTCCAACTCTGAAGAAAAGTTTTCTCTTCACATTTTACCAAAAAATCTTCCCAAACATTTTTATCTTGAATATCCTTAATTTCCATATCTTTTAAGAAAACTTAAGATCGCCCTTGCTTCAATTTCTGAAATGTTAATATGGGTTGGCAAATTAAAGGTTTCTTTTGTTAATTCTTCAGCTTTTGGGCAAGAACCTATTTCATATTTCATTTTCTCCAATTTTGTATCGTGGGGCGCAATAACTTTATCGTACCAATCCCCTATTAATATATTATTACGCCATGCGTCTTTTACAATCTGGCGGCTTTTTGGATGTCTGATGGGTAATCGAAGAAAAACACTTCCTTCAAGCGTATTTGGTAGTTTATACTCCGTACTCAAAAGTTCTTCTTTATAAAAAGCGGCTATTTTCTTTCTATGATTATTCAATTTTTCCAGTTTTTTAAATTGATTTTGAGCCAAAATTGCCAAGGCATTAGGAAAACGTTTTGGAAAATAGGAAGGCTTCTCACCTCTTTTTTCTTTCCAGTGCACTGCTTTTGATAAAATCTGAAGCCATTGAAAAATAATTAATAAATATTTTCCAAAGATTCGATATGTAGGCAAAATCAAATAATTCATCAAAACTGGGTGTAGCAATTGTTGAAAAACCCAAAAGAAAGACGGGTAGCTAATTTTCTTTTGAAATTCTTTTATTCTTTGAGCTAAAATATCATTATTCGTTACCGCTATTCCACCATAAACAGAAGATATTATCTTATCCCTAGAAAAACTGAAAAAAGCAGCTTTAGAGAGAGTTCCCAGCTTTTTCCCATTGTAAGTCGCGCCAAGAGCATGAGCGCAATCTTCAATTAAAACTAAATTATTTTGATCACAAATTTTTATAACTTCATCTAAGTTTGCCGGAAGGCCGAAGGTATGCTGAACTATTACAGCTTTACTTTTTGGCCCGATTTTCTTTTTTAAATCCTCAATGTCAATATTGAAGGTATTTTCATCGCAATCTACATAGATCGGTTTGATATCTGACCACAAAATTGGGTTTGGAACGGCATTACAAGTAAAAGCTTGAAGGAGAATTTCACTGTTTTTTTCCAAATCCAAAGAATTAAAAACAGCCATTAAAGATGACCTCCCGCTATTAAATGAAAAAGCGTACTTTACGCCTAAATAATCCTTAAATTCTTTTTCTAATCTTTCAACCGCCTCGCCTCTTTTCCAACGCCAAGGCTGAAAAAGTAATTTTAAAGCTAAAAAAACATCATCTTTCTCTGTATTGGGCGATAAAGATATAGAAATTGGCTTTATCATAAAATTAACCGATTCCCAATAAATTCATTAATCTCCTTGGCACTCTACCCTCCAAAAGCAGGTTATCTTCTTCTTTTAAGAAATTTTTAATTTTTTCAAAAATCTCTTTTGGATCATCCATAAAAATAGCCTTGTTGCCGGTTTTCTCTTGAATTTCGTTAAATTTGTCCTTTGTCGTGATTATAGCCAAATCGCAAACTTCAGAAATTTTTTCGCCGATCTTGCAATGAACCTCGCCTGAAGCATTTCCTAACTCAATCAAACAAGGCATTACTATAATTTTTCTGCCACTGAAAGTTTTGAGATAATCCAGGTGGGAAATAACGCCATCTGGATTAGCTGAATAAGTAGCCTGAATTATATTTAATCCAGCTTTGTTTTTCTTAATTTCAATTCCGGGGAACTGGTTTTCTATTTTCTCAAGAGATTTTTTAATTTCCTCCTCGGTCATTCCAAATTCTTCTGCCACCAGCTTTGCCCCTTCAATATTCTCTAAACCAGCCAATTTAATATTTTCGCCGTAAAGCTTCTTTTTGATTTTGGTTTTTTCATAAAGTCCTAAGCAATATTTGTTTCTACCGTTCAAAAAAACTACTCCGTCCCCTGGCAAGCTATCAATTAGTTCCTTTCCCCCCTCAGCAGATAATAGATTTTCCATTGAGCCAAAGGTCGCCAAATGCTGCTCATTAATACCAGTTACAATACCGATCTTAGGTTTTACAATATCAGATAAAAATTTAATTCCGCCCTTATTGTAAGCCCCCATTTCTACTACGAATATTTCGTGATTCTCTTTTAATTCATTCAATATACAAGACGATATTCCAACTTCTGAATTTTGATGTTCTTTGGTTTTAAGAACTTTAAACTTTTCAGATAAGATGGCGGCTAAAAAATCTTTGGTGGAAGTTTTACCAAAAGAGCCAGTAATGCCAATAACTAAAAGGTTCTTCATTTTTTCCCTTTTCTTTTTGGCTTTTTTGATTAAGGGGTTACGGAAAAAAATTACACTCAAGGGATGAATTAAAAAAACGACAATGGTCGTAATTACGGGAGCCGAAATATCAAAAATTAAAAAATAGAAAGCAAACCAATAAAGGTTTTGAAAAGAAACAAAGTAAAAAGTTTGAAATAAAATATAAAGGAATAAAAAATTAACAGCTAAAAGAAGGGAAATCAAAACCGAAGTTTTTTGTGTCAAAACTGGTCTTTTTAAAGTATCCTGAAAAATTTCTTTTAATCCTTTCAAAGATTCCAAAAAATAAATAAATGATAAAATAAATATCCAATTAACATAAAAATGCCAAGGTAATAATAATTTACTCAAACCTAAAAAAGAAGCATAAAAAAGCAACAAAATCTTTATAACAAAAACTGGATTCCAGAATAATTTCTTCCCTTTCTCAGTCCTAAAATGGTCTATAAATCTCCCCCAATGATATTCTTTCAACTGCCAAAGGTAAATCCAGAAAAAAAGAGTCCTTACTTCACGTAAAAACCAAAAAAAACTTAAAAAATAAAACATAAAACTATTGTAAGTCTTGTAAAATATTCTGGACTAATTGAGCGGGAGCTTCCTTATGCAAACTATGGCCAACATCAGGAAAAGTTTTCAGTTTGGATCCGGGGATTTTTTCCTTTATGAAATGAGCGTCGCTAAAAGGAGTAATAATATCTCGCTCCCCCCAGATAATGATTGTCGGCACTTTAATTTCAGATAGATAAGAAGAAAGGTTTTCTTGAATAATTTTCAGATAAGTTTCTCGCATTACACCAAAAGTTGCAGGATAATCACTTCTAATCAGCAGTTTATATATTATTTTTTTAATAAAGCTTGGCAGAAAAGAGAAAAAACTGGCTGTTTTCTTTATAGTTTCTTTTTGAAACGATTTTCTTCTAATAATGGCTGGGGCTACTAAAAACAACTTTTTAATTTTTTCAGGATATTTTAAAGAAAACTTAACCGCCACAGTTCCACCAAAAGAATGGCCCAATAAAAAAAATTGAGAAAGGTTGTTTTTCTCGCAAAATTCTCTTACCCACTCAACATAATCATCTACTGCCCAAGCCCGGGAAGGCGCTTGAGAATATCCAAAACCAGGTAAATCAGGAACAAAAACTTTTATACCATAGCGAACCAAAATTCCTTTGACCTCTTCCCATTTCGCAGAGGAAGAACCCCAGCCATGAAGAATTAAAATTTCTGTCATCTTGAATTTATTTTCTCAAAACTCAAGTATTTTTTTAAAACTTCGGGTACTAAAATAGTGCCA
>JBBTXV010000015.1:19220-21752 GCA_038062035.1 Patescibacteria group bacterium
TATTTTCTCAAAACTCAAGTATTTTTTTAAAACTTCGGGTACTAAAATAGTGCCATCTTTTTGCTGATAATTTTCAAAAATGGCAATTAAAAGTCGGGGAAAAGCAAAAGCTGTACCATTTAGGGTATGGACGAAATTTAATTTACCGCCTTTTGCCAAATACCTGATATTTAATCTTCTTGCCTGAAAATCAGTACAATTAGAAGTAGAATGAGTTTCCCGGTAACGATTTTCGCTGGGAAACCAAGTTTCAATATCAAAAGTAGAGGCTGAGGGCCTTCCCAATTCCCCGGTGCAAAGTTGAACAACTCTATAAGGAATTTTCAAGGCCTTTATTAACTTTTCCTGCATTTCCAAAAGAAATTGGTGTTCTTTTTTTGAATCTTCCGGTTTCGTAAAGCTAAACATTTCCACTTTATCAAAATGATGAACCCTAAAAACCCCCTTTGTGTCTTTCCCATATGATCCAGCTTCTCTTCTAAAACAAGTTGAAAAAGCAACATATCTTTTTGGCAGATTTTTTTCTTCAAATAACTCTTTAGCGTGCATTGTTCCGATTGACTGTTCTGAAGTACCAATTAAAACTAAATCGTCTTTTGATAAAAAATAAGCTTCTGTATCTTCAATCTGCTCCAAGTAACCCATACCCTTAGCCATCTCAGGATTAATCATTACTGGGGGCAAGAGCGGGATAAAACCTTGCTTAATCAAATTCTCAAAAGCAAAATTCACTAAAGCGAATTCCAGCAAAACTGCTTCTCTCTTAAGAAAAGCAAATCTTGATCCGGCAATCTTAGCCGCTCTTTTAATATCAATCAAATCAAGGTTCTCAGCGAGTTCAAGATAATCTCTTATTTTAAAATCAAACTTGGGTTTTTCTCCCACCTCTCTTAAAACCAAGTTATCTTTTTCGTTTTTACCCAAAGGCACATCTTCCAGTGGCAAATTTGGCAAGCACAGCATCGTGTCGTTAAATTTTTTATCCAATCTTTTTATAGATTTATTTAGCCTATCGCTCCCCTTATCAAGCTCTCGCATTTCTAAAATAATTTTCTTTTTTTCTTTTTCTGTTCTTGATCTCGCAATCTCTTTTGAAGCCTTGTTCTTCTTAGCCCTCATATCTTCCAAGGCCTGTAATGTTTGCCTTCTTTTTGCATCTATTTCCAACAATGAATCAACATTAAATTGAGCCTGCCTATCAAGAATGGCTTTTTTAACTAAGTCTGGATTTTGACGAATAAATTTTATATCTAACATATTATTTAGGTTTCATTGTCGGAAACAATATCACTTCTCTTAAACTATGTGAATCGGTTAATAAAGCTGTTAACCTATCAATCCCCATTCCAAATCCAGCCGAAGGGGGCATACCATACTCTAAGGCTTCCAAGAAATCCCTATCCATTCTTTGGGCCTCCTCAAAACCGGCTTTAAATGATTTTTCTTGTTCTTCAAATCTTCTACTTTGCTCCAATGGATTATTCAGTTCAGAAAAAGCGTTAATCAGCTCCCAGCCAGCGACAACCAGTTGAAAATTGGCTAACTGCTTTGGATTTTTCTCCAGTTGCTTGGCTAAAGGAAAAGCGCCCAAGGGATGATTTATTATAAAAGTCGGCTGCCATATTTTTGGCAAGCAATATTTTTTATAGATAGCATCTGAGATTTCAGCTTTTTGAGCCCCTTTCTCAATTTCCACGCCAAGTTTTTTTGATTCTTTTTTCAAAGATTCCAAATGTATTTCTTCAAGATTAATTTTTGTGTATCGTTTTAAAATCTGGGAAAATTCAATTCTTGGCCAAGGCGTTTTAAAATTAATCTTCTTACTCTCGTAATTAATCTCCAATTTTTTAAAAATACTCTTTAAAATAACCTCAAACATTTGCTCAGTTAGCTTCATTAAATCCTTATAATTGGCATATGCTATATAAAATTCCAGCATTGTGAAGTCAGGATTATGGGAACGATCAACCCCTTCGTTCCGAAAAATTCTGCCAATCTCGTACACTTTTTCAAATCCTCCGATTAAAAGCCGCTTTAAATGAAGTTCGAGAGCAATCCTTAAATACATCGGGATATTAAAAGCATTCAGGTAAGTTTTAAAAGGCCGGGCTTTGGCTCCCCCGTAAATTGATTGCAAAACAGGCGTTTCCACTTCTAAAAAGCCCTGCCCATCCAGAAATTTCCTGATTTCACTCACAATTCTTGAACGAAGCTCAAACTTTTTTTTAATTTCTGAATTGAAAATTAAATCTAAATACCTTTTTCTATATCTTTCTTCTGTATCCTTCAAGCCATGCCATTTTTCTGGCAAGGGCAAAAGCGATTTTACCAACATTTTAAAATCAGCCGCTTCAATTGTTTTCTCTCCCTTCTTGGTTTTTATTAAAATACCTCTAAGTTCAATAAAGTCTCCTATGTCAAAATTATCCAAAAAAAATTTATAGGATCTTTCTCCTAATTTATTTTTCTGAAGAAAAGCCTGCATTCTACCAGAACCATCTTCAATATCTAAAAAAGTTGCGCCTCCATGAG
>JBBTXV010000016.1:0-19373 GCA_038062035.1 Patescibacteria group bacterium
CACAAACTGCGTAAAAAGGAAATGTTTAGATAAAAACAACATCTGGTTGACTCCCTATTATTATTATGATAATATAAAATATATATGCTCTCGCGCTTATTTTGGCAGATTGTTATTGGTTTTCTAACCCTATTCTTGGCATTTAAATTTATTCCGGGGGTCAATTTCACCGGACCTATATTTCCAATTAATCTGGAATGGGAACATATTTTCAAAACTTTACTTTTTGCTGGCGTCCTTTTGGGTATTCTGAATTCTTTTATCAAGCCAATTCTAAATATAATTGGCCTCCCATTAAAAATTCTCACCCTTAATCTTTTTAGCTTTGTTATTTCAGCTTTCTTAATTTGGCTAGTTGTCTTTATTTCTCCTGAATTAACAATTGAAGGTTTAAAGCCACTCCTTCTAACCACCTTAATTCTTTGGGGAATCACTTTTGTTTTATCTCCCAAACAAAAATAATCATTATTCTCGGCAAAAAATAAGCCGATAAATCTAGGTTACTAAATTAAAATGGGTTATTTATGGAGTTATTTTTACAAATTTCTCAAATTATCATATCTATTTCTTTAATTATCGTTATTCTCTTACAACAAAGAGGAGCTGGTCTTGGAAGCGCTTTTGGAGGCGGGGGCGAATTTTACGGAACTAGGAGAGGTATTCAGCAAAAAATGTTTATCGCAACCATAATTTTAGGCACTCTTTTTATAACCTTAGGGGTTTTAAATCTCATTTTCTAAATGAAAGCTGCAAAAGGCCTAAAAAAACTTAAAACTCTAAATGGGTGGAAGCAATTATTTGAGATTTTAGATAAAAAAGAAAAAATTCTTTTTTCTTCTTTTCTTGCCCTTTTTTTAGGAAGCACCCTTTGGTTATTAGGCAACCTTTATATTAAGAATACAAAAAGAGTTCCTGCTTTTGGAGGAAGTTTTATTGAAGGAGTAATTGGTCATCCAAGATTCGTTAACCCGGTTTACGCTATACTTTCTGATGTAGATAGAGATTTAACCCAATTGGTTTTCGCCGGCTTGATGAAATATGATAAGGAAGGCAAACTTGTTCCCGAGCTTGCCAAAGAGTATAAAATTTTAGAAGAAGGCAAGGTCTTTGAAGTATCTTTAAAAGATGATCTTCTCTGGCAGGATGGAGAAAAGCTGACTATTGATGATTTAATCTTTACTATTGAGATAATCCAAAATCCTGATTTCAAGAGCCCCTTGAGAGCTGCTTGGGTAGGGGTAGGGCTGGAAAAAATCTCAGACAAAACTCTCCGTTTTAAATTAAGAGAACCTTCGGCTATTTTTTTAGAAAACCTGACCTTGGAAATTTTACCTCGTCATATCTGGCAAGATATTCCTGCCCAAAATTTCCCCTTTTCCATCTATAACCTTCGGCCAATTGGTTCAGGCCCTTACCAAATAGAAAAAATAGAGCAAAATAACTCAGGCTATATTAAAACCTTAACCCTTCTTCCAAATCCTAAATATAAAGAGGGGAAACCTAAAATAGAGAAGATTACATTTCGTTTCTTTGACAAGGAAAAAAATTTAATTAAAGCAGCCAAAAGAGGAGAAATCCAAGGATTCTCAATTATGAATCCTAAAAACTATGGTTATTTTAAAGGGAAGCGATTTAAAAACCATATCTTCACTTTACCAAGATACTTCACTGTTTTCTTTAACCCTGAGAAATCAGAAATCTTAGCCGATAAAAAAGTTAGGGAGGCCTTAAATTATGGAACCGACAAAGAAGAAATTATTAAACTGGCCCTCTTTGGCAAAGGGAAAATTGCCAACTCCCCTATCTTACCTGAAGTTTATGGATTTAAAGCCCCTTCAAAAATTTATGAATTTAATCAAAATAAAGCTGAAGAAATTTTAGAAGAAGCTGGATTTATTAAAAATGAAAGTGGCTTAAGAGAGAAAGCTGTCAAAGAAAAAACAGCTTTCCAATTCAAGGGCGAAATCAAAACCGGCAGCCGGGGAAACGAAGTAGCTGAGCTCCAAAAATGTTTAGCTAAAGACCCTCAAGTTTATCCTGAAGGAGAAATTACCAGTTTTTTTGGCCAGCAAACCAAAGAAGCCGTAATCCGATTCCAGGAAAAATACGCCAAAGAAATCTTAGAACCCCAAGGAATCCAAAAGGGAAACGGTGTTATAAAAAAGTCTACCAGAGATAAGCTTAATGAGTTGTGCGCTCAATCCCCTAAAAAAACCATGCCTCTTAAAATTACTTTAACCGTCTCACAGCAAGAACTATTGGAAAAAGTAGCTCAACTCTTAAAAAAGCAATGGGAAAAACTGGGAGTAGAGGTGACAATTGAACTATTTGATATTTCAGGGAACAAACGAGAAATCATAAAACAAAGGGATTATCAAGCCATTTTATTCGGAGAAGTTTTGCTTTCAACACCAGATCCCCTGCCTTTTTGGCATTCAATTCAAAAAAGAGATCCTGGTTCCAATTTAGCTCTTTATGAAAATAGAGAAGCTGATAAAATTTTAGAAGAGACTAGAAAAATTTTCAACCCTGAACTTCGAGCTCAAAAATTAGAAAGTTTTCAAGAAATTTTAATTGCTGACGCCCCTGCTGTCTTTCTTTTTACCCAGGATTACCTTTATTTCACATCAAAAGAAATTAAAGGGATAACAGAACACATGATTATTGACCCTTCAAAAAGATTCTCCAATATTGAAAATTGGCATATAAAAACGCGGAGAGTTTTCAAATGAAAAAATTAGAGACTCGCTATTTAAACGAATTAATGAAGGTTCTTCTTGATAAGGAATGGCTAAAGAAAACTAAAAACTCTCCAGTTTATTATATTAAAAGAGGGGTTAAGAAAAAAAACGGCTTAAGGTATGATATTACTATTGTTCCAGCAAAGATGTTGGGTAAAGAGTTTGTTAAAACCAAGGGGCACGAACACAAAAATTCTTACCAAGAATTCTATATCGTTTTAGAAGGAAAAGCGATTTTTCTAACGCAAAAAGGTCAAGGGACAAAAATTAAGGAAGCCTACGCAATTCAAGCTAAAAAAGGCGAAAGCGTTATCATTCCACCTTTCTTCGGTCATGTCACAATAAACCCTTCAAAAAAAGATTTAAAAATAGGAAATTGGATTGACGAAAATTGCAAGAACGACTACAAACTATTTGAAAAGATGAAAGGAGCTTGTTATTATTACACTCAATCTGGCTGGATAAAAAATAAAAATTATAAGAAAGTGCCGAAATTAATTTTTAAAAAACCTTCCAAAGGAACTCCTAAAAATTTAGAATTTCTGAAGAAAATATTCAATTTTTAAGATGCTAAGCGGACGTGACGGAACTGGCAGACGTCTTGGTTTCAGGAACCAAGGGGAGAAATCCCGTGAGAGTTCAAATCTCTCCGTCCGCATATATATTTTAATTTTTAAATAACCCCTAATTAAATCAATGATTAAACAACAAAAACAAACCGATCTTCGCATAATCCCCTTTGGGGGCTTGGGTGAAGTTGGAAGAAATATGATGCTCCTTGAGTATGGCAAGGCGATTTTAGTTATGGATATGGGATTAAGATTCCCAGAAGAAGATATGCCAGGCGTTGATTTTATCATTCCCAATATTGATTATCTAAAAGATAAGCAAGCGAATGTTCTGGGCATAATATTCACCCATGGTCATTATGATCACATTGGTGCCGTTCCCTATTTAATGCATCGTTTTCCTTTCCAAAAATATCCGATGTTCGCCTCTGGATTAACCAAAGCAATAATCCTAAAAAGGCAAGGGGATTTTTCCCTCCAGCCAAAATTAGATATTCAAAGAGTGCAAGGCGGATCAAAAATTTCTTTGGGCCCATTTAAAATTGAGTTTTTTAAACAAAATCATAATATCGCTGATAATTTGGGGTTCTTTATAAAGACTCCGGTGGGTAACATTATTCACACTTCTGATTTTAAGTTTGATAAAAATCCGGTTCATGACCTGCCAACTGATTTTAGAAAATTAAAAGAAATGGGGAATCAGGGAATTTTACTCTTAATGTCAGATTCCACTGGTGCTGAAGAACCTGGCCACTCTTTATCTGAAAAAGATATTTTTGAGAATCTGAATGAAATCTTCAGCAAAACCCAAGGCAGGATAATTGCCGCTACCTTTGGCTCTCTAATCAATAGAATTCAGCAGGTTATTACCCTCGCTGAAAAATATGGAAGAAAAGTGGCAATTGACGGTTATACAATGAAAACCAATGTGGAAATTTGCAGAGAATTAGGATATATCAAGACTAAAAAAGGAACTTTAATTCAGCCAAAAGAAATCCCGAATTACCCTGATTCAAAAATAACCTTGCTTTGCACTGGAGCCCAAGGAGAAGGACAAGCCGTCTTAATGAGAATAGTGAACAAAAATTATAAATTCCTACGCTTTAAAAAAGGAGATATTGTTATCTTTTCCTCTTCAGTTGTCCCGGGAAATGAAAGAACGGTTCAGCTTTTAAAAGATAATATCTTGCGGCAAAAAGCCGATGTTTTTCATTATAAGATGATGGATATTCATGCAGGTGGTCATGCCCAACAGGAAGAATTAAAGGAAATGATAAGATTAATGAGGCCCAAATTCTTCTTACCAATTCACGGGCAATATTCTATGTTGGCAGCTCATAGCAGAATTGCTAAAGATCTTGGCATTCCAGAAAAAAATATTGTTGTTGCTGAGAATGGTCAGATTATTAATTTAACCCAAAATAGAGTTCTGATTGAAAATAAAACCGTTCCTTCAAACTACATAATGGTTGACGGCTTGGGAATTGGAGATGTTGGCGAAGTAGTCTTGAGAGACCGCCAATTTCTTTCTCGAGATGGGATGTTTGTGATCGTAGCGGTAGTTGATAAACAATCTGGAAAAGTCAGAGGTTCTCCAGATATAATATCAAGAGGATTTATTTATCTCAAAGAATCAAAAGAACTACTTTATCAAACCAGAAAAAAAGTAATTGAAATCGTCAATCAATCCACAGGTAAAGATGGAGCCATAAACTGGGCTTATATTAAAGATGAAATCCGTAACAAAATTGGCGATTTCTTCTATGCAAAAACTCAAAGAAGGCCAATGATTCTTCCAGTCGTCATTGAGGTATAACCATGAATAAAAATCCAGGCAGAATCACGAATCTATTTACGAATAAAAACGATATTATAGACTATTAGCAAAAAAATGAGGGTTTTTTCAGCCATCCAGCCAACAGGCACAACTCATATTGGAAACTATTTGGGAGCAATATCACAGTGGGTTTCACTCCAACAAAAGAACGAGTGTATTTTTTGCATTGTTGATTTGCATGCCCTAACTGTTCCCTACCATCAAAAAAATCTCCAGGATGCTGTCTTAGAAAAAGCATCAATTTATTTGGCATCTGGAATCAACCCGGAAAAATCTATTATTTTTGTTCAATCTCAAGTAAAAGAAAACACTGAACTCGCTTGGTTATTAAGTACAGTTACTCCCGTTGGCGACCTAAATAGAATGACTCAATTCAAGGAAAAATCAAAAAAATTCAAACAAAATGTTAACGCTGGTCTTTTGAACTACCCTATTTTAATGGCGTCTGACATTTTACTTTATCAAACCGATATCGTGCCCGTTGGTGAAGATCAAAGACAACACGTTGAGCTATCCAGAACAATCGCCAGAAAATTTAATCAAAGATTCGGTCAAACTTTTAAGGTACCGGAAACCAGAACTGTTAAAACCGGAGCCAAAATAATGAGCTTAACCGATCCTCTTAAAAAAATGTCAAAGACGGATCCTCCTGATAACTATATTAGTCTTTTTGATGAACCAGAGGAAATTAAAAGAAAAATTATGAAAGCGGTTACTGATACTGGGAAAATTATAAAATACGACCCAAAAAAGAAAGTCGGTATCTCCAATCTCTTAACTATCTATTCACTTTTCTCTGGCAAAACAACTCAGGAATTAGAAAAGAAATTTAAGAGCAAAGGTTATGCTGATTTCAAAAAATCCTTAGTTGAGCTTTTGAAAGTTTCCTTGGAACCATTTCGTCGAAAGAAAAAAGAATTATCTGCCAGAAAAATTTATTTAAAAGAGCTTTTAGAGCAAGGCAGAAAAAGAGCTCAGGTTTTAGCTCAATCCACCATGAGCGAGGTACGCCAAAAAATGGGGCTCAGCTAGTTTTTTAAAAGCTCTGAAATAATCCTTTTTGTTTCTCTTG
Source organism: Patescibacteria group bacterium (assembly GCA_038062035.1). GTDB lineage: Bacteria > Patescibacteriota > Minisyncoccia > Minisyncoccales > 2-12-FULL-40-12 > JBBTXV01. The sequence goes on from JBBTXV010000016.1 coordinate 6,220, forward strand.
GCCCAGATACTGGAATATAATCAACTCCTGTTTTTATAACGGCGTGATCATTCCCGCCTCTATAAAGAGCATCTCCCACAAAAAGCATTTTTGAAAAGGGAACCTTTAAGTATTTCTGAATTTGTTTGATTCCATACGCCTTGTCTATCCCCTTCTTTGTAACGTCAATCGTGGTGTAACCAGCGGCTCTAACTTCAAATTCAAACAGGTACTTTTGCATTAACCTTGCTATTTTCATCTTTGTCCTTGTGTGTTTTTTCTTCCACTCCTTTTTCATCTTGACGCCTTTTTTTCCCAAAGCAATAACAAGATCCTGCCCATAGACAGAAAAACTTACCTGGGTGCCCCGGTCTTCAATTATTTCACCGTAAGTTTTTTTAGGATGCTGATATCCTATTTCCTTAAAAACTTTTTCAAAAGTCTCTTTGATTTTTTTTACCTGCGATTGAGATAATCTTAAAGAATAAATATTCTTCCAGCCGCGGTCTTTATACTTATAAAAAGATGTGGAAGTTGTAGGAAATATAAAAAGGTTAGCCAAGAGCGGCCTTTTGCATCTTAGGCGCTGCAAGAATAAACCCTTAAAAGTTTCGTATTTCCCTCCGCCGATCACGGCAACTTTTTTCTGGCTCAAAAGTTTGCCAAGCAACCCAGACATTTCTTTATCTAAGGGCGACTTTGTTTCTATTAAAGTACCGTCCAAATCAAAAACAATTAAGTCTTTCTTCGGTAATTTTTTAAGATCGTTGATTTTCATACTATTTAAATATATCATATTCTTATGTCTTTTTCAGTAGGTATTGTTGGACTTCCTAACGTCGGTAAATCTACTTTATTCAAACTTCTAACTAAAAAAGAGGTAGATATCGCTGATTATCCCTTCACGACTATTAATCCGAATATCGGAGTAGTTACGGTACCAGATGAAAGATTAGACGCAATTGCTAAAATCGTCAAACCAAAGAAAGTTACTCCGACTATTATTGAATTTGTTGATATCGCTGGCTTAGTTAAAGGAGCTCATAAGGGTGAGGGTTTGGGAAATCAATTTTTAGCTCAAATTAGAAACTGCGATGCTATTTTAGAAGTGGTCAGATATTTTGGTGATAACACAAACCCTCAAGAAGATATTGAAACAATCCAAACAGAACTGGAAATGAAAGATCAAGAAAGCAAAGAAAAAGAGGCACTTTTAAATAAAAAGCCAATCCTTTATCTTCTGAACATTGATGGAAAAAATCAATACCAAGCTCCAAGTATTTCTAATCTTGCGATAAACCTTAAAGAAGAATTAGAGAATTCTGAATTATCGGAAATTGAAGAAAAAAAAGCGGGTTTAAAATCTCAGCTTGACCAACTAATAATCGCTTGCTACAATATTCTTAATTTAATTACTTTCTATACGATCAGAGGGGGTGAAGAAAGCCGAGCTTGGACATTAAAGAACGGACTTGCAGTTCAAAAAGCTGGGAGCGTAGTGCACTCTGATTTTGAGGAAAAATTTATTAGAGCCCAAATTTTAAATTGGAAAAAATTAGTTGAGGCAGAAGGCTGGAAAACAGCTAAAGAAAAAGGGCTTGTTCAAACCGTCGGCAAAGATTATATTGTTAAAAACGGCGACATAATAGAATTTAAAATATGAACGAAAAAAAATCCTGCCCTTTATGCTAACTTTATTAATTTGCCCATATTAAGAATACGAAATGATCACTATTGCAATATGAAACTATACGAACTAAACTGCTTGCTTAAAAGTAGTCTTGCCCTAGAAGAAATAGAATTAATACAAAGGAACATAGTATCCCTAATTGAAAAAGAGGGTGGTTTTCTAATTGATGAAAAAAAACCGTTCAAGAAAAAAATTGCTAATTTAGTAAGCGGTGGGATAGAAAATAAAGAAAGAATAGCTTACTTAATCAATTTAATCTTTAACTTGGAGCCGGTAAAATTGGAGAAATTAAGAGAAGGGCTTTCAAAAGAAAATCAGATTATTCGTCACTTAATTTTAATTAAAAAAACGCCGAGAATATTGGAAAAAAGATCGAAATTACCTAAAGATTTTATTCAAAAAGACCTTGAAACGATAAAACAAGATAAAACAACGCTGGATCAAATTGAAGAAAAATTAGAGGAAATATTAGGAAAATAATGGTTTGTTTGAAATTAGCTGTAAGCTATATAAAAACAGACTTCTAACGGGGTGAACTTAAATAAAGTAATTCTTATTGGCCGTCTTACCAGAGACCCAGAAATAAAATCCCTTCCCAGCGGTCAGCAAGTAGCTTCTTTTGGCTTAGCTACCAACCGTTATTTTAACGATAAATCAGGCCAAAAACAAGAACAAACCGATTTTCATAATATTGTCTTATTTGGCAGATTAGCCGAAATCGCCTCTCAGTATCTCAAAAAAGGATCTTTGACTCTAATTGAAGGAAGGGTTCAAACAAGATCCTGGCAGGGTAATGACGGAACGACAAAATATCGAACCGAAATTGTCGGTCAAGCCATGCAACTCGGACCAAGGTCAGAAACTTCAAGAATAATGCCTGAAGAAAAAAAGAAAGAAAGATTCTCGGCAACCCAATCAGAAGAAATCCCCATTATTGAAGAAGATGAAATAGATATTAAAGATATTCCTTTCTAACTACCACTTACTAAAATGACTTGTTCCCTTTGCCAACGCAATCTTCAAGAAGTAAATTTTAAGGAAACGGAAATGCTCCAGAGATTTATCTCAGGTTCAGCTAAAATCCGTTCTAGAAAAAAAACTGGCCTCTGCTCAAAGCATCAACGCCATGTTGCTAAAGCCATAAAAAGAGCTCGCAACTTTGGTTTTTTATCTTCTACTACCAAATAAAGTCTAACTAAACTATTTTAGTTTTGTCGATCGTCGCCTTCTTGATTGACTCGGCAATTTTAGGATTCTCTCTTAAAAATTGTTTAGCCCCTTCAAGGCCCTGACCAAGTTGTGTTTCTCCGTACTGAATCCAACTGCCAGATTTACTTATTATTCCATCTCTCAAGGCCGTATTTAAAATATCGCTTAAATAAGAAATACCTTCATTGTAGTAAATATCAAACTCAGTAACCTTAAAGGGAGCAGCAACCTTATTTTTGACGATTTTGGCTCTAACTTTATTACCAATAATTTCGTCTCCCTTTTTAATCTGAGCAATTCTTCTTAAGTCAATTCTCACCGAAGAATAAAATTTCAAAGCTAATCCGCCGGGAGTCGTTTCTGGATTCCCAAAAAGAATCCCTATTTTCATTCTAGTTTGGTTAAGAAAAATAACCGATGTTTTTGTCTTAGAAATAATTCCGGATAATTTTCTTAAAGCTGAAGACATAAGTCTTGCCTGAAGACCAATTTGAAATTCTCCCATTTCTCCAGCAATCTCGGCTTTTGGAGCTAAAGCAGCTACTGAATCAATAACAATAACATCTACCTCGCTAGACCTGACTAAAGTCTCAACTATTTGAAGAGCTTGCTCTCCTGAATCTGGTTGAGAGATGAGAAGATTATCAGTATCAACTCCAATTTTTTTAGCATAATCTGGATCCAAGGCATGCTCAGCGTCAACAAAAGCAGCTACCCCTCCTCTTTTCTGAGCCTCAGAACAAATGTGAAGAGCCAAAGAGGTTTTACCGCTTGATTCAGGTCCGAAGACTTCAATTACTCGACCCCGAGGAATCCCTCCTATCCCCAAAGCCAAATCCAAAGAAACAGCGCCTGTGGGAATAACCTCAACGTCAGTTGACCTAATTTCCTTCAATTTCATAATCGCTCCCTCTCCGAAACGCTGCTGAATTTCTGCAATTGCTTCAGCCAAATCCTTTTTTTCTGTTTTTAACTCTTTTTTCTTTGCCATAATTATATATTAACAATAAAATTTTAAATTGAGAATTTAAAAAAAATCAGATTTTTCATTACACCTTTTCCCAGCCATCATTTCCCTCATCGGTCTTAAAATAAACTTCTCTTGGTTTTGCCCCTTCCCCCGGCCCAACAATACCCTTATTCTCCAATAAATCAAGAAGTCTTGCAGCCCTAGCGTAACCAATCCTTAATCTTCGCTGAAGCAAGGAAGCTGAAGCTTTTTTCGCTTCAACCACAATTATTTTAGCGTCTTCAAATAAAGGATCGCTATCAGTAAAAAAATTTCCTTCCCTCTCATGAATTGACGATTCTTGTAAAGCTCGCCCTAAATCCTCAGCTAAGTGATTCTCCAACGTTATTTCTTTGGCTAATTTTGATTTTTGACCTTCTGTTTTTGATTTAATATAATTTACCACTCCTCTTATTTCTTTTTCTGAAATATAAGGTCCCTGGATTCTTCGAGGTTTCGTAATTTCAGCTGATAAATAAAGTAAATCTCCCGATCCCAAAAGCTTTTCGGCTCCGGCCGTATCTAAAACCGTTCTTGAATCAACCTGCGAAGCTACCTGAAAAGTAACCCTAGAAGTAATATTGGCCTTTATTAAACCAGTAATAACCTCAACCGATGGTCTCTGAGTGGCAACCACCAAATGAATTCCAACAGCTCTAGCCATTTGGGCTAATCTGACAATTCCAGCCTCAATTTCCCGGCCCTTAGCCGCCATTAAATCGGCTAACTCGTCAACGACTAACACAATATAGGGCATGGGTTCTGAGCTCACACTTTCCTCTTCCATGATGTTTTTATTATTTTGATCCTTAGATGAATTGAATTTTTTGGCGATAATGTTGTTGTAACTCATTATATCTCTGGCATTAACCTGAGCTAACACCTCAAATCTTCTATCCATCTCGCCGGTCAGCCATCTCAAAGCATTATGGGTAAAATTGGCATTATAAATCACCGGGCACAAAAGATGAGGAAGATCGTTGTAAACTGGGAACTCCACTCTTTTTGGATCAACCATAATTAACCTTAAGGTAGAAGGTGAATTTTTATAGAGCAAGGACAATAAAAGAGAATTCATGAAAATTGTTTTTCCAGTACCCGTTGCTCCCGCAACCAATAAATGGGGCATCCTAGCTAAGTCTGAATAAAAAGGGTGTCCGGAAACGTCCCTTCCTAAAGCAAGTGTTAAATCAGAAGAAGAGTTTTGAAAAGCATTATTTGCAATTAAATTTCTTAGTCTAACCTGAGCCCTAACTTTATTAGGAACTTCAACACCAACCAAAGACCTTCCTGGTATGGGAGCCTCAATTCTAATAGGATGAGCAGCTAAAGCTAAGGCTAAATCATTGGAAAGGCCGGTAATTTTTGATAGCTTTACACCTTCGGCCGGTTTTAAAGTATATTGGGCAACGGTCGGCCCAATATTTATTTCTGACATTTCAACAGGAATATCAAAATTTTGTAAAGTCTTTTTAATTATAACTGAATTACCTCTCGTATCTCCGCTAGTAGGCCCTCCTTTATCGGCTTCTAATAAATCCAAAGGCACAGGTTGGTAATCCCAAAGAGTTTTAATTTGTTTTTCTATTGGCTTAGTTTTGAATTCCGGGGATAGGGCAAGAGTTTCAATTTTTTCTTGTTTTTGAAAAGAAACTGAAGGTGAAACTTCTTTTACTTCGAATTTGGGAGAAAAGATTTTTTTAATAAGAGATGGTTTATTTTCTTCTAAATTTTCTCTTTTTTGCGACTTTTTGTTCAAAAGCTGCCAGAAAATTAAACCTCCGATAAAAACCAAGGCCATAATAACAATTTCTCCTATCCAAAAACCGAATAACCCAATTAAAAATGAACTAAAAAAATAACCAACTAAACCCCCTCCTTCTCGAGTTTCAATTAAAGAAGGCAGATCGGCTCTATAATTTAGCCCTCCAAAAACCCCAGCTATCCCTAATATCAAAAATAAATTTGCGAAAATAAGAGGAAAAGAAAATCGGCTATATTTTGGCCAGAAACAAATAATAGCTGATATGAAAAAACTTAGAGGAATAATAAAGGTTGCTCTGCCAACCAGAAATCTAAAAGCCTGAGTTAGGGCTTTACCCGCCACTCCAGAAGATTCAAAAAAAGAAAAGAGAATAATTAAACTTAAAAGAAAAAGTAGAACCCCAAGGATTAATCTCCTTATTTCTCCCGCAAAAACAAAATCGTTTGAATCCTTAACTTCTCGATTATTGTTATTTTTCTTTTTATTTCTTCTTCTATTAGCCACCTTAACTCTTTAATCAGCTTACCTATTACAAAAAAAGATAATGCTTCTTGTAAAATATTTAGATAAATCAAGAATGAGAAGGATTTAATAATGACCCTAAAATCAGCTTTCTAAAAGATTATTTTAAAAATCCAGTTCCTGCCGGAATCAGCTTACCTATTATAACATTCTCTTTTAATCCTCTCAATTTATCCTCTCTCCCTTCAAGAGACGCTTTGATTAAAATTCTAGAAGTTTCCTGAAAAGAAGCAGCCGATAAAAACGAATCGGTAGTAAGAGCCACTCGAGTCATTCCAAGTAAAACAGGTTGCCCTTGAGCTAATTTTTTCCCTGCTTTCTTTAAGTCATTATTGATCTCCAAGAATTTTGTTTTCTCAATTATTTCACCTGGCACAAAAAAGCTATCGCCAGAATCTTTAATCTTCACCCTGGAAAACATTTGACGAGCTATTACTTCAATATGCTTGTCGTGGATAACCGCTCCTTGAGAAACATAAATGCTCTGAATCTCTTTAATTATGTAATGTTGAACTTCTTTGACCCCTGTCACTTTAAATAATTCTCTTAAATTCAAATGTCCCTCGCAAAGCTGTTGGCCTTTCTTAATGGCTTCCCCTGATTTAACCCAGATTGCCATTCCTGCGGGTACCTGATATTCAATAATCTGATTTTTACTGGACCTAACTTTCTTAACCTTACTGCCCCGAGATGATGATGTTGAATTATTCTGGCTAATCTCGCTCTCTACCTTAATAACCCCCTCTGAAGTTACTTCAATAACCTTACCCTCAAATTGAGAAATTGTAGCCTTACCCCTTGGCTCTCTAACTTCAAAAATCTCTTGAACCCGAGGAAGGCCAAAAGTAATATCTCCCCCACCCGCTATTCCGCCAGTATGAAAAGTCCTCATTGTTAATTGAGTGCCTGGCTCTCCAATGGCTTGAGCAGCAACAATGCCAACTGCCTCTCCTAACTTGACTAATTTATTGTGACCAAGATCCCAGCCATAACATTTTTGGCAAACCCCTCTCAAAGATTTACAGCTCAAAGGCGAACGTACTCTTAATCCTTGAATACCGCTATCAATAATCAATTCAATTACTTTCTGGCTAATAACTTCTCCTTTCCTGATAATCGTTTTTGATCTAGGCCCTGTTCCTTTTCCTTTAATATCTTCCAAAACAAATCTTCCCCCGATCTTAAAATAGAAATTCTGGCCAATGTCTTCAGCGTCCTGTCTTTTAATTTCAAGACCCTCTTCATCGTGGCAATCTTCTTCAGAAGTTATCACCTCATGGGAAACATCAATCAAGCGTCTAGTTAAGTAACCTGCGGTAGATGTCCGGAGAGAGGTGTCGGCTGTTCCTTTCCTTGCCCCGTGAGTGGAAATAAAATACTCTAAAACATCAAGTCCCTCTTTAAAAGAATGCTTTACTGGCAGTTCAATAATTTGTCCTGAGGGATTAATAACCAAACCCTTCATTCCAGCCATTTGGACCGGCTGAGTCCAAGATCCCCTGGCTCCTGAATCAACTATTTGGAAAACCGGGCCGGTCTCTGGCAAAGTTTTAGGTACGGCTTTCTCAATTTTTAATTTGGCTCTCTGCCAAACCTCAATAACTTTATTCCTTTTTTCTTCTCGAGACAGAAATCCTTTTCTGTAATGATTGTCTATTTCTTTCACTTCTCTTTCAGCTTCTTCCATTATTTCTTCTTTTTCTTTTGGCGTAATTAAATCATCCATACCCCAAGTAATGCCAGAAAGAGTTGAATATTCAAATCCTAAACTCTTAATTTTATCTAAAACTACTGAGGCAACATCTGTTCCGTAATCCTCAATAATCCTCCCAACCACCTCATCTAATTTTTTAGATCTCATTGTTATATTTTGGAAAGGAAAATCTTGAGGCAAGCTCTCATTGAAAATAAGTCGCCCAACGCTTGTTTCTTCTAAACTTAAATCTTCTTTTTTCTTGTTTTCTAATCCCTTGATTTTTTTTATTTTTATTTTGGCTCTTAAGTCAATATCTTCAAATTCGTAAGCCAAAAGAGCTTCTTGATAAGAAAGGAAAACTTTTCCTTCTCCTTTTGCTCCTTGGATGATTTTAGTCAACCAATAACAACCCAAGACAATATCTTTATTTGGCGCAATGATAGGCAGGCCGGTGGCTGGTTTTAACAAGTTTTTAGAAGACAACATTATCTCTTTCGCTTCTAATTGGGCTTCTTCAGATAAGGGCAAATGAACTGCCATTTGATCTCCGTCAAAATCAGCATTGAAAGCGCCGCAGACCAAAGGATGAATTCTTATTGATTCGCCCTCAATTAAGATGGGCTGAAAAGCCTGAACTCCCAAGCGATGTAAAGTCGGGGCTCGATTTAAAAGGACTAACTTATCCTTGGTTATCTCTTCCAAAATCGCCCACACTTCAGAAGGCTCTTCTTCAATGAGCCTGCTCGCTCCTCTAACATTAAAAGCTAATTCTTGATCCAGGATTTTTTTAATAACAAAAGGTTTAAAAAGCTCCAAAGCCATTTTCTTTGGGATTCCGCATTGATTAAGTTTAAGGTCTGGCCCCACAACGATTACGGACCTGCCAGAATAATCAACTCTTTTCCCCAAAAGATTCTGTCTAAATCTCCCCTGCTTTCCTTCGAGCACATCGGTTAATGATTTTAAAAGACGTTTACCGCCCGTCGTCGCTTGAGTCATTGTTCCCTTCCTCATTTGATTATCAATTAAGGCATCAACAGATTCTTGTAGCATTCTTTTTTCGTTCCTAACAATAACTTCTGGTGCTGAAATTTCCAAAAGATATTTTAATCGGTTATTTCGATTAATAACTCTTCGGTAAAGATCGTTAAGGTCAGAGGAGGCATAGCGTCCCCCGTCTAACTGAACCATTGGCCTTAAATCAGGAGGAAGGACCGGCAAAACCTGAAAGAACATCCACTCTGGCCTAACGCCAGAAGTTTCCATTTCTCGAAATAATTTCAGCCTTCTTAAAATTTTTTGCCGAGAGAGTGGAGTCGCATCTTCTAATTTATTTTCTAAGTTTTTAATTTCTTTTTTAAAATTAATGTTCTCAAAAATTTTCCTCAAGGTTTCAGCTCCAGTTCCAGCTTCAAAAACTTCGCCATATTTTAAAGAAAAATTATAATATTCAACTTCAGAAAGTATTTTCAGGGGTAAAAGGCTCAGAACCTCTTCCCTTGCCCTGTCTCTGGCTATTTTTAAATCTTGAAGTTGATCCATCGCAAGCTTAATCTGCTTCTTTGTCTTTTCTTTTTTAACCTTGGCCTTAATGGTTTTCTGTTTTCGACGGAATTCTTCTTCAATCTTCTCAAGGATATCTTTTTTGACGTCTTCATGAACGCTAGTAACAATATAGGAAGCAAAATAAATAACTCTTTCCAAGTTCTGCATTGATAAATCTAAAACCTGGCCTATTCTTGAGGGTATTCCTCTTAAAAACCAAATATGGGAAACCGGACAGGCTAATTTTATATGGCCCATTCTTTCTCTCCGAACTTGGGATTTAGTAACCTCAACCCCGCATCTGTCGCAAATAATTCCTTTATAACGAATCCTTTTATACTTTCCGCAATAGCACTCATAATCCTTTTCAGGACCAAAAATCTTTTCGCAAAAAAGACCGTCTTTTTCTGCCCGCTGGGTTCTGTAATTTATGGTTTCAGGCTTAGTTACCTCTCCTTTTGACCAACTTAAAATCTCCTCACTTGAGGCTAATTTTATTCTTATTGATTCTAAGTCTCCTACTCTCATGTTTAAAAAATTAAATTTCTTTTGGTTTTTCTCTGCTTTCCTTTACTTCTACTCCCAAACCCAAAGATTTTAACTCAGCGACTAAAAGATTAAATGAGGCCGGGACATTGGGACTTTTAATTTTTTCTCCTTTTAAGATAGCTTCGTAGGTGGCTGCCCTGCCTTGGACATCATCAGATTTTATAGTCAGCATCTCTTGAAGGGTAAAAGCTGATCCATAGCCTTCTAAGGCCCAAACTTCCATTTCACCAAATCTTTGTCCTCCAAACTGAGCTTTGCCGCCCAAGGGCTGCTGGGTAATTAAAGAATAAGGGCCAATGGAACGCATGTGAATTTTATCAGCAACCATATGAATTAACTTCATCATATAAATATAACCGACGGTAATTTTCTCAGGAAAAGGAAAACCAGTCCTTCCGTCAAATAAAGTAAGTTTACCAGTTTCTGGAAAACCAGCTTCCTTTAATTCTCTTTTAATATCTCCTTCATTTGCTCCAGCTAAGGCCGGAGAATAAGCCAAATATCCTAAAGAATTAGCAGCTAAACCAAGATGGGTCTCTAAAATTTGACCGATATTCATTCTTGAGCTAACGCCAATTGGGTTTAAAATTATGTCAACAGGAGTGCCATCTTCCAAAAAAGGCATTTCTTCTTCTGATAAAACCATAGAAACAACTCCTTTATTGCCGTGTCTTCCAGCCAACTTATCTCCAGCTTGAATTTTTCTAAGCTCTGCCACCTCAACCTCAATTCTTTTTACAACTCCCGGTTCTAATTTATGCCCAGCATCTCTGGAAAATATTTTAACCCCGACAATCCTTCCCCTTTTTCCATGCTCCATGCGCAAGGAAGTATCTTTAACTTCTTTGGCTTTCTCTCCAAAAATCGCCCTTAGCAATCTTTCTTCCGCCGTCAAATCTGTTTCTCCTTTAGGTGAGATTTTTCCGACTAAAATATCGTTTGGCCCGACATCAGCTCCTAGACGAATAATGCCTTCCTCGTCCAAATCTTTTAATCTTTCTTCGGAAACATTTGGGATATCACAAGTTGTAACTTCTGGCCCCAGTTTTGTTTCTCTGACATCGCAACTAAAACTCTCTATATGAATTGAAGTATAAAGATCTTCTCGCACTAATTTCTCTGATATTAAGATGGCGTCTTCAAAATTTCCTCCTCGCCAAGGCAAAAAAGCTACCAAAATGTTTTTCCCTAAAGCCAACCTACCTTTAGATATCGCTCCCCCTTCAGCTAAAACATCTCCTTTTTTAACCTTTTGACCTTTCTGAACTACTGGCCGCTGGTGAAAGCAGGTATACTGGTTAGTTCTATTGAACGTTTTTAAATTGTAAGTGGTAAAACCTCCTTTGGTATTTTTGATTTTCAAACTTTTAGCATCTACGAAAATAACTTCTCCTGATTCTTTTGCAAGAAGAGCTTGCCCAGAATCTTCCGCTACGTTTTTTTCAAGGCCAGTGCCAACTAAAGGAGGTGATGGATTCAAAAGAGGGACTGCCTGTCTCTGCATGTTTGAACCCATTAAAGCTCGATTAGCGTCTGTATTTTGCAAGAAAGGAATTAAACTTGTACCAACTGAAATTGATTGTTCAGGAGAAACATCCATAAAATCAATCTTATCTCTTTCGATTAAGCCTGGTTCCCCTTTTAATCTTGCCTCAACTACTTGAGATAAAATATTTCCCTTGCTGTCTATTGGCGTAGCTCCAGAAGCTATGTTATATTGCTCTTCTTCTTGAGCTGCAAGATAAGATAATTCAGAAGAAACCCTGCCTTTTTCAACTTTAAAATAAGGCGTTTCAATAAATCCGTAAGGATTAATTTTAGCAAAAGAAGCCAAATGCCCAACCAATCCGATATTCGGACCTTCTGGTGTTTGAATAGGACAAATTCTCCCATAATGGGAAGGCTGAACATCTCGCACTTCAAAGCCCGCTCTCTCTCGAGTTAATCCTCCGGGCCCAGTCGCTGAAAGCCTTCTCTTGTGCTCTAACTCAGCCAAAGGATTTTCATTATCCATAAATTGGCAGATTTGAGAAGAAGTGAAAAATTCTTTGACCACCGCCATTACAGGACGGGGATTAATAAGTTGAGATGGAGTCAAAGTATCAATATCCAAAGTTGACATTCTATCCTTAATAATTCTTTCCATTCTCACAAAACCAATTCTTAAGCGATTAAGAAGCAACTCCTCAAAAGTTCTGACCCGACGATTACCTAAATGATCAATTTCATCTGGCTTGGCGTCTGGATCATTGTTCAAACGGATTATCTCCCTCATCACCGACAAAAAATCTTCTTTGGTTAAAACCCGATCTTGAATTTGAATTTCTTGAGTAAGTTGATTTTTCAAACCTTTTTTTGCTAATTCTGGCAATCTTTGATATGTCCGCCATCTTCCTACCTTTGATAAGTCATACCTTTCAAAATTAAAGAAAGTGTTCCAAATGAGATCCTTAATAATATCGGGGGTAGCTACGTCTCCAGGCCTTAATCTTTGATAAATCTCAATAAGAGCTTCTGTCTGATTATGAGTAAGGTCTTTTTTCAAAGTTGCCTCAATGTAATCTACCTCGCCTCCTTTAATATCTTGAAATTTCTCTTTAATATCTGAATCTTTGTCAATGCCAAAAGCCCTAAGTAAAGTTGTCGCAGCTATTTTTCTTTTTCTATCAATCTTGACTCCTAAAACTCCTGAGGAATCGGTTTCAAGCTCTAACCAAGCTCCTCTATTAGGAATGATTTTTGCCCCAAAGCAATTTTTACCTGCAAGCTTTTGAAGGGTAAAAAATACGCCCGGAGAACGAATAAGCTGAGAGATTGCCACCCTTTCCACGCCGTTAACAATAAAAGTACCCCTTTCTGTCATTAGAGGAAAATCAGTCAAAAAAATTTCCTGCTCTTTAATCTCTTTTGTTTTAAGATTAACCAGCTTTACCCTTGCTCTCAAAGAAGCCTCAAGAGAATCGTTATTTTCTTTTGCCTCTAAATCGGTTTTATACTTGCTCTCTCCTAATTTATAATCTAAAAACCAAAGTTCCAGCTCTTTTCCTGCATAATCACGAATCGGAGAAATCTCGGCGAATAAGTGTCTCAAACCCTCCCTCCACAACCTGTCCCAACTCTCTTTTTGGACGGTTAATAAATAAGGTAAAGATAGGAAAACATTGGCCTTGCCAAAATTTTTTACTTTGAT
>JBBTXV010000016.1:19473-23806 GCA_038062035.1 Patescibacteria group bacterium
TTTGCTTACGAAAAATATCCCTCGTGCTTTGAAGTTGGGGACAAGAATATTTTTATAATTTAGAATAGCTAACTTCTATATTCCCAAAAAAAAGGAAATAAAAAAATAGCAACCTTGAAACTTTCTGAAAATTGCTCAAATATTTTTTAATATTAAAAATCGCTCTTGGGAGCTATCTCATTTTTTAATTCTAACCCCCAAAAATTAAAAGTCAAGAACCCCCCCTAAAAAATAATCAATTTCCCTCTCCTCCTAATACTTTTAAACATTTAACGTTTATAAGATTAACCGTTTTTTCGTCTAAAAAAACCGGGAAGGTCTCGCATTTTTCGTTCTCAGCTGTAGTGATTAATGCCTGAATAGCTGAAGAATATCCTGAAAGAAAAATAGAATTTCTTATTTTAATCCAATTCTGCCAAGAAATATAAGAAAGGGCCACCAAAAGTAAAATGATTAAAAAGATTATTAGAACCTTTTGTTTATTCACCCCGTTAGAAATCTGTCTTTATATATCATAAAAGCTAATTTTGAACAGACTTTTGTTTTTGGTAATACCCCGTTATTACAGAACAGAAAAAAATTTAAATTAAATTTTTTCTGCCTAATTCTAACGGGATTAATAACATTTCAATCTTATTCTACAAAAAGAATATTGTCAAGAAACCGTACTGTCCTTGAAAACAATTAAATAACTTAACTGGCTTTAATGCTTTGAATAATTCCTATATTCAAAAAAGTAAGAATCAAACTGCTCCCACCGTAGCTAACTAAAGGCAGAGGAACGCCAACGATTGGCAGAATGCCCAGATTCATACCAATATGAATAAAAGTTTGAGTAATTAAAAGAATAACAAAACCCGAAGCTAAAAGCCTGGGGAAGTTAGATCGAGATAAAATAGCAATTTTAATAACTCGCCAAAGAATAATTAAAAAAAGGCCGATGACAATCAACACTCCGGCAAAACCAAATTCTTCGGCAATGGCGGCAAAGATAAAATCTGTATGAGGTTCTGGTAAAAATCCGTATTGGGTTTGAGACCCTCGGCTAAAACCTTTCCCGAAGATAGAGCCAGAACCAATAGCAATTTTCGCCTGGGCCTGGCTCCAACCCGCCCCCAAAGGATCAGCTAATTGAGGAGCAACAAAAGTAATGATTCTTTCTTTCTGATAATCTTTTAAGGTAAATTGCCAACTTAAAGCGAAAACCAGCGCAAAAAGAAAGCAAAGAATTAAAAAATGACGAGTTTTTATCCCTGATAATAATAAAATACCTATCCAGAGCGAGATTAGAATCAGAACCGATCCGAGATCGGGTTGGAGAAAAATTAAAAGAACGGGTAAAAAAATATAGAATCCAGAAAGAAGAATATGTTTAATTTGATACATTTCAACATGCCTAACGGAAAAATATTTTGCCAAAAGGATTATTAAGATAATTTTAAGAAACTCTATCGGGTCAAGTGAAAAAACCCCTATTTTATACCATTTTCTTATCCCTCTAATTTCAGGAACAAATAATAATAAACCAAGCAATCCCAAAAGGACAATAAAATAAAAAGCTAAAACTAAATAAGAATTTTCTTTCCAAACCCGCCAATCAGAAAAACTAATTAAAAACATTAAAATTAAGCCGACTCCCAAAAAAAACATCTGCTTCTGAAAATTCGAAAAATTCCCCTTGCCCAAAGAACTGCTGTAAATTGAGACAAGTCCGATTCCCGCTAACAAGATAGCGGCAGTAATTAAAATCCAGTCTAATTTCTTCAAATGATTAAGCATAAAACTCAACTTTGTTTTATTGAAGAATTTTAAGGAATTCTTCCTCTCCCATAGTTTTCACTCCCAGTTCTTTTGCTTTCTCATATTTTGAACCAGGCTCTTTTCCGACAATAACATAATCCGTTTTTCTTGAAACCGATCCTGAAATATCACCACCCAAATCCCGAATTTTTTCTTTAACCTCCTTTCTAGCTAAAGATTCTAAAGTACCAGTTAGAACAAACGTCTTCCCCCTGAGCTTTTCTTTTCTTTCTTTCTGTCTTTCAGCTATTATTTCCACTCCAGCTCTTTTTAATTTTATCAAAAGAGCCAAATTTCTTTTTTCCCTAAAAAAATCATAAATTGATCTTGCAACCTGAGGACCTATATCTCGAATTTCTTGAAGGTCTTGGAAAGAAGCATCTTTAATTTTCTCTATGGAAGGAAAATATTTCGCTAAATCCTGAGCCGTTTCTTCGCCAACATTCCTAATCCCTAAAGCAAAGATTAATTTCGGTAAATTAATTCTCTTTTTTGACTGAATTGCCAAAATTAAATTTTTAGCTGATTTTTCAGCAAATCTTTCAAGAGGCACAATGTCGCCTTCCTCTAATTTAAAAAAGTCAGCTGGATCTGTAACTAAACCCTCGTCAATTAACCGATTAATAATTTTAGGACCAAAACCAACTATATCAAAAGCGCTCTTTGCAACAAAATGATGAAATTGTTCTCTCTGCCTGGCAAAACATTTTGGGTTAGAACAGCGCCAAATAGCTTCATCCTTTGACTTAAGTAATTTTGATTGACAAGACGGGCATTTTTCAGGAAAGTGGAAATTTCTTTCTTTCCCATTCCTCAATTCTGGCAAAACTTTAATAATATCTGGAATAACATCACCTGCCCGACCAACAACTACCGTATCGCCAATCTTCACTCCCAATCTCTCTATTTCATATTGATTATGCAAAGTAGCCCGGCTAATTGTTACCCCGCCAACCTTAACCGGCTTTAAAATGGCAACTGGAGTTAAGGCTCCAGTTCTTCCAATTTGAATTTTGATACCTTCAATAACAGTTGTAGCTTGTTTGAGAGCAAATTTATAAGCAATAGCTCCTCTTGGAGCTTTGCCCACCACTCCTAATTTTTCAAAAATTTTAATATCGTTAACAGTAATAGTAATTCCGTCAATCTCATAAGGAAATTTTTCTCTTAATTGCTCGGTTTTTTGGTGAAATTTAAAAACCTCTTTTAAGTTTTGGCAGTATTTTGAATATCTATTGTTGGTTTTAAAACCCAAAGCTTCTAAAATTTGGTGTTTTTCCTCGTGGGTATTTTGCCCAAAATCAGTAATTAATTCATAACAGGTTGAGTCTAAGTGGCGGGACAAAGTGATTTTTGGATCCAGCTGGCGAACAGAACCTGCGGCTAAATTCCGGGGATTAGCAAAAAGCTTTTCGCCCCTTTTTTCTCTTTCTTTATTGATTCTCTCAAAATCTTCTTTAGCAATAATAATCTCCCCACGAGCAATAACTTCTTTTAAGCCATTTTTCATAATACTTTCAGCCAACTTCTTTTTGCCCTTTCTTTCCAAAAATTTTACTACCTCTTCTTTTACCTTAAAGAACAGAGGAATTGCTTCAATTGTTTTTAAATTCTGGGTGACATCCTCCCCAACCATTCCATCTCCTCTAGTTGATCCTTTTTTAAAAACCCTGTCTTTGTAGACTAATTCAACCGCTAAACCGTCTAATTTTGGTTCGCAATAATAATTAATTTTAGAAATTTCTTCTTTGTTCAAAAGTTTGGAAATTCTCTCTAACCACTCTTCCATATCTTTTTCAGAAAAAGCATCGTAAAAAGACAGCATTGGCAAAGGATGTTTTATTTTTTCAAATTTTGCCAGTGGTTTTCCCCCAACTCTCAAACTTGGTGAATCTGAAGAAAGAAACTCTGGATATTTTTGTTCCAAATCAAAAAGTTCTTTTTTTAAAGAATCAAGAGCGGCTTGAGAAATCACCTCTCTATCCAAGACATGATATAAATAACGGTGATGTTCAATCACCTTTTTTAACTTATTTATTCTTTTTTCCGCCTCTCCTCTGCTCATAAAATTCCTCAACGAGAAACTTCAATTGAGCGCCTCGCCCCGTAGTAAAACCCTACTGATTTAATGCAAAAATATTCATTGGGAGAAAGACAATCAGGGCCCGGGGCAAAGGTTTCCACTTTGTATTCTGGTGCGCCAAGGCTACCTTCAAGGGAATCGCCCAACTGCCAGCCCTCTATATAAAGTTTTCTCATAATTCTTTCAATGCCGGTATCGGCAGCATAAAAAGCAACCATAGATTGGCCCATACTCTTTATTATTTTTAACTGACCGATTAAAAGATTCGCTATCATCAAACCAATAGTAAGCAGGACAATCAGGATCATGACAGTCAAGTAAAGCGAAACCCCCCTTTCTTTCAATCCGTCATTAAGTTTTCTCTTCTTTTTTAAATCGGCCATTTTATTGCAAAATATCTAAGTTTCTTTGGGAAATAGTAGTTTGAATGTTAACCTCAGGCACGCCCCC
>JBBTXV010000017.1:0-5668 GCA_038062035.1 Patescibacteria group bacterium
TCTCCTAATTTTATTTTTTTCTCGTATTCCTTTCTCAATTCCTCTCTCCTTAGAGCGGCCCTCTTTTTCATTTGCCTCGATTTATTTCTTTCTCTAAATCTGATTTTTCTTGCCCGAAGCAAAATTCCGCTTTGCTGGACTCTTCTTGCAAAACGGCGAACTAAAGATTGAGTCGGCTCTTTTTCCTTTTTTTTAACTTCCAGTGGCATAGCTTAATAAATGTAAGTGTAAATGGTCAATTTCCTGCCCGCCTTCACGACCAACATTAATTTGTAATTTATAACCTTTTAGGTTTTTTTCTCTGGCAATTCTTTGAACAGCCAAAATTAACTCTCCCATCAAGGATTTGTCCTCAACCTCAATATGGTCAACCGAATGGATGTGCTTTTTGGGAACAACCAAAAAATGAAGAGGAGCCTTTGGCCGAATATCTTTAAACGCCACAAAGTTTTCATCCTCATAAACCATTTCAGACGGCATCTCTTTATTGACGATTTTACAAAAAAGACAATCCATTTACTTAAAAAATATTTTATTTTTTTAATCTTTTCTTTATTTCTCTTACGGCTTTATCCAATTTTATGGTTTCTTGTTTTCCATTCGTCATATCTCTAATTATTATAGATCCTTCAAGCGCCTCTTTTTGGCCTAAAATTAGGACGTACTTCGTTTCCAATTTATTGGCCCTGCCCAACTGGCTTTTTAAAGAATCGCGGCCGAAAGATTCGGTAATCAAAATTCTCTCCTGTCTAAAATCTTCCAATAATTTTAAGCTTTTTCTTTTAGCTAAACTTCCCAATTGGGCAAAGAAAACCTTAGGTAAAACAGGTTCTGAAAGTTTTATCTTTTTTTCCTTCATCAAGGCAGTAATTCTTTCTACTCCTCCAGAAGCTCCGCAAGCTGGAGTGCTTTTCCCGCCCAAAACCTTAACTAAATTATCATACCTCCCGCCTCCAGCCAAGGCTCCAATTTTCTTTCCTTCATCGCTATCCTCAAAAATCTCAAAGACAGTCTTTGTATAATAATCCAATCCTCGAACTAAATAAGGATTTAAATGATAGGGCATCTCAATTTCATCTAAAAATTCCAGAACTTCTTTAAAGTGTTTACGGCATTCCTCGCAAAGATGATCTAACATTTGAGGAGCCTGAGCCCTGACCTGCTGGCACTTTTCTTCTTTACAGTCCAGAATCCTCAAAGGGTTTTCTTTCAAACGCCTCTTGCAATCAGAACACAAGGCTCCTTCTCTCCCTTTAAAATAACTAACCAGAAGTTTTTTATAATAAGGACGGCATTGGCTATCGCCAATGCTATTTATTTCAACAATTAAATTTTTAATCTTTAATTCTTTTAAAACGTTGTAAAAAACCTGAACAATCTGGGCATCAACAACAGGACTCTCCTCTCCAAAAACCTCAAAACCAGCTTGCCAAAATTGACGATAACGACCGGCTTGAGGATGTTCGTAACGAAAAAAAGGTCCAAAATACCAAAGTTTAATGGGTTGAGGCAGATTAAACATTCCATTTTCAACATAGGCCCTAACAACGGGCGCTGTTCCTTCAGGTCTCAAAGTCAAATAATCTCCCCCTCTGGTTTTCAAATTAAACATCTGCTTCCCGACAATATCAGTAGCCAATCCTATTCCTTTTGAAAAGAGCTCACTATCCTCTAAAATTGGGGTGTCTATTCTTTCAAATTGGTAAAAATTAGCTAAATTCTCACAAACACCAAAGATCTTTTGAAAATATTTTTGATTTACAGCCAAAATATCATGCATCCCGCTTGGCGATTGAAATTTTAACTTCTTGGACACAAATCTATTTTTGAATTAGGATTTAATAATCGTAGATTGGCGTTTCAAATTTAGAAAAATCAATAAAAGGCCAAATCCTTAAAAATACCCGGCCAATAATATCATATCTTGGCAAAGATCCCCAACGCCTTGAATCAGAAGAATATGGACGATTATCGCCCATTACAAAATATTCATTTTCACCCAAAACCCATCTATCGTCACCCAAAGTTAAGGCAGAAGATGGAAGATAAATAGACTCATCTAACACATGGCTTTCTTCCTCATTGAAAACTACTACCTGGCCATCTCGTATTTCTACCGTTTCTCCGGGCAATCCGATTATTCTCTTAATGTAACGTTGAGAAGGCATGCTTGGGTATTTAAAAACTATCACCTCTCCTCTTTGAGGATCACGCAATCTGTAAGAGAGTTGGTCAGCAATTAAATAATCGCCACCAGCAAAATTTGGCTCCATGGACTGACCTACTACCAAAAATGGTTGGAATAAAAAATAGCGAATCGGAATAACTATCGCAATAGCAATAACAACTATTATCAGAACTTCCCAAAGAAAATTTACTATACCTCTCATGATTTTTTAGTATATCAATATTTTTTGTTTTTGCAAGCTGAATGATATAATATTTTTGGAGCTTAAAATGTAAAAGAGAATCAATTCTTTAAAAAGGTCTTTTGTTTTATGCTTCCTGTTTTATGATTTTAATTGTTGGCTTGGGTAACCCAGGTAAAAAATACGAAAAAACTCGCCATAATATAGGCCATCTGTTGGTTGATAGATTAGTTTTTTTAAACCAAAAAGGAATTATTCTGCAAAAATCAAAATCTTTTATGAATGAATCTGGCAAGACGGTTAAACTCCTAATTAAAAAATATAAACTTAAAACTAAAAATATAATTATTATTCATGATGATTTAGATTTACCTCTTGGAAAAATCAGGATTGTCAAAAATCGAGGATCAGCTGGTCATAAAGGAGTAGAATCAATAATTCAAGAGCTGAAAACGAAAGATTTTGCCAGGTTCAGAATCGGAATTCAACCAAAAATGGGCAAGCCCCACAATCCAGAAAAATTTGTCCTTCAAAAATTTACCAAAGAAGAGGAAGAAATTTTAGAAGAAACAATTAAAAAAACCGCTCTGGTAATTCAAGCTGTAACAGAAGAAGGATTAGTAAAAGCGATGAATCAATACAATAGATAATATTTTGCTCTTTGGCCTACTTGCAAGTTTTGGAATTTAACTGGCAATTGCCGGAAAACTCCAAATTCAGCCATAATAAACAAAGAAAGTTGTTTATTATTTTTTTCCTTTATTGCTTAATAAAAATTAAGCAAAAAATTTAAGCGCTTGCAAATAGACCAAAAAGCAAGTATATTCTATATTATAACAAATATCGTTATTTTGTCAATAGAAAACGAGGGCATCACCAATAAAGTATTAATCTGCAGCATTACCCCCTATTTTTTGGAAAAGGGGTTAATTTGGTTTGAAGAAAATCTCAATAAAATTTTAGACGCTCAAAAAACTCAAGCTTTTTTTGAAGAAAACATTATCTATCTGGAAAAAGATCAAAATTATAATGTTTCTCAACTCTTGAGAAAATTAGATGAAATGGGTTATGAAAAAGTTTTGGAAATTATGGAACCAGGGGAATTCTCCCAAAGAGGCGGTATTATTGATGTTTTTCCAATAAATTCTCAAACGGCCTTCCGCTTTGATTTTTTGGGAAACAGAATTGAAAAAATCCTTCAGCTTCCTTTTAGAATTGAAGATGAAAATACAACTAAAAAAATCTTAAAAAATAAATTGAAATCCCAGAAAATTTTTTCTGACTTAAAGGAATTAAAACCTGGAGATTATTTAGTCCATCTTGATCACGGCATCGGTATCTACAGAGAACAATTATCAATTAAGGAACAACGATATCATCAGCTTGAATATGCCCAAGGCGATAAACTATATGTACCCTTCAGCTTGGAAAGGAAATTATCAAGATATATAGGATTTGTTGAACCGAAAATCTCTCGCCTCGGTTCGTCTCTCTGGCAAAAAACTAAAAAGAAAATAAAAGAAGAGTCAGAAAAATTAGCCAAAGATCTTTTAGAAATCTATGCTAAAAGAGAAATTGCTAAACGTTTTCCTTATTCGCCAAATGACGAAATAGATTCTCAATTGATTGACACTTTTCCATATGAGGAAACCCCAGACCAAAAACAAGCGTTGGAAGATATTAAAGAAGATTTAGAAAGCCAAAAACCAATGGATAGAATTGTTTGCGGCGACGTTGGTTTTGGAAAAACAGAAATCGCTCTCAGGACAATGATAAGGGCGGTAAACTCAGGCTACCGGGCAGTTATGATTTGCCCCACTACTATCTTAGCTAATCAGCATTATCAGAATTTTAAAGTAAGATTGGGGAATCTGCCAATCAAAATCGGAATCTTATCTAGGCTGCAATCAAAAAAAGAACAAAGGGAATTAAAGGAGGGCTTGGAAAAAGGCATTATTGATATCGTTGTCGGAACCCATCGAATCTTATCAAAAGACATTGAAATAAAAAATTTGGGGCTCTTGGTTATTGATGACGAACAAAGATTCGGAGTCAAACAAAAAGAGAAACTAAAGAAGCTCTTTTCCCCTCTTGACATCTTATCTCTTTCAGCCACCCCTATCCCCCGTACTCTTTATTTTGCTCTTTCTTCGTTAAAAAATATCAGCTTAATCCAAACACCACCGCCCAAGCGTTTAAAAATCCAAACTTTTATTTTGCCTTTTTCAGAAAAATTAGTTAAAGAAGCAATAAAAAATGAAATCTTAAGAAACGGCCAAGTTTATTATTTGCACAATCGGGTAGAAACAATTGAAGTCGTCAGGAAAAATTTAGAAAAAATGATGCCTAAAGTAAAAATTGGCATTGCTCATGGCAGACTTAAAGAAAAAGATTTAGTCAGGGTAATGGAAAATTTCCAGAATAAAGAAATAGATATTTTATTAGCTACCACAATTATTGAAAACGGATTAGACCTGCCCAATGTTAATACCTTGATTGTAGACGATGCGATGCGTTTAGGATTAGCTCAGGCTTATCAAATCAGAGGACGTATTGGCAGATCTTATAAACAAGCTAATGCTTATTTTTTGCATAAAGATCGTTTAACAGAAAAAGCGAGAAAACGCTTAACCGCTCTAAAAGAAGCTGAAGAACTGGGATCTGGTTATAAAATCGCTTTAAAAGATTTGGAATTAAGAGGAGCTGGTAATATTTTTGGTAAAGAACAATCTGGCAATATAAATCGGGTCGGTTTAAATCTTTATTGCCAGCTATTATCAAACTCCATAGAAAAAATAAGAGGCCAGGTAGTTTAACCAAAGCCCCTTTTTATGATAATTACGATGTTGGATAATGTATTAGCTCTACGGAAGAGATTTTTACCTTTAGGCAACCATCTACTTTGACTCCAAAGCACGAGCCGAATATCTTTAACACCCCATCTGATCTCTTGATAGTCTCAATCTTAAGATTATTTTTATTTACTTTCATTATTAATTCGTTACAAGGACCAACTCTTCCTATGAACTTAGCTTCTCCATATGTTCTAACAAAAGCTACGCCCTCTAAGAGATTAAGGGATTGACAAGCCCAAACACCTAGGAGCTGAGATGCCATATCGTAAAAATCCGACCCTCGAAAAATGCCCTCTCCATTAAAGCAGTGCCCTTCGCAAACTTCATCCGTAACCGTAAATTCGCCAATAACCTCTTCGTCGCTTATCTTAACTGTGTCTAAAAGAAGCATTCTTCCCCGATGAGGAAGAATAGACTTAATTTGGTCCTTCCTTAAAATAATCA
>JBBTXV010000017.1:5768-8838 GCA_038062035.1 Patescibacteria group bacterium
AATTATCTCAGGATTAGCTCCTGGAATTGATACCTTTGCTCACCAAATAACCACAGAAAAAAGGGGCCGGACAATTGCGGTTTTAGGAACAGGTTTAGATGAAAAATCAATTTATCCTCAATCAAACTTAAAATTAGCAAGAGAAATTGTTAAAACCGGGGGTTGCTTGATTTCCGAATATCCGCCAGGAACCCATGGTTCAAAATTAACTTTTCCTCAAAGAAATCGAATAGTTTCAGGATTAAGTTTGGGCGTTTTAGTAGTAGAAGCCAAGCAAAAAAGCGGGGCTTTAATTACGGCTAACTACGCTTTCTCCCAAAAAAGAAAGGTTTTTGCCGTACCCGGACCCATTCATTCTTCAAACTCAAAAGGCCCTCATTACCTTATTAAAAAAGGAGCGAAATTAGTTGAAAGCGCAGATGATATTTTAAAAGAACTTAATCTTCCTTTCGCCAAAAACAAAATAATTGAAGGTGAGACAGAAGAAGAAAGATTAATTCTGAGAGTTTTAAACGAAGAATCGCTTTATATTGATAAAATTATTGAAAAAACTAAATTCTCAACCCCAATCACGGCAAGCACGCTTGCTATTTTAGAAATAAAAGGTAAGGTAAGAAACTTGGGAGGAAATATTTGGACGCTCTCTCGATAATTTATGAAACTAATCATCGTTGAAAGCCCTACTAAGGCAAATACAATTGGAAAGTTTTTGGGTTCTGATTACCGAATTTTGTCGTCTTTCGGACACATTAGAGATTTACCAAAAAGCGAACTCGGGCTGGACACTGAAAACGATTTTAAACCAAGATATATAATTCCCCAAAAAATACGAAAAAGAATCAACCCTTTAAAAGCCGCTGTTAAAGAGTCTTCTTCTGTCATCCTCGCTACTGATGAAGACAGAGAAGGAGAAGCAATCGCTTGGCACCTTATGGAAGTTTTGGATTTGGATAAAACAATAAACTGCCAGCGCATTGTTTTTCACGAAATTACCAAAGAAGCGATTAAAGAAGCCTTGGGAAATCCGAGAAAAATTGATATGGATTTAGTAGATGCCCAGCAGGCAAGAAGGATTTTAGACAGATTAGTCGGCTACAAGTTATCGCCTTTTTTATGGAAAAAAGTAGTCCGGGGATTATCGGCTGGCAGAGTCCAATCGGTGGCAGTAAGAATAGTGGCGGAAAGAGAGCGAGAGATAGAAAAATTTATAACGGAAGAATACTGGGAAATTGAAGCTGAATTAAAATCTCAAATTGGCAAAGAAAATAAATCATTTCTGGTAAAACTGGTTAAAAAAGACGGAGAAACAATTCCAAAACTCGGTATTAAAACGCAAAAAGAAGCAGATGAAATCGTAGAAGATTTAAAAATGGCGGAATATAAAGTTCAAAACATAGAAAAAAAAGAGGTTAAAAGAAACCCTCTTCCCCCTTTCACCACCAGCACTTTACAGCAAGAAGCCTGGCAAAAATTTAGGTGGTCCTCCAAGTCAACAATGAGAATCGCCCAGCAACTCTATGAAAAAGGTTTAACAACTTACCACCGAACCGATTCTTTAAACCTTTCCAATTTAGCTCTGGGAGAAGCTAAAAAGTTTATAACTAAAAAATACGGTGAAAAATATTATCAGTTCCGAACTTTTAAAACTAAATCCAAAGTTGCTCAAGAAGCCCATGAAGCAATCAGGCCAACCTATGCTGGTAATACGCCAGAAGAAAGCTCTAAAAAATTAGAAGAAAGCCAATCAAAACTTTATGATCTTATTTGGCGAAGGTTTGTTGCCTGCCAAATGAGTCAAGCTATTTTAGATTCTACGAGCGCTGATGTTTTAGCAAAAAATTATATATTCAAAGCCACCGGTCAAATTTTAAAATTTGATGGGTTTTTAAAAGTTTATCCGATTAAATTCAAAGAATCAGAATTGCCACCCTTGCAGATTAATGAAATTCTAGAATTAATAAAAATTATTCCTTCCCAGCACTTTACTCAGCCTCCTCCAAGATACAACGAAGCTACTTTGATTAAGGCCTTGGAGGAAAACGGTATTGGCAGGCCCTCAACTTACGCCCCAATTCTATCAACGATTCAGGAAAGAAATTACATTGAAAAAGACGAGCAAAAAAGATTTAGGCCGAGCGAAATTGGCATCGTGGTAAACGATCTTTTGGTAAAGCATTTTCCGGAAGTTATTGATATTAAGTTCACTGCCAAAATGGAAGAAGAACTAGATGAAATCGCAAAAGGCCAAAAGAAATGGGTAAAAGTTATAAGAGAGTTTTACGACCCTTTTGAAAAAAATCTCAACCAAAAACATCAGGAAGTTTCAAAAGAAGATGTTGTTCAAAAAACAGAAAAAACTTGTCCCAAATGCGGTTCTCCTTTATTAATTCGTTTGGGAAGATTTGGCAAATTTTACGCGTGCTCTGGTTTTCCTAAATGTAAATACACCGAATCACTCAAAGAAAATAATTTGAACATTTCTTGCCCTAAATGTAAAAATGGGGGAATTGTTGAAAAAAGAACTAAAAAAAGGAAGATATTTTACGGATGCTCTAATTGGCCCAAATGCGACTTTGCTCTCTGGGACAAACCTACAGGAGAAGAATGTCCGGATTGTACTTCGCTATTAGTCGCAACAAAACGAGGGCAAATAAAATGCTCAAATAAGGAATGTAAATTCGTATTGAAAAAAGAGTAAATTTTTGATAGCTTAGATCTAGGCCGGGGTGGCGGAACTGCAAGACGCAATGGACTCAAAATCCATCGAGCGCAAGCTCATGAGGGTTGGACTCCCTCCCCCGGCACCAATACAGAACTTAACGGTTTTTCGGAGACCGAAAATTGAAGATTGCCAGACGATCAGCTATCCCTAAACGGATTTTAGTGGAGATTGTCATACTTTCCCCGGTCAGCGGCTGGTTACCTGGTGCACTACTTACCAATCATCATTAGGTATCAGCTGGGCGTTGGGTAAATAAATATTGGACTCACGGCAAAAATAAGTTATAATCTTTATATATTATGACACTTAAGCTCACAACGAACTACTGGCTCATAGTTCTTAGTTTGT
>JBBTXV010000018.1:0-5520 GCA_038062035.1 Patescibacteria group bacterium
CTTCTTTTCGGATAATTTCCCCAAATTTCTAATTTCTTTTTCTAAAAGTTCTTTTTTATTCTTCTCCGGATTTTCTAAAACAATGCTAAGTAAGACATCAAGGACCTGTCCTATTTTGGGTCCCGGCTTTATTTTTAAAATCTTTATCGCGTCGTTTCCTGTAACTTTCAGGGTTTTTACGGAAATCGGGTCTTGACTGACTTTTTCAATGATATATTTTAAATGTCTTAATTTGTAGGGTTCGGCTTTAGGAACGCCAGAACCAATTCTATCTGCCATTCTAACTTGCAGCAATTCATCCATATTTTCTGGCCCTACTTGGCGAACCAATCTCCTAACTGAGGATTCTGAAACCTCCCCGACATTATAATAAAAAAGGTGGTATCTAACCAGCTTTGTAATTTTTTCAATGTCTTTTTTGGGAAATCTCAAACGATTTAAAATCTGGGCCGCCATTTTGGCTCCCACTATTTCGTGGCCGTAAAAAGTTGCGTCAGGTCCCTTGCCCCGCTTGGTCCTTGGCTTTCCCACGTCATGTAAAAGAGCAGCCAGTCTTACATATATATTGAAGCCTTTTTTAGCTGCGTATTTGAAAGAATAAAGAGAATGCTTGTAGCAGTCAAAAATATGGTGCTTATTCTGGGCAACTCCGTAACCTTCCTCTATTTCCGGAATAATGTATTTTAAAAGGCCCAATTCCCTCAATAGCTCAATACCATCAGCCGCCCTATCCGTCATAACCATCTTGAGCAATTCGTCTTTGATTCTTTCTTTTGAAATAGCTTCAAGCCAAGCAGCATTTTTTTCAATTGCCCGAGCTGTTTTTTCTTCTATCTGAAAATCTAAAACTGTGGCTAATCTTACCGCCCTCATCATCCTTAGAGCATCCTCTGAAAATCTATCGTTTGGATCGCCAACTGTTTTAATAATTTTTTTCTTCAAATCTTTTTGGCCCTCATATGGATCAATTATTTTTTGGGAATCAGCCGCCATAGCATTCATTGTAAAATCTCGACGGCTCAAATCCTCCTCAATTGTTTTGGCAAACTTCACTTCGTCAGGATGGCGCTTGTCAGTATATTTTGCCTCCTTTCGAAAAGTCGTAACTTCAACTTCTTTTAATTTTAGGTCCTGGCTGCCTGTTTGAACGGTAACGGTCAAAAATTTATTCTCGTAAAAACTTTTAGAAAATATTTTTCGAATTTCATCAGGTTGAGCTAAAGTTGTCACATCCCAATCCACTGGCTCAACTCCTCTCAAAACATCTCGAACACAACCTCCCACAATATAGGCCTCAAAACCTGCTTTCTTTAATGCCTCAATAACGGATTTTATTTCTTTTGGAATTTCTATAATTTCAGCAGAAATTAATTTCATAATTTCAGCTTAACTTAAAATTTGCCATTTTTCAATTCTTTTAGTACAATTTAAATGCGCCCTCGTAGTGAAATGGATATCACGTGGCGCTTCGGACGCCAAAGTCCGGGTTCAAGTCCTGGCGAGGGCACCATGAAAAAAATTTCACTTTTCAAAATTCAAATTTCAATTCTATTTTTGATTATTATTTTAATCCCGCTTTTTTTTCTGTTTGTTCAGCAAGCTCAAGCCGAAGGATTAGTTCCTTGCGGTAGAACAAATGATCCGAATGCTACATCAAAAGAGAAACAACCCTGCCAATTTTGTCACATTTTTATTTTATTTCAGAATATTCTGAAATTTCTTTTCTTTGAGATTGTTCCTGTCTTAGCTATTTTGATGATAGCGGTGGCTGGCATGTATTTCATTTTTGCCGGAGGCCAGCCTGGTAATATTGGGAAGGCTAAAGAAATTTTAACGAATACGGCCATTGCTCTGTTAATAATTTACGGCGCTTGGTTACTAATTAATCTATTTTTCATGGTTATCGGCGTAAACGAAGTAGACTTTACCAACTTCAAAAATGGTTGGTTCCAAATTGACTGCCAAATCAAATAAATGATTTATTCCTCTTGCCCCTGTATCCCCGACGCGTTTCCCGATCAAGGTCCCGAGTGAAACATCAGAACTCAATTCGTAAATCCCCCTTACGCTCCCATAGCTTAACCGGTAAAGCAGCTCCCTCTTAAGGAGATGACTCCAGGTTCGAGTCCTGGTGGGAGCACCACAAACGAACTAACCTTGACAGTTGAAATAAAATATATAGAATTGTATTCAGTTCTTTTGAGTAAGAAGAGGCATTACTCAACCAGTACAAGGAGGTGAGCATGGCAAGGAACAAAGGAGAACTAACGCAAAGAGAGTTAGAGGTACTAACTCTCGTGGGTGCTGGAAAAAATAGTCAGGAAGTTGCAAATAAGCTATTTTTAGCCAAAAGAACGGTTGATTTTCATCTTTATAATGCTTACAGAAAACTTGGTGCAAGGAATAGAATTGAAGCGCTAAAACAAATTGGTTTAATCGGATTTTAACGCGCTCACAATGAGGTCCTAGCAAATTCAGGGCCTTATTCTTTTTTTCTTTTTAAAAATCATTATAATAAGTTAAAGGTGTAATTTTACATCCATTATAAAAAACTTTACTTAATCGTTTATGTTAGTTCCAAAAGAAAAAGAAAAAGTAATTAAGGATTACAAACGGCACGAAAAAGATACCGGATCTTCGGAAGTTCAAATTGCCTTATTAACTGAAGAAATAGAAAGGCTGCTTTTACACTTGAAAAAACACTCCAAAGACTTCCATTCAAAAAAAGGGCTTTTAAAAATGGTGGCCAAAAGAAAAAGGTTGCTCAGCTATTTGAAGAGTGATGACGAAAAAAGATATAATAAAATCATCAAGGCAAT
The DNA here is from genome assembly GCA_038062035.1 of Patescibacteria group bacterium. Lineage (GTDB taxonomy): Bacteria > Patescibacteriota > Minisyncoccia > Minisyncoccales > 2-12-FULL-40-12 > JBBTXV01. Next base: position 2,820 of record JBBTXV010000018.1, read on the forward strand.
AGGATTAAAAAAATAGCATCCAAAAAGCGCGCTACGAATGCGCTCATCCAAATATTCGCATCATTCAAATTCCAATTCGTAAATTAGGATTATATTATGGTAATTAAACATAGGGGCCAAAGAGTAGCCGTTTTAATTGATGTCCAAAATCTTTATCATTCAGCTAAAAATTTATACCAGGCCAGAGTCAATTTCGGGGAAATTTTAAAATTAGCTATAAGCGACAGAAACTTAATCAGAGCTTTGGGTTATGTCGTCAGAACAAAAACGGGTGAGGAGAAACCTTTTTTTGACGCCTTAACTAAATTGGGAATTGAAACAAGAGTAAGAGATCTGCAGGAATTTTACGGGGGAATAAAAAAAGCTGATTGGGATGTTGGAATTACGGTTGACGCGGTCAGAATTTCTCCCAGCGTTGACACCATCGTTTTAGTTTCAGGCGATGGAGATTTTTTACAATTAGTTGAATACTTAAAAAATCAAGGTAAAAGAGTGGAAGTTATTGCCTTTGGCCGATCGGCCTCTTCAAAACTAAGAGAGGAGGTTGACGAGTTTATTGATTTGGGAGAAAACTCGGAGAAATATCTATTAAAAAGAAGCGGATTCAAAAAAGTCCTTAGAAAAATAACAACCGGCAGAATCACTAAACTCTTTTCAAATAATCACTATTAAAAAAAACCGCTGATAAATTACTAATATTTAATATATTCATAAAAAACAACGTGGAAGAAAAATTTCAATTAGAATTAGCTAATCGGGAACTCCAAATTGAAGCCAGTAGTTTAGCTGAAATGACAAACGGCAGTGCTTTGGTTCAATACGGCGATACTTTAATTTTAGCTACTTGTGTGATGTCTAAAAGTAAAAAAGAGGATTTAGGTTTTTTTCCTTTGACAGTTGACTACGAAGAAAGATACTACGCAGCCGGAAAAATCAGGGGGGCTCGCTATATTAGAAGAGAAGGTCGACCGACTGACGAAGCTATTTTAGTTGCCAGACTCATTGACCGATCCATTCGCCCAAGATTCCCGGAAAATTTAAACCAAGAAATCCAGGTAGTTTTAACTTGCCTTTCTTGGGACTCAGAAAACGATCCTGATATTATCGGCCTAATCGCAGCTTCTTTAGTTCTTTCCATTTCTGATATTCCTTGGTCAGGACCAATCGCTGCGGTTAGGGTTGGAAGACAAAATAATCAATTTATTCTAAACCCCACCTATAAAGAAAGGGAAGGAAACCAGCTTGATTTAGTTATCAGCGGTACCCTTTTTAATGAAGATATTTTAATTAATATGCTGGAGGGAAATATGGAGGAAATTTCAGAAGAAACGCTTTTGGAAGCTTTTGAGTTTGCCAAACCCCATTTAAAAAAACTTTGCGATTTTCAAAAAGAAATTTCAAATAAAATTGGTAAGGAAAAGATATCAATTGAGCCAGCTAAAAAAGATTTAAATTTAGAAAAGGAAATTACAAAATTTTTAGGGGACAAATTGGAAAAATCTATTTACCAGAAAAACAAACCGGAAAGAACGGCCCAGTTAAATAAGTTAAAAGAAGAACTATCTTTTTTTATTGAAAAAGAGCATAAGCAAATAGAAAAAATAAAATATGCTCTCAGTTTTTTTGACAAAGAAATAAATAGAATAATTCGTGAAGCAATTATAAAAAACGGGAAGAGATCAGACGGAAGAAAATTAGACGAAATAAGGGAAATAAATATCCGGGTTGGTCTTTTGCCAAGAACTCATGGCTCAGGGCTTTTTTGTCGGGGCCAAACTAAAAGTTTATCAATCTTAACTTTGGGAGCGCCTGGAGACCAGCAACTCTTGGAAGGAATGGAGATTGTCGGGAAAAAACGCTTTATGCACCATTATAATTTCCCGCCTTATTCAGTCGGAGAAGTCAGGCCGATGAGAGGTCCTGGCCGAAGAGACATTGGACACGGCATGTTAGCTGAAAAAGCTCTGCTACCTCTTATCCCTTCCTTTGAGGAATTTCCTTATACAATAAGAATAGTTTCAGAAATCATCTCTTCCAACGGTTCAACTTCCATGGCTTCTATTTCATCTTCTTCCCTAGCCTTAATGGATGCTGGAGTGCCAATCAAAAAAGCAGCAGCTGGAATTGCCATTGGCTTAATGTCAGATGACTCTGGCAACTACAAAGTTTTAGCTGATATTCAAGGACCAGAAGACCATCATGGCGATATGGATTTTAAAGTTGCTGGCACCAAAGAAGGGATAACTGCAATTCAAATGGATGTTAAAATCCAGGGCATCAATGCTGAAATTTTTAAAGAGGCTTTATCTTTGGGGAAAAAAATTCGACTTCAGATTTTAGAAAAGATAGAAAAAGCTCTGGCAAAACCAAGGCCCCAGCTTTCACCTTTTGCTCCCCGGATTTTAACCCTTCAAATTAATCCAGAAAAAATTAGAGATGTGATTGGACCCGGAGGCAAGATAATCAATGAAATTATTGCTCAAACTCAGGCGAACATTGATATCGAGCAAAGCGGTCTTATTTTTATAACCTCAGAAAAAAAAGAGGCGGCTGAAAAGGCCCTTGCTTGGATAAAAGATATTACCAGGGAAGTCCAAGTTGGTGAAACCTTCCAGGGCAAAGTAAAAAGGATTCTTGATTTTGGCGCTTTTGTGGAAATTTTACCCGGTCAAGAAGGATTAGTTCATGTTTCTCAATTACC
>JBBTXV010000018.1:5620-23331 GCA_038062035.1 Patescibacteria group bacterium
CGGGAATCCCTAATTTAGCAGAAGCAGAATATAAGAATATCCAAGAGGAAAAACCAGAAAGAAATCTTAGGCAAGAAGTAATCTTAAACGAAGAAAAAGAAAGATTGGAGCCCATAAGAAAAGCTGAGGAGGCCCTAAAAATAATTGATGAAGAAAAAAGATTGGAGGAAATAAAAAGAATTCAAGAGGAAGAAAAAACAAGGTTATTAGAAGAAGGAAAAAGGAAAGAAGAAATGGTCAAAAAAGCCAGGGAAGAGGCTGCTAAAAAGGTAGTGCAAGAAGCAAGGGAAAGATTGGAAAAAATAAGAATGGAAAAAGAAGGAATACTTTTAGCGCAAGAAGAAGGAACAAAGAAAAGCCGAGAGAAAATTGAGCTTAAAACAGAAAAATTTTCCCTAGAAAAAGAACTTCAAGAACTTTCAGAAAAGAAAAAGCCCTTGGAAAGGGAAGCAGAGGAAATATTAAAAGAAGAAGAACAGCTTAAAACTCATTTAGAAAGTATTTTAGTAAAAGAAAGAGAAGCAGAAAAAGAAGAGAAAAACATTGAAGGCAAAGAAAGGTTAGCGGCAACCCCGCAAGAGAAAAAAGAGCTGGAAACTCAAAGATGGGCAAGTGAAGAAAAAAGGAAAAGAGTAGAAAAAGAAAGATGGGAAAAAGAAGAAAAAATAAATGAATTAAAAAAACACATAGAAAACGCTGGATTTAACATCCAGGAAGTTGAGGAAAAAGAAAGAGAAATAAAAAGAAAGCAAAAGGAAATCGCCCAAAGAGAAAGAATAATCGGAGCAGAAGAAGAAAAAGAAGTCCTGGAAAGAGAACTTCAGGTTATATCAGAAAAAAAACAGCCCTTGGCATCAGAAAGGTCCCAGATTTTAGAAAAAGAACGTCAGTGTAAAAAAAACTTAAGGGATGTTTTAGACGAAGAACAAAGTATAGAAAGGGAGGAGGGCATAATTGAAGAAAAAGAAAATACAGCGACTGCCCCCGAAGAAAAAAAGGAATTAGAAACTCAAAGATGGGCAATTGAAGAAAAAAGGAGGATGATAGAAAAAGAAAGATGGGAAAAAGAAGAAGAACTAAGCAAGATAAAAAAGGAGGTTGAAACGTACAATTTAAAGCACCAAAAAATCGTAGAAAGGGAAAGAGAGCTTCAAACAAAAATCGAAGAAATTAATCAGCTAATGGGGTTTGAAAAAAAAGCAGTGAAAAAAGGGACAGAATTCTCCGCCCACAATAAAAGCTATGAGAAACCAACTCAAACATTAAAAGAAAATGAGGAGCAAAAACAAAGCCAAAAACCAAATCAACCTTATCTGGAAGATATTAAAAAACAAGAAGAAATGGACGTTTTGAAGTTACAAAGAGAAGAGGAAGCAAGAAGACAAAGAGAGGAACAAAGAAAAAGGCAAGAACAAAAAGAATTAGAAGAATTCAAAAAATCTGAAATGAGCTTGCCGGGAAAAAAATGGATGGGGGAACCAGAAGAACAAAAAGAGAAAAACGAAAGAGAAGAAAATATCAAAAGAAAAATATCTGAACTGCAAAATAAAGAAGAGATAGAAAGAAAAGAATTCTTGAAAAGAATTCGAGAAGAAAAGTCAAGGCAAGAGATATCTGCAATCTCCCCCCTTTCCCCATCTCAACCAATCGAAATCATTCGACCAATAAGAGAAAAGTCTTCCACCTTCGGAAAATTCTTCACAAGACTCTTAGCTTTTATTTTAATAATCTCAATTTTGGCAGGTATTTCTTTTCTAATTTACTGGTTCTTTTTCCTCAGAAAGCCACCCCCGCCCCCACCGACTATAATTTTAAAGTATTGTGAATTAGAAAATAAAGACATTTCAGAAAACGAATGGTCAAAAGAAAAGTGCGTACCGCCCCCTGAAATAACTATTCCCCGACCTAAGGTTGCTTATGATTTTATCAAAGATCTTGAAATCGCTGAGGAACAGGAAATTCCTCTTCGTTTAGCTGATCTTTTAGCCGGAGATTTAGAAAAAAATAAGACTTACTGGATCATAATAAAAGATACGAAAAAAAGAGAAGTTCCAAGTCTAGAAACTTTTTTGAAAGTTTTTCAAACTAAAACACCGGAAGGATTTTATGATAAATTAAATCCGGCTTTTACCTTATTCCTTTATTCCCAAGAACAAGGTAAAAGATTAGGCTTTATAGCTGAAATTAAAGAGGAGCATAAAGAGAGCTTTAGATCAGCTGTAAGGTTCTGGGAAGACACAATGGAAAATGATTTAGGACAATTCTTCGCTCTTCAAGGCAAAGAAGGGCCAGCCTTAAAGGAAAACTTTGGAAGGATTGCCTTTCGTAGTCTTGATATCAGATGCCAAACCTTCACCGAAAAAGATTTTGGGAGTTGCTACACTATAAGCAACAATTACTTTATTTTTACGCTCTCTCTTGAAAGCATGCAAAAAGCAATTGAAAATCTTCGTTTTGAACCGTAATTTATGATAAAGAAATTGTTTATTAAAAAATTAAAAGAGGGATTAGAAAAAGAAAAAGACCGAGTTGAAGCTTCCCTTCAAGGTTTTGCCAAAAAAGATAGAAAACTTAAAGGAGATTGGGACGTTCCCTTTCCAAAATTAAGTCATAGTAATTTAGAAGATGAAGCTGAAGAAGTTGAAGAATATGAAGCTTTATTGCCGATTGAATATAGCTTAGAAAACCGGCTTAAAGATATAAACTCAGCTTTGGAAAAAATAAAAAAGGGGAGATACGGTAAATGCGAAAATTGCCAAAATCCTATTCAAATTGAACGACTTAAAGCTGCTCCTGAAGCTCGTTTCTGCCTTAAATGTAAACACTAAAAATCTTTTATTGTGCCTTCTAAAATATACTCAGCAGCCACTATTGGTCTTGACGCCCAAACTGTTGAAGTTGAAGTAGATTGCAGTTATGGCCTTCGTTCTTTCACTATTGTGGGATTACCAGATAAGGCCGTTGAAGAGTCAAAAGAAAGAGTAGCCAGCGCAATCAAAAGCATAAAACTTTCTCCGCCTCACCATCAACCTCGCCGCGTTTTAGTCAATTTGGCGCCAGCTGACCTCAAAAAAGAAGGTTCTCTTTACGATTTGCCAATTGCTTTGGGCTTTCTTTTATCTTCAAAACAGATAAAATTTGATCCTGAAGGAAAAATCTTCTTGGGAGAATTAGCTTTAGATGGAAGATTAAGGCCAATTAAAGGGGCTTTATCTATTTCTCTTTTTGCCCAAAAAAAATTTAAGGAGATAATCTTGCCAGAAGAAAATTCAAAAGAGGCTGCCTTGGCTACTTTAAAGAATTCTGGGAAAGAACAAATTGACTTTAAGGTAATTGGCATTGCAAATTTAAAAGAAGCGATTGATTATTTAGAAGGGAAAAAACAAATATCGCCTCAAAAAATAAATTCCGGGGAACTTTTTAAGGAAACCGACTTTTCTTTTGATTTAGGTTTCATCAAAGGCCAAGAATACGCTAAAAGAGCCCTGGAAATTACAGCAGCTGGCGGCCACAACCTCTTGATGTCAGGACCGCCTGGCGCTGGAAAAACCCTCCTATCTAAAGCCATTCCTTCTCTTTTACCCTCGCTTTCTTTTGAAGAATCTTTAGAGGTCACCAAAATTTATAGCATCGCTGGTCTTTTAGCCGAAGGGCAATCCTTGATCAATCTCAGGCCTTTTCGTAATCCTCATCATACTACTTCAGAAGTAGCTTTAATTGGCGGAGGAAATCCTCCCAGGCCCGGCGAAATAACTCTGGCTCACCGGGGAATTCTTTTTTTGGACGAGTTTCCTGAATTTCATCGCGACGTCCTGGAAAGCCTGCGCCAACCCATTGAAGAAGGAAAAATCACCATTGCCAGAGCAAGACACTCTTTAACATTGCCAGCCAGGTTTACTTTAATCGCTGCCACTAATCCTTGCCCTTGCGGCTATCTTCAAGACTCGGAAAAAAATTGCACCTGTACCAGTTCCCAAGTCCAAATGTATAAAAGAAAATTATCTGGCCCTTTAATGGACAGAATTGACCTTACCATTGAAGTTCCAAAATTAAAATACGAAAAATTGATAGCTTCAGGCGAAGAAAGTGAAAGCCAAAAAATAAGATTAAGAGTAGAAAAATCAAGGGCAATCCAAGGAAAAAGATTTGGGAATGACAATACTGAAAGAAAAGATAAAATATTAGTGAATGCTGAAATGGGACTGCCCGAAATAAAAAAATACTGCCAAATAGACAGTAATTCTCAAGGCCTTTTAAAAAAGTACGTTGATTCAGGATTTCTTTCGGCTCGCGGCTACCATCGAGTTTTAAAAGTAGCCAGAACTATTGCCGATTTGGATAATTCTGAAAACATCGGCTATCGCCATCTCTCAGAAGCATTAATCTATAGGATAAGAGAAGGATAAATTATCTATTAAAAGGATTACTAGCTCCCTTGACTTCAAAATGAAGGTGGCAACCAGTCGTTTTTCCGGTATTTCCTATTGTTCCAATTTGCTCACCTGCTGAAACTATTTGTCCTGACTGAACCAAAACGGATCCAAGATGATAATAAGCAGTAACCACTTGGTTAGGATGAATAACAGAAATGCTGTTGCCCGCTCCAGCATTCCAACCGCCAGCCTTAGCCCTTACGATTTCTCCCCCGGCTGCAGCAAAAACAGGCCTGCCGCAACTATTTCCTCCAGGATGAGTCAAATCTACGGCATTATACCAATGCAAACCCTGGCTGATTGTATAAGGAGAAGCCAAAGGAAGAATAAAGTAACTGGAGGGAAGAGATATTTGGTTTGGCGAGGAAGGATTTACGAACTTTTGCTGCTTTTTTGAAGGCGGGGGCATTATGCCATCGGGAATAATTAAAATATCGCCAATATAAATATCGCCCTCGCTTTCCAATTCGTTAAAAGCGACGATCTTGCCAATATCGCTTTTATAATTTTTAGCAATCTGGCTTAAAGTTTCTCCTTTTTTAACGTAGTGTAAAATTCCAGAAACCGGCAAAATAATTAAAGCTTGGCCAGATTTCAGTTTGGATTTTTTGGTCAGGTTATTAGCCCAAATTAAGGTTTCCAAAGAAATACCAAATTTTTCAGCCACTGAGACCAAGGTATCGTCCTCTCTGAGGGTATACTCGATAACCTCTTTTCTCAGACTTGATTCAATCCCTTGTCCTGTCAAAACACCAAAGCTATGAGACAAAACCATAACTGGGGAAGAAACAGCCATTATGCTGTCTTTTTGAACCAAAACAAGATCTGAAGAATTGTCAAAAGAATTAGGGCCTAAAACAGAAAGAGATGAAGTCAAAACAGGCTGATTGATTCCGTCAAAAGAAGAATCTCCTGGCGCATTTGAAATTTGGGCCTGGAGATTTTTGGTTAAAAGAGAAGAATCTAAGTTTTCTGAAAAAACAATGGGCCTAAAAGCTAAAGCCAATAACGAAATCGCTAAAATTAACCCAAAAAGGAGAAAAGGGTCTTTGAGAGATCCCTTTTTTTGTTCGTAGATTCGGCGAATTACCTTTTTGAACTTGGCTCCAAAGGAGCTCAAGGATTTTTTAAGTGGTCTAAGAATAATTTTTGAGTTTTATTTTGCTCTCGACCTACTTATACGATAAGGATCACCCAAGAGCAATCCACTCTTTTAAGTTTAACAACCACTCAAGGGAAGTCAAGCATGTTATCCACAATTTTAAAAAGTGCTAAACCCCGCTAAAAGTCACTATTCTACACCTTGTTAAGGGTCCAAACGACTGGTACTAAGATTTCTAACAGGGTAAAATGAAAGAATGGAACTTGCTTCGTTAAGAGAAATAAAAAAGATACTCCAAAAAAACCGAACTTCTCCCTCAAAGGGCTTGGGTCAGAATTTTCTAATCAGTCGAACAGCTCTAAGTCAGTTAATTGGGGCTGCCGAGCTAAAAAGAGAAGATACCGTCCTGGAAATTGGGCCGGGAATCGGAGTTTTAACCTTAGAATTAGCCAAAAGAGTAAAAAAATTAATTGCCGTAGAAAAAGACCGAAAAATGTGCCAAATTCTAAAAGAAACTTTGGAAGCTTATAAAAATTTGGAAATTATCAACGCTGATATTTTAAAATTTAACCATAATAACTATAAACTAATAACTAAAAACTATAAACTGGTAGCAAATCTTCCTTATTACATTACATCACCTGTAATAAGAAAGTTCTTGGAAGTTGAAAAACCGCCTGATTTAATGGTTTTAATCGTGCAAAAAGAAGTCGCTCAAAGAATTTGCGCCAAGCCGCCCAAGCTCAATCTTCTGGCGGTCTCCGTTCAATTGTATGCCAATCCTAAGATTATCTCTTTTGTTCCGAAAAATTCTTTCTGGCCCAAACCCAAGGTTGATGGAGCAATCATTCAAATTACGCAAATAAAAAAAGATGGAAAAATAGATAATCAAACATTTTTTAAAATCGTGAAAGCAGGATTTTCCCAGCCAAGAAAACAAATTATTAACAACTTGTCTAAAAGGTTAAAATTAAATAAGATGCAAGCCGAATCTTGGTTAAAATCTTGTAAAATCGAACCTGAACAAAGGGCTGAAACATTAAGCTTATCTGATTGGATTCTGTTAACAGAAAAATTTGCTATAATAAAATAATGCCAAAGAGAGCAATAGGATTTTTTATAATTTTCTCTACGTTTTTTTTATTATTTTCTCTTTTTTCCTCTTTTGATTTCGCTTTTGCTCAAGGAAGACAATTGGAAATTGATTATCCAAATGTTCCCGGAGCCCCTACTCCAAAAACAACCGCAACCTTATTACCCGATTACGTTAAATACGTCTTTAATTTCGGGATAATAATTTTTGGCTTAATAGTTTTGGGCGTTTTAGTCGCAGGGGGAATTAAATATCTTTTATCCACGGGGAAACCGGAAGCATTACAAGAAGCCAAGAATCAAATACTTGCCGCTTTTTTGGGAATAATCGTTTTACTTAGCTCTTATTTAATTCTCACCACTATTAATCCCCAGTTGGTAATTTTTAACATACCGGGACTAACTCAAATTACGGTCTTTCGCTGCACAACCGATGAAAGTTGTAATGGGCGTTTCGGGTGTGAAACGCCGGGCACTTGTCGTTGCGACCTTGGAATCTGTAGGGCAAAACTGGAACCAAGGGAAACAACTTTAATAGCTTACGAAATCCCCGTAGGGCAACTGATAGAAAAGGGTGTTCAGAACGAAAACAATATTAACGAGGTAACCATTTTACTTAACGAATTTGAAAAATTTTTGAAAAAGGAAATTCCCGTTGACCCGCCTTCTTATAGATTATCTGATTTAAGCAAGCATCTTGTGGGCCTAACCGAAGATTGTAGCTGTGATGCCACGGAGGGTATTTGCGCCACTCCTGAAGCCGGAGCCGGAGGAGTGGGCTGCTTTGGAAATCCTTGTAAAGATTCCGAGGAAGAAATCCAAAAAGCCGTGGATATTACCTCTCAAAAAATAAGAGAGCTTCAAGATTTTAAAAATGAAGTAAAAAAACAGTTTCAAATTTTTCTGCAAGAAGGAGAAAAATTTTTAAAAGCTAACGAAGAAATAAATGAGTGTATAGAAAATGGGAAACTTTTAACCTTGGCTGATTATTTAGCTACATCTCAATTTTTTACTGAGCAAGGATGGAAGACGCAACTCAAATCAAACCCATATTTCCCTAGCTCTGGAGGAGACGATCTAACATTTTATTGCATAAAAGGAGGAACAATTTTTGACGCGCCGAGAACCAGCTCATTCAATATACCTGAGATTCCGTTAGAGTTAAACCTTGTAATTCCAACCGAACCCTTGTTAAGTCCAGAACCATTATCTTGTCCGGCAATTCTCCCGTTAGGCGAAATGCTAGATAATATAACAATTGAATCATACACAGCCAACGAAGATCTGGAAAGCCTAATCGTTCTTATTGACTTACTCTCTAAAGAACTCCAAAAATTACTTGATTCTGTTTCAAGCTGCAGCAGGAAAGACGCATGCAGCATTACTTGCGCAAAGGGACCAAATCCCTGTTTTCCTGAAAGACCCTGCGCTCAACCATGGGGAGTGGGATATCCATGTTTTCGCTGCAACCCTCTTTCCCTTCCGCCTTGTTTACTCTGTGGACCAGGCATGGGTCTTTCTCCAAATATTCAAGCCAGAGGGGGCGGATCATCTTGTCAGGGCAATCCTGATGCGCCATACCACGGCTCCCCTTGCCCTCGTGATGATATAGAAAAAACTTTACAAAAGATTAAACTCCTTGATAATGAAATTATTGAACTAATCCAAGAAACAAAAAATGGATTTAATGCGAAGCCGTACATAATAGAGACTCCTAAGGAAAATATAAACTTGCTCCAAGGAATTAGAGGGTCAACGGCATTCTGTACCAGCGATGATATTAATAACCCGGATATTTTTTTGCTTAATTGCCTAGATGCTATAGGAAATGAAGGGCCGGACGGCAACATAATTGGCGACTGCGATCCTCAAAGCTTTTTTTGCTGTACCGCTGATAAAACAAAAGCGGGTTCAATAAGGCAATCTTTTCCAAGAGAAACACAAGAATTCAACTATTATACTGGCCCTCGTCTTGAAAACCCTTTTTCTCCTGCTGAAATTAGAAATAATGTTCCTTATTTTAGCCAAAAGGACCCTCTTTGGGCGGGAAGGTCTTATGGGTGCGGAGGGACAACAATAAAATCCTCTGGTTGCGGCCCTACTTCTATGGCTATGGTGTTACGACATTACGGCAAAAATGTCGATCCTGTAATCACTGCTGAATGGTCATTAAGAAACAACTTTCGAGTTTGTAATGCCGGTACTGCCTGGAGTTTTTTCAACAGTATAGCTAAATCTTACGGTTTAAATGGGTGCAAACCTTTAAGCGTGGCGAATATTGACAATCTAATAGCTAAACTTTCCGATGGACCGATAATCGTTAGCGGCCGAGGAAATCCTCCGTATTCAAAAGGAGGACATTATATTGTTTTAACCGGGGCAGATGAAAATTATGTTTATATAAATGATCCGGCACGACCTAAGTTAAAAAGAAAGCTAATTGACGAATTTAGAATAGCTGGGAGAGCAAGATTCGCTTGCCAAGTTAAACAATAGGAATATTTTTAAAGTCCGGTTATGTTAAGAGATCTAAAAAAAAGTTTAATATTAAAATATCTAAAAAAAATTAAGTTTCTAAATACTTATTTTTTAGCTTTGGGAATAATAACAACGATTTTCTTAATTTCTGGTTTCGCTGGAATAAGCCCTCTTTCTGACAAAGTTAAAGTGTTGGGCCAAGGAATACCTTTGTTTTATTTCCCCAATTTTCCAATAAGATTGGCTTTTTTAGCTAATGAGATCACGACAACCAACGAAGAACTGATTATTCGTAGTGATGAGCTATCAAAATTCGTCAACGCTTTCGACTGCAAATACGCTCAATCGCAATGCGTGCAGACAACAAAGAAATTGCCAGGAGGAGGACAGCAATCCATTTGCGAGCCAGGACCAATAAAAGTATTTGGAAGGGTTAATCCTATACCACAAGGCACCACCAATGAAAAAGAAGTTCACTCCGAAGAAATACAATCTGCAATAAATGATTTAAATATTAAACTTGCCTCCTTGCAAACAACTTTAAGAGGGGAAGTCGAAATTGGCATAGAAAAACAGTTGAAAACTTTAAGGCCTGAAGACGCTCAAATTATCAGAGACAATTTAGAAAAACTTGATCGGTTAATGTCCGAAATGAGAAATCTAACTGAAAGAAACTCTTCACTACCTAATAAATGTTCAGTTCAAAGATGCACCCCGGAATGCGAATTAGGCCAAACTTTTACTGCTGAAGCCTGTGTTGGAGCTTCCGGCGAACAAAAACCAATAGAGCTTAAATTTAAAGTCGGCGTAGGATTAGATAATTTGAATCTCGGCAGGTTGGGCATAGAAAACATCAATCTTGGCTTACCAGACAAGGTTAATATACCAACTCCCCAACTTCCCTCTCTCAGTTTCCGTATTCCAAATGCCACCTTAAACTGCCCGACCCAAAGACAACAGATCGTTTTTCATCCATCCACTCCTATCCTACCAGACTTGCCAACCATAACTCTGAGTTGTCCTCAATATCAAAGCTATTCATCCTATCAATGCTCTTCTCCTCCCTCGCAAGGAGAAGAAGGGTTTATTGAATTTGAATGGTGGAATAAAACTTTTGAGCATTTGTCAGGAGAATGTCTTAAAGTTGCTAACAGCGACAGTAAAAGATTAAAAAATGAACAAGGGCAAATTGAATATCAAAAAGCAGTAGAGGGCTGCATGAGCCCAGAGAAGGTTGTCCCGACCACTATTAATGAGTGTGAAGCAAAATGGGTAAGAAAATGTTCTTTCCTTGACTGTCGCTGGGAACTCTCCAATCCCCGAGAACAAGAAATCTGTGGTCAGATTGGTCGTTCACCAGACAAAACTCAAAAAGCGGTTAAATGGTGCCAGACATTATACCAAGATGAAGGACAAACCCCTCCGGCTACCTGCTCTTCTGAAACAATTCTAACAACTCATCAAAAGTGCAACGAGATAAGAAATTCAGGTAGAGAAAACGTTCCGCTTTCTTGTAAACTTTTACCGTTATTCGCTGGACAATTAGAAGATCTGCCAGAAGGAACAGTTATAGGTCAAGGAGGAAATTGTCCATCTCAAAATATTGGGGATTTTCCTATACCAATGGCTGGTTGCGCAATAACCGCTCCATCTATCCCTAAAATAACTTTTCCAACAATAATTATCCCTGACATCCATCTTCCAACTTTCAGCTTACCTCCTCTCTTTCGGGTAAAATTACCAAATCTTATTTTTGAGGACTTAAATATAGGCGAAATCAACCTTTGCAACTTAGACGACTGCAGCGCCCAATTTCCTTACTTAACTTTTAAACCTCCTTCTTTAAAAATCCCTCAAGTAAATGTTCCGCCTGTTACCCTGGAGATTCCAGGCGCCTCTCCAATAGATATCCAAATAGAACCAATTAATTTCCAGACCTTAAATTTTAACATTCCCCAGTTAATTAACTTGGGATCTTTGGTAACGCCCGAATTAAAGATACCGGAAATTCCCCTGCCCCAGCCAAGAATTCAATTCTCTTTTCTCGGAATTAATATTGATTTGCTAAATCTACTTCTTGGCCTTTTCAAAACGCCCCTCAATCTTAATCAGTGCGTGGCTTTGGACGCTAAGCTTGGAGTGCTCGATATTGTTTATCCTGACAAATATTTCCCTTGGCCAGCCTATCCCAAACCAGGAGAACTCAAATTTTGCAAAAAAGCAAGAGAATGGTGTCAAAGACAAAAAGGATCAATCCAGGAAATAACAACAAAAGCCGCTAGAATTCAAGAGCAAGTTAATAGCGTTTTTCAGAGCGAAATCCAAACAAAGCTTGATAAGACAGCTGATAGATTAAATCAAAAAATAACCAGAGAAGTTGAAAGAGAACTTGAGAAAGTTAAAAACGAAATAAGCAAGCAATTGCTCCAACATTTAGGGAAATATGCTCCTCAAAATGTTATACCTCCTTCAGCGCCGGTGCCTGGCGTCTGGGAAGTTAAAGGAGAACTTCCCTGTCAAGGAATACCGCCTTTAACCGTTTATATGCCTCCGGATTTACAAACAATTAGCATTGATCCTCAATCAATAAATGAATTCCTTGAAAAAGAATTTGGAGAAACCTGGCCAACAGAAATTACTATCCGCTGGCCAAAAGATCTAAAAAAGTTCAAGCTGTCCTGTAACGAAAGTAATTGTGAGGCCTGTGAACAAAGAGGAAATGACGCTTGCCGAGGATTGTTAAGATGGGCGGACTGCCCGACCCTTGCCAATTGGGAAGATTACGCAAAATGCAAGTTGGATTACAGAATAAACAGCTGTAAAAACGAGTGCAAAAACTGCTTAAGCTATGACCTGCCGTCAGTTCCTTTGTGCGGATTAAGTTACAAAAAAGAATTTACTAGAAGACTTCCTGGCCATCAACTATCTGTAACGACGCCAAGAGATCTTCTTTCGGGTTTAAGAAATGTTCGCGAGTGTATTAGTGGGCCACCCAAAGGAGGAAATCCTTGCCAGACAGAAGCAGGTCAAATCCAGGCTAATCTTAATAAGATTAAAAGATTATCGGAGGAGATGAAAAACGCTTCCCAAGAGATAACTAATTTATTATACTAAGGTAATTATGAAAGGTACGAGGTTTTTATTCGTTTTATTAATTATTGCTTTCTTGTTTTTTTTATCGGGTAATTTTGTCTCAGCTCAACAAGTATGCGATAAAGATCAAGATTGTCCAGGAGGTCAAAGCTGTATATCTGATCCTTGCAATACCGACCCTAACGCCCCAAAAATATGCGGTAAAGGCAGGGCTTTGGAAATCTGCTATCCTCAAATACCAGGAGTCGCTACACCAAAAACAACCGGTGAGCCCTTACCAGATTACATAAATTATATTTTCCGCTTCGCAATTGCTGCGATAGGCTTTGTTGTCCTTGGAGCTATGGTTTATGCCGGCGTCAGCTATTTTCTTTCATTCAACAACGCAGCGAAACTTCAAGATGCCAAAGAAGGAATTTCTGCCGCTTTTTTGGGTGGCGTTATTTTGTTGGCGGCTTTTCTAATTTTTAATACGATAAATCCGCAATTAACTATTCTTGGACCTCCAAAAGCTGATCTTCTGTGGGGGACAACTCAACCCGGAATATATATTTGTACTTATCCCGTAGATACAGGTTATTTAACTCAAATTAACCAAGACCTCAAAATCCAACCAACCTTCGGAGATCTAGGAGCAATTATTGATGCTTATACCAATGAAACGGATCCAAAAAGACAGGTTGAAGCAACTCAGGCATTACAAAGAATAATGTACAAGGACTCTTCGAATCTTTGCCAATTGCTCTTGAGCTCCACAAATCTCAGAACCCCGTTGCTGCCAAATTATACAATGTTCTCTATCCCAAAAGTATTCCCTGACCCGAATGATCCGCAAAAGCGCGTAGCAGAATTTCTTGAAGCGGTAATTTTGCATGAAAAAGATGATTTTAAGGGGGAACAAAAATTATACCCAATACCAAAAACGGTTGGAAGAAAACTTGTGCTCTTTGATCAAATCGACGGATTTAAAGCGGGCAACGGCTTAAATGACATCGGGGGAAGGGCTAAATCAATTACTCGTATAAAAAAGGCGGATGTGCCAGAAGCAAGCCCTCCAGGGATAACCTTATTCTCCTGCCCCAACTGGAATCAAAGCAAGGGCTTATGCCCAAAAGGATTGACTGGAACGCCTATCCCCCTTATTGATGCAAGTTTTGCCACTGACGGCGCTGACATTAAACTCTGGGGGAAAAGCGAACTTAAATCGGGCCAAGAATCTTTAGCTGAAAATGTCCGCTCTATTAGAATCACGCCATTGGGCAGTTTTCTTGCTATAGTATATGAAAAAGACGATGCAAAAGGAAATGGGGGAATTTTATATTCTGACGCTGCTGATATTAGGGGAAATAAATTGGGGCTTAAAATGTGTGGAACAAACTGTCCTTCGGGAATACTTCAATCCACCCCTTTCTTCTTTATTCTTGACAGGATAAGAGGTATTGATTGTACCCCCTGTATAAATTCAATGACAGTTATTAAGGGAATAAAATTATGATTCAATTCTTGGGAGATGCCATTTTAGGTGCCATCTTTCTTGTGCCGGCGATTTTAACCGCTCTACTTATAAGTCTTAGCCAGGCTGCAGCTTTTTTAATGGGGATTATCTTAGATTGGATTATTAGCCCTAACTTTACCTCTTATAGCTACACCAAACCCTGCAATCCCCCTGACAGAATAGTCGGAGATTGTAATCCAGTTGTCGGAATAGGATTAAATATCACTCAAGGCTTTGTAAACTTACTCTTAGTAGTAGTTCTGGTTTATGTTGCTATTTCCATAGCTTTAAGATTAGGAGGGGAAACTAATGCGAAAAAGATATTCGTCAATCTAATCATCGTTGCTTTATTGGTGAATTTTGCTCCGGTTCTCATTGGCTTGATCGTGGATGCTACTAATATTGTGATGAACTTTTTCTTTTCTTCTATCCAAGGGGGAGCAGCTGGAATATTAAATCAGGGCGCAACAATTTTTGATACGGTAAAAGGCGCTGTACTAGCCTCGGGAGCAGGATTCAAAGATAGACTGGGATTATTAGCAGCTGGAGCTTTCACAGTAAGCCTCAACCTCTTTATTGCTTTTATCTTTTTGATTTTTGCCGGGCTCTTCGTTTTCAGATATATTGCCATCTGGATCTTAGTAATCTTATCCCCAATCGCCCTTGTCCTTTGGGTCTTACCCGGCAAGCCAAGACAGTTCTGGAATATGTGGTGGAATAATCTTATCCAATGGTCAATTATTGGAATCCCAATTTCTTTCTTTCTATATTTAGCGCTTGCAAGTTTCAGCGCCATTAATAGATCTTTCCTAGGACGAATAGAACAATCTTCGGGTATTTTTCCGGCCGCTGATTTAACCTTCGTTGACCGACTCATTCCCTATGCTGTAGTAAGTGCTTTTCTTGGTATGGGATTTTTAGTGAGCTTGGCAACCTCAGCCATGGGCGCTAACGCCATTATTGCCGGAGGTATGGCAAGCGGTAAATTTACACGCGATAGAGCTTGGGGGGGAACAAAAAGGGCTAGTAGGGCCACATGGCGAGGAACTAGAAACGCAGGAAGCCAAGTTATGGGTCGTTATGCGGCGGGAAGACAAGCCGGCCAAGGAAGAATCGGAGCTTTTGGTCGAGCAGTAGGGGGAGCAACTGGAGCAGGAGTACGCCAAGTAGGAAGCACAGTAGCAGGCTGGGCAAGCGTCAGAAGCCAATATAGAACAGCGAGACAAGCTGGCGTTGGAAAAATACGGTCAGTATTTATGACAGCACCAGCCAGATCAGCTGCTGGTGCTGCTAAGGGTGTAACTTCTTTCCTTGGCGGTATGGCAGGCGCATGGGTACAAGGAGCTACCAAGAAGAAGGGTAAAGCGAAAGGAAAAGCATTCTGTAGTACTTGTGGAGCTACTGCTCCATCGGGATCGAATTTCTGTCAAAGTTGTGGATCGCCAATTTAAAAATTTAACGCTTTACAAAAATTAGTATGATGGAAGATTTTAAATCTGAGGTTGAAAAAATAAAAGAGCAGTACCCGGAATTTTTTGAAAAGGTTGATCCCGAACTCTTGAAGTTTATTACCTCTGAAAAATTTTTATTTGATGTCGCTCAAATCTGTTTGGATAATGGAATAACAGACGAGGAGCAAACGGAAAAAATTACTTATAGGGTCGCCTTGGCTTTATTCGGAGAGGTGCCCAAAGAAAATTTAGCCCAGATTCTTGAACTCGGAGCCGGATTGGATCCTCAAACTGCTAAGGCAATGCATCTTGAGTTCAACCGACTTATTTTTTCTCAACTGAAAGAACCGAAAAAAAGACCGGAGGTTAAAATGGAATTTTCTCCGGGCTTATTAGAAGAGACCGAAATAGAAAGCGAAAAACCTAAAAGAAAAGATATCTATCACGAGCAGATACAATAAACAAAAATAAAGAAGGAACGGTAAAACCGTTCCTTTTTTCAATGAATTCAATGAATTCAACGAATCAACCAGTAAATCATTGAACCAACCATGGAAAATATCGCCAGAAGACCTAAGGCCTTCTTACCCAAACTAACATCCTCTTCCGGGTTCGGTATTATCGCCGGGTATCTTGACTTTACTTTTCTTACTGGCGGAACTTGATCTTCAAGATGCTCTTGCGAGCTTGCTCCTCCTCCTGAAGACTCGTCTTTCTTCTCCGCCGCCTCGGATGATTTTTGCTCTGGCGTCACTCCTTCACCAACCGGTGGCATTCCTTTATAAGCAGCAATGATCTTCAAGATACCAGCGAGGACTCCGCCATCGCCTCCTTCAGCTCCCGGAGTTTCGATCCTCAGATAGGATTTTGACTCCATCGAAAGCTTACTCATTGTGCTATCTATTATAACTTTATGCCTCCGGTAGAACTCTTCGGGGCTTGCTTGAAGCTCCTTCTTAACTTGCTCTGGGGATTTACCTGCACTAGCCACAGATGCAATAACTGTCCCCATTATTTCTTCGGCCCTACCAGCCGCTATTAACTCTTGCTTTCTTTTAGCTGAAGCCGCCCTCTGATAATCTTCGGACAGATCAACCTCTTGAATCTCAATGCCCTTATCTGCTAATTTCATCCCCCACTTTTGTAAGGTTTCTTCAATCACCTTAGCTCCAGTTAAAAGACCCTCTTGGTTTTCTGCCCAAAGAGATGCGCCTTTAAGCTTAAGAAGCGTATCAAGGTCACGACTAGTGACAATTGAACGCATCTCTGCCTTTATTTTGGCGAGAACATCTTCAATTGGGGTCGGAGGAGCAATAAATAAAAAAGAATACGGATTGTCGATCCTTAACGTGATTAAAACCAAAACGTCCACTGGGATTCTTTCTGGCGGTGCGGTTTCAACAGCCGTAAGCTTAATCGCGTAAACCGCTGATTTCAAGAGAACGTGCCTCATCCTTAGTTCCTCATGAAACTCAGGGTTTGTATCACCGCTTTCTCTTAAACGAATATCGGTCCAGCGGTTCTTGTACTGGTGGATCGCATGAAATGGCCAAATGCCATACAAATACAATCCTCCAACAATACGCAAGCCCGTCCAAACTTCGTCTCTCTCCCTACGATCGGGGTCTTCTTCGTCAGTTAAAATCTTCCAACTATGATCCATCCAGTGCTTTTCCCACGAAAAAAGGATCTTTTTGAACTTTCCGAAAGACACTACTGCCTTTGCGGTTCCTTCGTTAACCGTGGTAAAACATCTAATAAACCAGAAAAAAAACGCTAACGATATTCCGAGCGTTATCAGCCATTCCATTTCTTTTCACCTCTTCTGTAGATTTTCAGTTCTCAAGGAACTATTAAAAATATATCATCTATTGAAATCTTTGTCAAGCTTAGAAAATAAAGAGCGCGCTCGAAACGAAACGCGCTATTAACTTTCCAATTTGTATCACCTCTTATTTTAAAACTAATCTCTCTGGACCACACAAATGTCGTAATCAATTTTTCTCTCCTTACCATCTATCACAGTTTGAATCAATTCGGTCGAAGGATTTGCATCGCGCAATAAAATCTTCTCCGTTTTGCATCTTAGACAAATAAGGCGAATAAATAGACTGTCTTCAGTGATCTTTATTCTTCCCCCTATGCATTCTCGATGAAACATCTCTAAATCTTTAAAGCTAAATTCTTCATCTTTACTCTTTTTCCTCACTTCGATCGTGAACATCTTTTTCACCTCTTCTGTAGATTTTCAGTTCTCAAGGAACTATTAAAAATATATCATCTATTGAAATCTTTGTCAAATTTCTGTGGATCTTTGAATTTTATTTGTTGCTTCTTCCTGTTATGTTATAATAAGTGGAAGAAAAATAACTCCGGTATGAATTTTCAGATTCCCCAATTTATTGAACAAGAAGCAAAAATTTTAGGGCCTTTTACTTTCAAACAAACTCTTTGGGTAGTCGGGGTCGGGATAATTATATTTTTTCTTTATTATTCTTTAGCCAAAACAAACCCTGTTCTTTTTATCATTATAACGGTATTTTTGGCTGGGACTGGCTCAGCTTTTG
>JBBTXV010000019.1:0-2668 GCA_038062035.1 Patescibacteria group bacterium
TCTTGGAGAATTTATTTAGGGGTTTTTCTAAATATGATTTTTTGAGGTCAGCTTTATTATTAATGAGTAGATTGGAGAATAATTATTATGCTAATTTTAAAATCATTCGGTGTTCCTGAGGTTCAATTGATATAATTTGAAATTCGTATTCCTGGCCAATTTTTAATGATTCAGTCATTTTAGCCCTTGTTCCAAACTCAGAGATGTGGATTAGTCCCTGGATTTGAGGAGCATTTTGAGAAAGAAGCTGAACAAAAGCGCCAAAAGGGTTTAATTTTGTTACTTTCGCCTTGACGGTATCTCCTTTTTTGTAATGTTTTTCAATATCTTCCCAAGGATCTTTTTTTAGAGCCTTTAAAGATAGAGATATCTTGCCGTTTGAAATATCAATAATTTTTGCTTCAACTTTTTCTCCGACTTTGACAATTTGGGAAGGGTTTTCAACTAATTGCCAGTCTAGCTCTGAGATATGAATTAAACCTTCAATAGGTTCAGGGAGCGTATCTCCCTGCTCAATTTTCACAAAAGCGCCAAAATCAAGGACAGCAGTTATTTCCCCCTTAATAACGTCTCCTACCTTATATTTTTTTAACACTTCTTTTATTTTCTCACTGTTTTTGGCTTTTTCCGACAAAATAATCTTACTTTCTTTTTGGGAAAAGTCTAAAACTTTAACCTTTAATTCCTTTCCAATTAGATTTTGGAGTTCTTTTAAGATTTTCAAAACGTCTCCGCCCTCAACTTTGGGATAGTGCTCTTGGGCTAATTGGGAAACAGGCAAGAAGGCCGGAATCCCAGAGATTTCAGACAATAATCCTCCCTTATTCGCCCCTAAGATTTTAATTTCAAAAATTTCGTCTTTTTCCTTTTTCTTTCTTAAGTTTTCCCAGGCAAGTTCCCGGCCGGCCTGACTCAAAGATAATTCAATATAACCATCTTCATTTTCCAGCTCAATTACTTTGGCAAAGAGTTTATCTCCAGTTTTTAAATTTTTTAATTCTTCTCTTGAGCTTTGATATTCTCTTCCGTAAATTATTCCGGTTTTAAAACCGCCCAAATCCAAAAAAAGAGATGATTTTCTTTTACCGATAACCCGGCTCTCAACAATATCCCCAGTTTTTGGCAGCCTTATTATATTCTCTTTTTCTATTATATTCTCCATGTTTTTACCGTACCTACCATTCTACATATTTCATTGATTTTTTCAAGTGCCAATGATAAAATGAATTATTAATAACAAATTCATGCAGATTATTTGGAAAGGACAATCTTGTTTTCAAATTCTTAATCAGGCGGCCAAAAATAGCCAAGCTATTATTGCGATTGACCCATTTGAGGAGCAAATTGGTTTGAAAGTTCCTGAGCTTCAAGCCGATGTTTTATTAATAACCCATTCGCATTTTGACCATAATAACAAAAAAGCGGTTTCGTCTCCTTTGCCCGGTAACATCCCTTTTGTGATTGAGGGGCCTGGCGAGTATGAAGTTAAAGATATTTTCTTTCAAGGAATTCATTCTTGGCATGATGAAAAAGAAGGAGCAGAAAGAGGAGAGAATACGATTTATACTATTGAGGCCGAAGGCTTGAAATTGTGCCATCTTGGGGATTTTGGCCAAAAAGAATTATCAGAGGAACAAATTGAGGCAATCGGCGATATTGATATTTTAATGGTTCCCGTAGGAGGGACTTATACGATTGACGCTAAAGGGGCTCAGAAGGTTATTAGCCAAATTGAACCGAAAATCGTTATCCCCATGCACTATCAAATTCCAAAACTCAAAATAAAGCTGGACGATTTAGATAAATTTTTGAAAATAATGGGAGCGAAATCAATTGAGCCTCAGAATAAGTTCTCAATTAAAAAGAAAGATTTGGCAGAGGGAATGAAAATAGTTGTTCTTAAGCCTTAATTCCTATATTATTTTTATATAAATAAGAAATGGGATTTTTAGAGAGATTACAAAAATTACCAGAATCAAGAAGAAAAACAATTCTCTGGTCAATAATAATTATTATTGCCATTTTATTTGCCTTGATTTGGCTGAAAAATATAAAAAAGAGTTTAGAGAATTTTCCTAAGGCAGGGGTTCTTAAAAATATTGAACTGCCCCAAATACCAGAAGGATTGTTAAAAGTCCCAAAAGAAGAAATTCAAGAGAATATTCCTCAGCTTAGCGAGGAAGAGTTAAAAGAGCTGGAGTATCTTCTTGAGGAAGAGAAAAAGAAAAATCCTCAAGAAGTCGGAGGATAAATTTTTAAAATTATAGTAAATGACCAAAAAAAAGAAAGAACCAAAAAAATCAAAAAATAATCTGAAAGAAGATCCTAAGGAAAACCCTAAAGCTGAAATAGGTTATGTAAAACCTCGCGAAATTACTGATGAAATGAAAGAGAGTTATATTGATTACGCAATGTCAGTTATTGTTGCGAGAGCTTTGCCAGACGTTAGAGACGGCTTGAAGCCTGTTCATCGGAGGATTTTATACGCGATGTTAGAAGAGGGCTTGAGAAACGATGCTAAATTCAGGAAATCAGCCACTGTCGTGGGTTCTGTGCTTGGTCGTTATCATCCTCACGGAGATCAGGCGGTTTATGACGCTGCTGTTAGAATGGCGCAGGATTTTTCATTAAGATATCCTTTGATTCGGGGTCAGGGTAACATTGGCTC
>JBBTXV010000020.1:0-2966 GCA_038062035.1 Patescibacteria group bacterium
TCTTCTAAACGCTTCTCGGTTATCCCTAAAGTAAAATTTGATTTTTCTTTATCTGAAACAAAAATGGCCTGACTTTTTTCTGTAATTCTTTTTAAAGGATAAGAAAGATCTCCAGGCAATGAATTCTGGGCGAAACTAAAAGTAGAAATTAAAAGGCCTAAAACAACTAAAGAAATTAAAGCTGGTCTCGGTTTTAAGAATAGCCAATTAAAAAAAGAAAAGGAGGAATTACCAACGGCAATAGAAAGTAAATTCTCATCAGCCAAAATTTGTCGCTTAGCTAAAAAAACCCAGTCTTTTTGGGGTTCAATTCTTTTGAGTTCTTGAAGTTTAGCGATAAGATCTTTTTCGATCATAGGCATTAGTCTTTATTTATGACGTATTTATGTTGATTTTATTACACTCTTCTTTAAGGCATTTTAGAGCCCGGTGAAGTTGCACCCTGACTGCGCCTTCTTGCTTATCAAGGATCTGAGCGATCTCAGGAATTGGCAGGTCATCTAAATAGTGCCAAATAATAACATTTTGGTAGTCCTCGTTCAAATTAGCCAAAGCTATCTTAACTTGTTCCAAGTCTGAGTTAAGAGCTACTTTTTCTCCTATGGTCATACGAGGATCAACAATAGGTAAGTTTTCTATAGAAATAAACTGTGTCCTACCCTTTTCCCGATAATGATCAACTACTAAATTACGGGCAATTTGATATAAAAAAGCTGAAGGATTTTTGATTTTTTGGCTGTGTCCCGGATTTCCAGCTTTCTGAAAAGCTTGCCAAGTCCGTAAAAACGTCTCTGAACAAAGGTCTTCAGCCACTTCCTTAGAATTAACTTTCACAAAGATAAAGCGGTAAATTCTGTTAATATTTTGATCGTAAATATCACTAAACTCTTTTTGTAATTTATTCATTAATTAATACCTAAATAATACAGGTTAATATAGTAGGACATTATGTCCTACCTATTATTTAACATATTATCTGTCCTACTACTATAATACTTGTCCTACCTCCTTTAATCGATAGAAAGTATTATTCCTCTCCCCTATCCTCTCAATAAAGCCTTGGTTAAGCAATTCCCTGAAATCCCGACGAAGGGTTCTTTTAGTTACCTGAGGGAGAACCTCTTTAATCTCCCAAACCTGAATCCTATCTTTTTCTTTCAAAACCTCCAAGATTTTTTGATGCCTTCCGTTTAAGTTCCCATTTTCTTTCTCAACGGGAACGAAATTCTCTGCCTCAAAGACCTCTTTTTTCTGAACATCAAGGTACGGGGAAAGAGCAAAAACTTTCTCTTCCTTCAACTCTTCTAATAGGTCTTGTTTCTGGTTTTCTGAGGGAATAATTCGTAAGGAAAAATGTTTTTTTATTTTACTATATTCTTCCTGAACGGTCAAGAGCTGAGGGCTAGCAATCCAGTTTTGCTCTTTGGCTATAGCAAAAAAACTATCAAGTACATCCAAATTCTCTAAAACTGACTGATTCTCAATTTCCCTTGCCTTTGGAGGATTACTTTCTGCCATAATCCTAACAGAATCGGCTAAAATATCATCTGCCAATTCCCTCATTTTATATCTTAAAGGCTCCTTCTTTGGAAAAAGCAGAGTCAATTTATAAAGATTGTTGGTGAGTTGAATTAAAAAACCTTTATCTATCATAAAGTTTTAAAATTATAACAAAATTATTTTTAAGGCGCAATAGTTAAATTAACAGAAACGTTCTGGGGGCTATTTTGGGCTTGATTATTTTCTGAATCTCTTCCTTGAACCGTAATAGATGCCTGATAACTTCCTTCCGTCATTCCCGAAATATTAACTGAAACTTCAGCTTGAACCGAATTATTAGGTTGAATAATTCCGGAAATTGGAAGAACTCCAAGCCAGCTATCGTTTTCAGATACTGAAAAGGACCAATTTAAATCTCTTGCCCCGGTATTGCCAATCGTAAAAAACTGGTTCAACGGATTTTCTCCGTTAACATGGGCTTGAAAATTAAAACTTGGGGGCGATACGGTTAAATTTGGAGAAACAGACGGTGATTGATTTTTCGTTTTAGGAGTGGGATTTTGAATTTCAAAATCGGTTGAATTATTATTAGTATCTTGATAATTTTGACTGGCTTCATTCCATTTTCTGCCAATACTTTTGCCAGAAAGTGAATTTAAAGATGAAGCGCTTTCAAACTCTTGAGCCTGACCCCAGCCAAAAAGATCAACTGTTTCCTGATTAGGATTCCTTAAACGAATTGTATTGTCATCAGTAAGAGTCATATTTGATAAGAAAATATCAGGATTAAAAGTTTGGCTTCTGGCAATTAAAAAATGGCCTTGAGCTTGAATAATTTTACCTTCAAATTGAGTAGAAGTAATAAAAGAGCTCCAAGAATTTCCGGTTGCGGTTTTACGCTGTAAATACCAATCAGTTAAGTTTATTGACTCGCTATTTGGGTTGTAAAGCTCAACAAATCTATCTCCGGTCGGCGCAATCTGAACTTCAGATATTAAAATTAGAGGATAAGAAGGCGGAGACGCCCCTTCGCCTTCTCCGCTACCTTCACTGCCACCTGGTAAAGCTGGAGGCGGAGAATAACCATCGCTATTCTCTCTTTTTGGCGTACCGCCTTCTTGAGAACTCGTCTGCCAGGTTAAATCTAACTTCCTCTCCATAGTCCTTTTGGAAGTATTATCTCCAAAAGACCAATCGGGACTGGCCTCAGCTGAATCTTGAAGTTTGCATTTATCATCAAATAAATAAATTCCTTCATCAGAATTGCGAATAGCGCCATTATAAATTAAATCTGAAGAAATTCCTGGCACTGAGTCATCGTTTGTTCTTTCCAAGAGATAAAACCCTTTTTTCTCAATAGTTCCAGCTAGCTTTATTTTAATTGAGAGATTTTTATTAAATATTTGCCAATTGGCGAGATTAATTTTTTCATTTGAGATATTTTTTAGCTCAACCCATTCGTCATT
>JBBTXV010000020.1:3066-5992 GCA_038062035.1 Patescibacteria group bacterium
GAAACAAGGCTTGCAGCAAAAGGATTTAGTTTGGCAAAGAAAAACCTTACTCCCGGAAATAAAAAAAAGAGAGAAACAGCAAGAATAATAACCAAAACAAGGCCTACCAAAAATAACTGCCTTTTATTCAACATGTTTATTCATTTTATAAACCTCAAAATAAAAAACAACCGGTTGGTTGTGGAAAACTTCAAAAAAGAAAGGGTTTAGATTTTAAATACCCGCGAAATCTCGGATTTTTTTAATTGAAATCGCTCCAATTCTTCCTTCTTTATCAATTATATTAATCCCTAAAACCTTACCCTCAATATCAAAAAGCGGACTTCCAGCCAAATTAGTTTTTTCAAAGATATTAGTCTGAATCAAATTATCGTCAAAACTCCTGACAATGCCCTCGTTAGTAATCTTTCCTGGCTTAATCTCTTTTCCAGATTTAAAAACCGCTCCCAAAATAAAAACCCTCTCCCCTATTTTTAATTTTTCCAAATCCCCAAACCCTGCAGTAACTAAATCCGATCCTTCCAATTTTATTAAAACTAAATTTTCTTTTAAATCTCTCTTTAAAATTTGGGAATTAACCTGTTTATCGTCAAGAAAAAAATTAGGACTGGATCCCAAAGGAATTAATGTGGCCAAAGTAACCATTAAACCGTCGGAAGTAAGAATTAAACCTGACCCTTCTAAAATCCTGCCCCCTGTAATTTTTGTCCTCACCCCAACTAAAGTTTTTTTTACTTTCTCAAGAGCATCTTTCAAGGCGGTATTTTCCTGTATTCTAATTTCTTTTTTCTCGGTAACATAAACTGGCCGTTGATCTAACCTGTATTGATAAAAAAGAGGCCTTTCAATAAAATAAGGCCAGAAAACTTCTTCAGCGAAAATTCCCCCAATCATTCCAGCAATAAAGAAAGCAAGGATTTTAAAAAAGGTATTTTTTCCCATTTTACCTATTTAATCAAGGTGTTTTTTTAATTTAAACGGTGACTTTTTCTCTTTCTTCCTTGTTTTTAATAAAGAGGTTTTGGTTTTTAAAGACAATATTCTCATCTTTAAGGTCAACGACCACCCTTTCCCCTCCTTGAATTTCAAGGGAAACTATCTTTAAAGATAATGGATTCAAAATCAACTTCTGAATCACTCTTTTCAAAGGTCTCGCCCCTAAATTAGGATCAAAACCGCTTTGGGCTAAAAACTCTTTGGCGCTTTGAGTAAACTTAATTTTAATTTCTTTATTCTTAAGTCTTTCTTCAACTTTTTGAAGTTCTAATTCAACAATTTTTTGAATTTCTTCTTTGCCAAGATAATTGAAAATAATAATTTCATCAATCCTATTTAAGAATTCTGGTCTAAAATTGTTTTTGAGAGAGTTCAAAACTTTTTCTCTCAGATTTTCTTTTTGGGCTTTCTTTTCATCACCCGTCACAAATCCCAAAACTGATTCTCTGGCAATAATATCAGAACCAATGTTTGAAGTCATAATTAAAATCGCATTTCTAAATGAAGCTGTCCTGCCTTTGGCATCGGTTAATCTTCCATCCTCCAAAATCTGAAGCAGAATATTAAAAACTTCTGGATGAGCCTTTTCAATTTCATCAAGTAAAATCACCGAGTAAGGCCTTCTTCTAATTTTCTCGGTTAATTGACCGCCTTCCTCATAACCAACGTAACCAGGGGGAGAACCTATTATTTTTGAAACAGTATGTTTCTCCATATACTCTGACATATCTAATCTAACTAAAGCGTGCTCATCATTAAAAAGAAATTGGGCAAGGGCTCTGGCAGTTTCAGTTTTTCCAACACCAGTCGGTCCCAAAAACATAAAAGAGCCAAGGGGCCTGCTCTCTTCTGAAATACCGGCCCTGCTCCGACGAATAGCATTGGAAATAGCTGAAATAGCTTCTTTTTGACCGATCACCCGACGAGCAATAATTTCTTCCATCTTTTCAAGTTTCCTGGCTTCCTCTTCCATTAAGTTGGTTGTGGGAATTCCTGTCCAACGGGAAACTACCTTAGCCACATTTTCTTCCTCAACCTCTTCTTTAAGAAGAGGTCTGTTTTTTTGTAAATCAGCCAGCTTTTTTTCGGTTGCTTTTAACTCTTTTAATAAAGTGGGGATTTTCCCGTACTTTAACTCAGCCACTTTTGGCAAATTAGACAGGGTTTGTTCTTTTTCGATTTCAAAACGGGTACTCTCAACTTCTTTCTTTAGATCCTTGATTTTAGAAATAACTTCTCTCTCCAACCTCCATTTCCCTTCAAGCGCCTTTGTTTTCTCTACAAGATCCGCTACCTGACGCAAGATTACTTTTTTTCTTTTAGAAGCCTTTTCGTTTTTCAAAGATTCTTTTTCAATTTCTAATTTCTGGGTTTCTTTTTTTAAGCTCTCCAACTCCACTGGCTCTGACTCAATATCCAATCTTAAAGAACTCATTGCTTCATCCATTAAATCCACGGCTTTATCTGGTAAAAAACGGTCGGCAATATAGCGAGCTGCCAGTTGAACGCAAGCAACCAGAGCTGAATCGGTTATTTTTACCCCATGGTGGACTTCATATTTCTCCCGAATCCCTCTCAAAATTAAAATAGCATCTTCAATAGATGGTTCTTGAACATAAATCGGCTGAAATCTCCTTTCTAAAGCCGGGTCTCTTTCAATATGCCTTTGGTATTCTTTAAGAGTAGTCGCTCCAATCGCTCTTAATTCTCCCCTTGACAAAGCTGGCTTTAAAAGATTTGAAGCATCAATTGCGCCTTCAGCTGCGCCAGCGCCGACTATTGTGTGAAGTTCGTCAATAAATAAAAGATATCTGCCCTTAGCCCTGTTAAGCTCGCGAAGCAAGGCCTTAATTCTATCTTCAAATTCTCCCCGGTATTTTGTTCCAGCCACAATCGCTCCTAAATCCAATCCAATAATTTCTTTTTCTTT
>JBBTXV010000020.1:6092-8275 GCA_038062035.1 Patescibacteria group bacterium
GAAACGGTTATCATTTCAATTTTACCAATCTTCCCAAGGTAGTCAATGTTAATCAGAGAAAAAATTAAAATTAAATAAAAAAACGGGAAGGTAATTCGCCATAACGAATTTCCTTTCCTGCCTATTATTCAAAATCATTTTAACTATAAGGATGAGGAAAGAATATCCCTCCTTGTTACACTAAATCCTACTCTTTTCTCTCGTCAAGAGTAACTTCAACAATCTTTTCTTCTCCCCTTCTCAAAATCTTTAAATTAACTTTATTTCCTGGATTGTATTTAATTATAATTTTTACCAAAGAGTTATCGGTTGTAATTCTTTCCCCGGCAATTTCCAAAATTATATCTCCTTCCTTGAGCCCAGCTTTTTGAGCCGCGGATCCTGGAGTAATTGCTGACTCCCCTGCGCTCGAAATTATCCAAGCTCCATAATCAACTGGCAGCTTATTCTCTTTTTGAATGCTTTCGTTAATCAAAGTATATCTTACCCCTAAAAAAGGATAGACAATTTTACCTAAATTTTTGACTTGCTCAATACTTCTTTTAGCTTTATTAATTGGAATGGCAAAACCGATATTCTGAGCGCTCAAAACCATAGCCGTATTCATTCCAATAACTTCTCCTTTTAAATTTAAAAGCGGCCCGCCAGAATTACCCTGATTAATAGCGGCATCGGTCTGAATTACATCTTCCAAAGTCTCAACTGCCCCGCCCCCTGAAGCTGAAATCGTCCTCCCCAAGCCAGAAATTACGCCTACGGAAACCGAATTTCGAAACTCGCCCAAAACATTACCAATGGCAACGACCGCCTGGCCAATTTGCAGCTTATCTGAATCGCCAAGCTTCACCGGAACCAGGCCGTTATTCTCGTCAATTTTAATCACAGCTATATCCTGAACCGGATCTCTTGCCAAAACCTTAGCTGTAAATCTTTTGCCATCATTGGTTAAAACAGTATATTCGGCATCTTTGTCTGACACCACATGACGATTAGTCAGAATCATGCCGTCGGAAGACACAACAAAACCGGTTCCACCGCCAATTTCTTGCTTTTGGATTCCTTTCTGACGGCGTTGAGGAATTAAAAATCCGAATGGATCTCCCCCAAAAGGCTCAAAAGGATTAAGATAATATTCTTCAAATATCGGTAAATCCTTGCTAATAATAATTGAAACTACCGAGGGAGAAACATCTTTGAAAGTTGAAATTATAGCATCTTCCTGAGAAGTTTGAGGCAAGTATTCTGAGCTTTCTTTTTGCTGAAATTGCTGCAAAGACCCGATCTTAAATTTCTCAAAAACGATAGTAAAATCCTTAGCCAAATAATTGCCTAAAAAACCCCCTATGAGACCAGAAAAAAAAGAGATTAAAACAATAAATAAAATTTTCTTATCAATTTTTATTTTCGGTAATTTATCATTCATCAAATCCATAATTTTTATTCTTTCATTCTATATTTATTTATAACAATTTTAAAAAGACAATAATTAAAGATCAAGTTCCGAAGTTATCTTATCTACGTAAAAACAGGTTCCCCGGCAACCCTCTTTGGCAGGGGGCGGATTTTTTTGAGCAACTATTTCTCTAGCTCTAATTAGCAATGGAGGGATTATCTTGGGTTTCAAATCAACATCTACTATTTTAGTAGAAAAAGGTAAATTAAATTCGGTATCGTCTTTAAGATCGGTAGCGGGTTCGCAATAAATTAAGGAAAGCTTTGAAATGGGAAATTTTTGAATTAAAATGGCGTAACCGTTCAGCTGAATTTCATACATAGGGAAAAGCTCGTCTTGCTTGGGAGAAAATCTCGCGGTTTTAAAATCAACTATGTGAAGGGTTCCATCTTTCAGTTGAAAAACAGCGTCCGGCCCCCCTCTCAAAATCCACCCGCTTTTAGGATGAGAAATAACAAGGAATTTTTGATTCCGATGTATCTCAGTCTTGCCCAATTCTTCCACTGGCATCCGCCTAACAACATTCTCAAGCTCAAGCCAGTCTGGCAGTTTCTTGCGATTAACCAAGGATCGGTAAACGCTTTTTTTGCTTACATTATCTAAAACATTGAAAATACCGGGAAAACGCGCGGGAAAAGGGCCAAAATGCCTTTCAATCCAAAAACATCTTTCGCAAAAACTTTCAGTCGCCAACCCCCCAAGATCCTTTGGACCAATATATTTTAATCTT
>JBBTXV010000021.1:0-14195 GCA_038062035.1 Patescibacteria group bacterium
GCTAACCTGTGCCTTCGCAAGAGGGCCCGTGGGTTCGAATCCCACTCTCTCCGCCCCTGTTTTATTATGAATATTCGCTTTTATTTTCAGGAGATTGATAAGGGTAGCCAAGAGAAATTAAGAAATTATCTAACCGATAAAAAGTTGAGCCGTTTAACCCGTTTGCTTCAGCATGGTAATTTAGCACTGGCCAAATTCGTCTTGAACGCTAAATACCACCGGCATCACGATATTTTTTTGGTGAGACTAGGATTGAAGGTAGCTAAAAAAGATTTAAATTCAGAAGAGGGAAGCCAAAATTTATTGGAGGCGTTTGATTTGGCTCTTGATAAGTTGATTAACCAATTGAGAAGATTAGAATCTTTAAAGCAGAACGCTTAACATAAGGTGGGTTGCGTTGAATAGAAGATGTTTATATGAGTAATGTACAGCAAACAATAGGTTTTGGTTCGCTGGGGATCGCGCCGGCGATTTTGGTTAAGTTGGAAAAACTGGGATACAAAACTCCGACGCCGATTCAACAGCAGGCGATTCCTGTCGCCGTTCAGGGCAAGGATCTGGTAGGTGTCGCGCAGACCGGCACTGGCAAGACTCTGGCTTTTGGTATTCCGATGATTCAGCGGCTTTACAACACTAAGAATCGGGGACTAATTATTTTGCCAACCCGCGAGCTGGCTCTCCAAGTGGATGAGGCTTTGGGGAAAGTCGGTTCGGATATGGGAATTCGCACGGTGGTGCTGATCGGCGGCGCCGCGATGTGGCCGCAAAAAAAGGATCTCATGAGAAACCCGCGCGTGATTATCGCCACTCCCGGAAGACTAATGGATCATATGGAACAAAAAACTTTGCGTTTGGACGAAGTGAATATTGTGGTCCTGGACGAAGCGGATCGGATGTTGGATATGGGATTCGCGCCGAAGATCCGGCAGATTTTTCAGGCGCTCCCGCGCGAACGGCAGACGATGCTTTTCTCCGCCACTTTGCCGCCGGCAATTATGAAGGTGGCGACCGCTTATATGAAGCTTCCGATTCGGGTGGAGGTGGCGCCCTCTGGCACGATCGTGGAAAAAGTAACGCAGGAGATTTTTATTATTTCCAAAGAATCCAAAGTCCAGTTGGTGGAGAAATTACTTCAGCAGTATCTTGGCTCCACGCTAATTTTCACCCGCACCAAGTTCGGAGCGAAAAAATTGAGCCGTTTGGTTCGCGATATGGGCCACACCGCTGCCGAACTTCACTCTAATCGTTCGTTAAGTCAGCGCAAAGACGCGCTGGATGGTTTTAAATTCGGACGCTATCGTGTTCTTATCGCGACCGACATCGCCTCGCGAGGTATTGATGTTGTGGGAATCGCGCTTGTAATAAATTTTGATTTACCGATGAATTCAGAGGATTACGTGCATCGCATCGGTCGTACCGCCCGAGCCGGCGCCGGTGGCCACGCCATTTCTTTAGCTACTCCCGATCAGCGGCATGAGCTGCGCGATATTGAAAGACTGGTCAGAAAAACCTTGCCGATTTCGCAAGTTCCAGAACTTCCTCCGGCCCGCGTTCCAAAATTCGTTCCGCAAGATTCCCGGCCGCCGTATCATGGCGGTCAGCGTTCTGTTTCCGGGCGCACTCGTCCTTATCAACACCGCAGGGGTGGTTATAGTCATGGCCGCCGTTCTTTTCTTAGCGGCCGCGGCTCAGGTAGATTTCATGGAAGGTAGATGTCAAAATTTTAGAAACGAAAGTTGAGGAAGTTACTAAAGAACACAAAAATCCGCGGATACACTTTAATGGAAAATTTTATTTTAGAAAACACTTGGATTATTTTCTTAATTTTCCTTTGGATTATTCCTTGGAAAGGAGTAGCTCTTTGGAAATCAGCCCGTCATGGTCAAAAGGGGTGGTTTATAGTAATTTTAATTATAAACACATTCGCTATTTTAGAAATTCTTTATATTTTTTTCTTTAGTAAATCAAAAAAACCCGTAAAGAAAGTATTGTAAGGCTTACAAATAGTTAGCAAATAAGATTTTATTGATTGTGCTAAGTAAAAG
Organism: Patescibacteria group bacterium; assembly: GCA_038062035.1. Lineage (GTDB taxonomy): Bacteria > Patescibacteriota > Minisyncoccia > Minisyncoccales > 2-12-FULL-40-12 > JBBTXV01. The sequence continues at coordinate 2,046 of JBBTXV010000021.1, forward strand.
TTCTATAATTCAACACTTAATAAGTGTTTCTATAGATTTTAGTTTCAGGAAAAACCTGAAATTATTTTTTCTGCTTTAGGTTATACCCTTGTTGGTCTTGCTATAATTTTCAATATATATTACTATCTTTATATGGTCATGTGTAAAAATCAGAAATCAAAAAAACCTGTAAAAAAAGAATTCCTGCTAAAGGGGTCTGATTTTTGCGCTGTAAAATGGATAAAATAACTCATCTATAAATTAGAACGCAAACACCAGCCCTCTCAGGCTGGTGTTGTTCTTTAACTAACCAAGAAAAGAAGGAAGGAGTATGCGCAATGGAAATAGTTTGGTGTTTTGATGTTAGCACCGCCAAGCAATATGATTTTAACTTGAACGGGGTTTTTTCAAAGATCGCTGATGCTTTTCCTAAAGAACTGCATCTATTGAAGGTTACTTCTCAAGATTTAAAAGACAGCTTTTTGCAAGGATTTTCTGTTATTGGATTTATTGATGGCGAAGCAGTTTGCCATACTCGATTGATACATTTGATTGATAATTGGTTTGAGCTTGGAGGCACTTACGTTTGTCCTGAGCATAGAAACCAACAGATTAATCATAAGATGTATCGTATCTTTCTTCCGAAACACTCAGAGAAAGATATAATTGCTACTACGACTAATCCCGCGTCTCTAAGGGTTGGACAAGATATCGGCTTCGTGACTATCCAGCGGAAACGTTTACCAGAAGAGGTTTGGCGGGCAAGCTGCACTTGCCCGGCAAAAAAGATTGGCACTAACAATCCCGAATTTTGTAAGCTTGCATTTGGCAAATCAACAAGGGAGACAGGGCTGTGTTATTTTCGGGTTACCCCAGAGACAGCAGAGCGCCATAATCTGGGGTAAAACTTTCTTGGGAAAGGATAAGTACAGGGTTGACCGTCAGCTAAAATTTGACGGTCAGCCTTACTTCATTAAATTTTAAAATTAATATAGTATAATTTTATGATTAAAATACATGAATATAGTTCGTTAAAGGACGGTCCAGCATTGGTTGTTTTTGGCGCTATTCATGGCAATGAAGTTTGCGGACCAAAAGCAATAGGAAGCATCATCAAAAAATTTAATACCCAAAAACTAATTCTTTTAAAAGGGCGAGTAATTTTTGTGCCAATAAGCAATCCTTTAGCTTTCAGTAAAAATAAAAGATATATTCATGAGGATTTAAATAGAGTTTTTACTAAAAATCGTCAACCAAAAACTTACGAACAAAAACTGGCTAACGTTCTTTGTGATCTTATTAATCGTTCTGATGTTCTACTTGATTTGCATTCAAGCGGAGCAAAAGGCCCCCCCGCCTTGTTTCTTGATTTTTTAACTAAAGCCAATATGAATCTTGCCAAATCAACCGGTATTAATTTAGCAATTGTTGGATGGCCAAAATTGTATAAAAACGATAAAAGGTTGATTTCAGAAGATACGACAAACTACGCTCATAGCAAAAATAAAGATTGTATCTTGGTTGAATGCGGGCAACATAAAGATCCCAACGCCCCAAATGTAGCTGCAAAAGTAATTAGTCGCATTCTCCAATATTATGGGATGATATCCAAAAAACCTATTTTTGCTAAATCTAAAAAATTAGAAATGATTGAAATGACGGATTTATTTATAAAAGAAAATGAGAATGATTCTTTTTCTCGTCAATGGAAGCACCTGGAGATAATTAAAAGGGGAGACGTGATTGGTAAAAGACAATCAGGAAAGTTGATTATAGCTAAGGATAATTGCGTGATGATTTTGCCAAAATACAACCCGCTGGTTGGCAAAGAATGGTTCTATTTGGGGGTTCAGAAGAGATAACTTTATTTTTGTGAAAGATTTATGATTGCTTGGTTCAAGTTTTTTGGATAAAATGAGTTATAGTTGAATCGTATAAACGCGACGATTAATAAATTTTTTTGGAGACGTGGCAGAATGGCTAATGCACCGGTTTTGAAAACCGGCGCCCGCAAGGGCTTGGAGGTTCGAGTCCTCCCGTCTCCGCTAATTTGCAAAAATGGAAACTTCAATTTTTCTCGCAAAAGTTATCGGGCTCCTGAGCGTGATAAGCACCTTAGCCATACTTATTCGATACAAAAAATCCATTGCGTTTGAGGAAGAGTTGGTTAAAAATCCATCGAATGTCTATATCAGCGGATTTGTTTTTCTTTTTCTTGGCGTATTGATTATCATTAGCCATCCTGTTTGGACGTTTGATTGGAGAGTGATTGTTACTATTATAGGCTGGTTGATTTTTTTGAAAGGAGTTGGCCGTATTTTTTTTCCTGAAGCGGTTAAACGATTGATTGAAAAGAAAAAGGGAAGCCGCAAATTTATCATAGGCGAGGTAGTCTTGCTTATTATTGGCTTATACCTCCTTTACTACGGCTTCCTCGTTTATTAATGTCTATTGTTGCGGATAAATATTTTATTTTTCCTGTTTTTATTTTTGACTTTTTATTTAGAAGATTATAAAATCTTATTGCCATTATGAAAAACGATACACAGCTTAGCATAAAAGTAATTGTCGGAAGTACTCGCGAAGGAAGGTTTGGCGATAAAGCTGCTTTTTGGATCGCAGAGGAAATCAAAAAACAGGAAGGGGTCGTGGTTGAAACGCTTGACTTGCGCGATTACGATATGCCCTTTTTTAACGAGCCAGTAAGCCCGTCGTTTAAGCAAGAACCGTATAAGAACGAAGCAGTTGCTCGTTTTACCCAAAAAATTGAAGAGGGAGATGCATTTTTGATTGTTACCCCAGAATATAATCACGGCACATCGGGTGTACTCAAAAACGCGCTTGATTGGGTTTATCCAGAGTGGAATAACAAGCCGGTTGCTTTCGTAAGTTACGGCGGTGTCGGGGGAGCTCGCGCCGTGGAACATTTACGACTTAATGTAATTGAATTGCAAATGGCGCCGATTCGAGAGGCAGTGCATATTCCCGGCGATCAATATTTTCAAGTATTGATGGGCAAGATGAATGCAGAAGATCTTTTTATTTCAATGTCCGAGCGAGCTCAAAGAATGATTACCCAGCTTTTATGGTGGACTCGCGCGCTTAAGTCTGCCCGTCATCTTTAATAAATTATCTATACTATAATTTGGCAAGATAAAGGTTTTAGTCTGGATTTATTTTTAGTTAGTGCTATTCTATTCTTAGCTCTTTCAAGAGGTAAAGAATCATGGAGGAGAAGCCAAAGATGCTTGTTCTTCTGGTAAAGCCAGAGGATTGTTTACGTTGTAGGTTCGCTTCAACTGCAATAGTTGATTTAGAGAATGGGTCTTCAAAGAGAATGATTTTTTGCCAACGTCTTGATTGTGATAATTGGAATTATTCGTCCGTAGAAACTCCAATTCGGGTTAGGCCGATTCAGGATTAAAAAAGAAATTAAACTCATTCCCACCGAAAGGCTTTCAGTAATCTGAGAGCCCTTTTCTTTTTTAGATTTTGGTTTTTAACCCCTCGCTACGACAATTCCCCAAACTTCTTTGGCGCCAGCTTCTTTTAGAACTTGTGCCGCTTCTTCCATTGTGGCGCCGGTCGTATAAATATCATCTACCAGTAAAATTCTCTTTTTCTGAATTTTCCCTGAATTACTAACGAGAAACACCCCTTTTATATTTTTTTCTCTCTCTAAGCCAGAAAGCTCAACCTGAGGCAAGGTTACCCTTGTTTTAGATAGAATATCGTTAAGCAGGGGAATGCCAAGAAAATTACCCAATTCTTTTCCAATTTCTTCTGCCTGATTGAATCCCCGCCATCTCATTCTCTTTTTATCCAAGGGGATTGGCACTAAATAAAAATCGGCAAACTCATTTTTTTCTATACACTTCAAGGAAAAAGAAGCTGTTATGAAGCCGGTTAAAATTTCTTTCAATTCTTTTATAAAAGGTTCGTATTTAAAACGTTGAATTAGGTTTTTGATTAGATTATTTTGATAAGTTGTTCCAAAATAGAGGCCCTTGAGAAGCTTGCTTTGACATTTTCTGCATTTTCCGGCTTTTGGCAATCTGACTGGCTCTTGGCAAAGGCAGTAAGAGTGTTCTGAAGCCTCAATTGTGCTTTGGCAGTCCTGGCAAAGATAATCACCCTCTTTTTGGCAGAGAAAACAGAATTTTGGAAAAAGGGTTTCTATGAGAAAATCTTTAGATTTTTTTATTTCCCTGTGGGAATGTAAAAGTTTTAATTTTATCTCCCTTCGGGAATTTAAAAGTTTTACTTTTATCCACATCTTCTTAAAATTATAATTATGGTATTATTATAATACATTATAAGGGACTTTGCTTTTCTAATAAAAATAAATAATATAAGGCAGGATATAAAAATTAGACGTCAAAATGTGGCCGTTTAAAAAATTATCTAAAAATTTTTTAGGTATAGATATTGGAACTTCAGCGATTAAAGTCGTTGAGCTGGCAAGAGAGAGAAATGGAGTAAGGTTGGAAAATTATGGAGAAATGAGCGTTCAGACTCTTCTTGAAAGACCATTTAGAACTATTGAGGGAGATAATCTTTTACTTTCAGATCAAGATATTGCCAAAGCCTTAACTGCTATCTTCAAGAGTGCTAAGTTTCGTACAAAAGAAGCTTTTTTTTCTATACCTGATTTTTCATCTTTTTTCACTTTTCTTGAGTTGCCGCCAATGACCCAAGAAGAGGTAAATTTGGCCGTGAAGTTTGAAGCCCGAAGGCATATCCCATTGCCATTATCAGAGGTCGCTTTGGATTGGATAATAACAAACGAGAATCCAAATCATAGTAAGAATACGCCAAAGCTCAAAATTCTTTTAGTGGCTGTGCCTTATGAAACAGTTAATCAGTACAAAAATATTGCTACTTTTTCTAAAATTAATTTAATTTCTTTGGAAGCTGAAGTATTTGGTTTAACGAGGTCTTTGGTTAAAAATAAAAAGGGCATAGTGGGGTTGGTAGACATGGGCGCTCAGAGTACCACTTTTAGCATTGTTGAGAATGGATTTATTGTAACTACTCACAGTTTTGACATATCAATGAATGAGCTGACTAAAGTTTTATCTAAATCTTTAAATATCAGATATAATGAAGCAGAGGAGTTAAAGAAGAAATACGGCCTTACTTCTTCTGACAAGTCCGTTGGCGCGATCTTGGGCCCATTAATTGATTTATTAGTTAGGGAAATAGAAAAAATTTCCCAAAATTTTTATCAGGCCGAAGGTAAGAAAGTAGAAAAAATTATTTTTGCTGGCGGAGGAGCTCTTCTGCCAGGATTGAGCCAATATCTTTCAAGTTCTCAAAGACCGGTATCTATCGCTAATCCGTTTGAAGGTTTTATCTACCCTAAGGTTCTAGAAGGAACTCTGAGAATAATGGGGCCGTCTTATGCGGTTGCCGTTGGAATGGCTTTGCGGGGATTTGAGAAAAAATGAATTTTTTTTCATTCCCGAAGGGAGATAAAAACGAAGTTTTTAAATTCCCGAAGGGAGAGAAGCAATGAGGGCTTTTTAATAAATATATCTTAGGGTATAATGGATAAAAAAGTAATTGCCCTAAAATTAAAAAAGGAATAAATAAAAAATCATTATTGATTAATATAATAACTTAATGGCGATAGAGATTCTTTCCCAAAAATCTCAAGCAAAACCATTCAATTCAGTTAAATTCCTGTTTTATGTTTCTTTAATTTTAGTTATTTTATCATTGGTTTCCTTGCTCACATTATTTTTTTTAAAGAAGAACGTAGAAAAATCGCTTGAAGATACTAAGGCTAAAATAGCTGAAAAAGAGACCGTTGAGAAAAAATCGAGGGAAGCTGAAGTTCTTTTGGCCCAAAAGAAAATTAATGACTTCCTTTTTTTGCTTGACTTGCGTCGTTTCAATTCTAAATTTTTTAACTCTTTTCAAAGTATTACGCATCCCCAGATTTTTTTCTCTAAATTAGAATTAAAAATGCAAGAAGGATACCTTTTACTTTCTGGAACAGCTGAGAATCCGATTGTTTTAGGACAGCAGATTCTTCTTTTTAAGAAAGCAGATTATATTAAAGATGTTAATTTGGCAAAGGTTTCAATCTCTAAAACAGGAAAGATTAACTTCGATCTGAGCGTTTCCCTTTTTTCAGAGAAATTTAAGCATTAATAATTATAAATTCACTAAATTTTGACTGTGTCTCGTTTTACTTCCATTTTCATTAATTTCGGACTCATATTTCTGCTTGGTTATTTTTGGATTTTCCCTCAATATAAAAGTTTTCAAGAAGTTAATACTCAGCTTCAAAATAAAAGAATTGAACTGCGCGATAAAGAAGAATATTTTTCAAAGATTGAAATGGCGAAAGCCGCGCTTGAAGAATATAAAGGAGAACTTTCCAAAATTGATTCAGCTCTTCCCTCAGAGCCATTCTTGTCTTCTGTTTTGAATGTTTTAGAAAAAACCAGTATTGAAAACGGCTTAGTCTTAAGTCAGATTGGCTTTTCTAAAGTTCTTGATTCTTCAAGAGCTCTCAAAGAGATCCGTTTGGAAATAGGGGTAACGGGCTCTTACCCGGCCTTTAAAAATTTCCTTTCAACATTGGAAAATAATTCAAGATTAATAGAAGTGGAAAATATTTCTTTTTCCACTCCGAAAGAAAAAGAACCTTTCACCTTTGATTTGGATATAAAGACTTATTCTTATTAATTAATTTTAATTTTTCAGCAACAAAAAAAGATGGCTATCAATTTCACTCAAAAAAGAAAAAAACAAAATTTTTTAGTCTTAATTTTCTTTATCTTAATTGTGGCCATTTTCATTATACTTTGGCAGGGTCGTCTGGCTAAAATTAAAATTGCTGTCCCCCAAAAATCTACTCCTCAATTGCCAACAATAGAGATAAATTACGAGTTATTAAAAGGTTCGTTCTTAAAAGACCTTAAATTATTTGAAGATATAAAATTATTTGAAGGTCAAGCCGGAAGAGAAAACCCTTTTATACCTTATTAACAAAAGTTTTTTCCTATGACTTTAGTCCAGCAGTTAGTTAAAAAGGGGATATTGGAAAAAGAAAAAGTTGCGTCTTTGGAATTTGAAATTAAAAATTCTGGCAGAAAGGAGGAAGAGATAATTTTAGAAAAAGGAATTACTTCAGAGAACTTCCTTTTTAGCTTAAAAAGCGAGAATCTGAAAATACCGTTGAAAGAGGTGGTTGCGGAAGAGGTTCCTTTAAACATTCTTGAATTTATTCCTGAGGAATCAGCTCGTTATTATAAAATGGTTCCTTTGGCTAAAAAAGACAACCTTTTGGAGGTGGGCATGGTTTACCCCGAAGATTTAAAGACCCAAGAAGCTCTTCAGTTTTTAGCCCGTCGCAACAAATTTGCTTATAAAACTTTTTTAATCACTCCTTTTTTTCTTAATAATCTTTTAAAGAAGTATCGCAGTTTAAAAAAAGAGGTAGGGAGAGCTTTGGAAGAACTGGAAGTTGAGTTGAAGGAAGAGAAAATTGAGCAAAAAGGCATTAAGCCAGCTGAATTTGAAAAATTGGCCGAGGAAGCTCCGATTATTAAAGTAGTAGCAGTTATTTTAAGACATGCAGTTGAGGGTGCAGCTTCCGATATCCATATTGAGCCTGGTAAAGAAAAATCAAGAGTAAGATTTAGGGTTGGTGGAATTTTGCATTCATCCATTTTTTTACCTCTAAGAGTTCATCCGGCGGTTGTTGCCAGAATTAAAATTCTATCCAATTTGAAAATTGATGAAACCAGGGTGCCCCAAGACGGAAGATTTTCCACTAAGGTCGGATCAGCGGACATTGATTTTAGAGTTTCAACCTTTCCCATTACCACTGGTGAAAAAGTGGCAATCAGAGTTTTAAATCCTTTAGATGGGCTTAAAAGTTTTGATCAGTTAGGGTTGGAGAGAAGAAATTTTCAAGTGGTTAAAGCGGCAACTCAAAAACCCTTTGGCATGATTTTATCCACCGGCCCGACGGGTTCTGGGAAAACTACTACTTTGTACGCTATTTTAAATCTTTTGAACAAAGAAGGGGTGAATATTGTTACCTTGGAAGATCCGGTAGAATATTTTATTGAAGGAATTAACCAATCTCAGATGAAACCTGAGATTGGATATAGCTTTGCTCAAGGATTAAGGCAGATTCTTAGGCAAGATCCCAATGTAATTATGGTTGGGGAAATCCGCGATGAAGAAACGGCAACCTTGGCTATTCATTCAGCCTTAACCGGCCATATTGTTTTGTCAACTTTGCATACTAACAATGCGGTTGGGGTAATACCGAGACTGATTGATATGGGAATAAAACCATTTTTAATTGCTCCAGCTCTTAATATCGCTATTGCCCAAAGACTTATTGGATTACTATGTCCTGACTGCAAGAAAAAAGTTCAAGCGGATAAAAACGCTCAAAAAATAATTATGAAAGAAATTGAGTCTTTGCCAGAATCCATGAAAAATAAAATTAAAATTCCCTCACCCCTAACTATCTATCAAGTTCAGGGTTGCAAAAGATGTAATTCCAGGGGATTTGTCGGCAGAATAGGGGTTTTTGAAATTCTTGTAATGACAGATTCTTTAGCTAAAATAATTTCAAGAGAGCCAGAAGAATCAAAGATTAGCGAAGAGGCTGTTCGTCAAGGTATGATTACCATGAGGCAAGACGGTATTTTAAAAGTGCTTGATGGAGTTACGACTCTTGAGGAGGTTTTAAGAGTAGCTGAAGAAAAATAACCATGAATAACCAAGAATAAATAATATTCGATTCACTAATTATCATGAATAGTGTTAATAATATGAAAAAAATTCTATTAGTAGAAGACGATCCATTTTTACTGGATATCTATAAGACAAAATTTCAAGAAGAAGGTTTTTCAGTGCAGGTGGCTGAAGACGGCGAAAAGGCATTGAAGATGGTCGGAGAAGATATGCCCGATATTTTGCTTTTAGACATTGTCTTGCCCAGTATGGACGGCTTTGAATTTTTAAAAGAAATTAAATCTAACGATAAGTTAAAAAATATAAGAATAGTTCTTCTTTCTAATCTTGGTCAAAAAAACGAAGTGGAAAAAGGAGTAGCTTTGGGCGCGGATAAATATTTGATTAAAGCTCATTATACTCCGAGCGAAGTGGTTAAAGAAATAAAAAAAATATTGAAATAGTTTAACTTATGGCAAATTATAATTCACTTCTTCGAAATTTACTTTTAGTCGCCAAGCAAGAACAGGCTTCCGATCTTCATATTTCAGCTGGCCATCCTCCAGTTTTAAGGGTTAACGGACGCCTCATTCCTTTGCTGAAATTAAAGAAACTATCTCAAGAAGATTCTCAGGCCTTAGCTTTTGAGCTCATGAATGAAGAGCAGCAACAGAGATTCTTAAAGGAAAAAGATATTGATTTTTCTTATAGCTTTGATGACAAGGCGCGTTTTAGAGTGAATGTTTTTTTTCAAAGAGAATATGTTTCTGCTGCTCTTCGTTTAGTGCCAGCTAAAATTTCTAACTTGGAAGAATTAAATCTGCCATCAATTCTCCACGAGTTTAGCAGGGCAAATCAGGGATTTGTTGTGATAACAGGTCCTTCTTCTCAGGGTAAGTCAACTACTTTAGCCGCTTTAATTGACGAGATAAATCATACCAGATACGACCATGTTATAACTATTGAGGATCCGATTGAATACGTTTTTGAAGCTGATAAATGCATTATTGACCAAAGAGAAGTTTACCATGACGCTTCGTCTTTCGCGAGGGCTCTTCACGCAACCTTTCGTCAAGATCCCGATGTAATTATGGTTGGGGAAATGAGGGATCCTGAAACGATATCCACAGCTATTACGGCAGCTGAAACCGGTCACTTGGTTTTTGCTACCTTGCATACTAATTCAGCTAGTCAGAGCATCCACAGAATTGTTGATTCTTTCCCTTCAGAACAGCAAAACCAAGTTCGGGCTCAATTATCAGGCTCTCTCTTGGGCGTAGTTTCTCAGCGCTTGATACCTAGAATTAAAGGAGGATTAATACCAGCTTGCGAAATAATGTTTAATACGCCAGCCGTTGCCAATTTAATCAGGGAGAGCAAAATCCATGAATTGGATTTAGTGATTGAGACTTCTTCTGAGGCCGGAATGATTTCTCTTAATCGATCCTTAGCTAACTTAGTTAAATTAAAGGAAATTTCCCCAAAGAACGCTCTTGTTTATTCTTTAAGTCCCAATGACTTGAAAAGATCGTTGCAATAGCATTATTTAGGGTTTTCTTTTTTGTTTCTTTCTAAATTTTATGCGTTTTCAATATCAGGCAAGAACAAACCAAGGTCAGATTCAATCAGGCGCTGTTGAGGCGTTCTCTAAGGACGCCGCTATTTCTCTTTTGCAGTCCCACGGTTTGTACGTTACTTTATTGGAAGAGGAAGAAAAGGCCCTAATTTTTTTTAAAAATGTAAAGATTTTTGAAAAGGTTTCCCGCAAAGATCTTGTTCTTTTTTTCCGTCAATTATCTATTTTATTTAAATCAAATGTTCCAGTGGTAGAATCTTTGCATACCATAGCCAGCCAAACAAGGAAGCGCCACTTTAAAGAAAAGATTTCCAAAATAGCAGAAAAGGTAGAGGGCGGGACCTCTCTTTCTCAAGCTTTTGGGACCTATCCCAAGGTCTTTTCTCCTTTTTACATCAGCATGGTTAAGTCTGGCGAATTATCCGGGAAATTATTTGAAGTGCTGGGTTATCTGGCCGAGCACACGGAAAGAGAATATAATTTTTACTCAAAATTGATTGGGGCTTTGATTTACCCAATCTTTGTTTTAATCGTTTTCGTAGTTATTTTGATTTTAATGCTTGTTATTGTCATTCCGACTTTGAGCAATCTTTTATTGGAGACCGGCCAGCAATTGCCAGCAATCACCAAGGCCGTGATTGCCCTTTCTTCTTTCCTCAGAACCTGGTGGTGGCTTATTTCTATTCTTTCCTTGGCCTTTTTATTTTTTCTGGTTCTAATGCTGAGGACAGAGGAAGGAAGAATTTTTCTAAATAGGGCTTCTTTAAGAGCCCCGATTTTGCAAGGCTTTCTAAAAAAAATTTATCTTTTAAGGATAGCTGAAAACCTTTCTACCTTGATTTCCTCTGGCCTTCCCATTGTCCAAGCCATTGAAATTACAGGTGAAATTGTCGGAAACAGGGTTTACAAAGATATTATGTCAGAGACAAAAGAGAGGGTGAAGAGGGGTGAACCCATAAGCGCGGTTTTGACCGGTCACCCAGATTTTTTCCCTCCTTTATTTACCCAAATGGCGGCGGTCGGAGAAAAAACCGGCCAATTAGATTCTTCTTTGCTGAATATTGTTACTTTATACTCAGGGGAAGTTGACAGAACTTTGGACAGCTTTATTAAATTTTTGGAACCTCTCTTGATTATTACCTTAGGACTCTTAATTGCTGGATTAGTAGCGTCCGTTATCACCCCTCTTTATCAAATTCAGATAGTATAAGGGGCGGAGTTTTCCACATATTGACTTGGTTGGATAATGATATAATAAAGACTGAACTAATATTATTCTTTCTCTTGCCTAATTTTAAATGGGCGAGAGGGGGAAAAGGTCGATTAAAAATAAATTTTCAAAAAGTAAAAATATAAAAATGAAAATGAAAAAGAACAAAGGATTTACTCTTATTGAGTTGTTGGTGGTTATCGCTATTATTGGAATTTTAGCCAGTATTGTTTTAGTAGCTTTAGGCGGAGCGAGAAACGAAGCAAGGGCAGCTGCTACAAAGGCAGGTTTAACTGGCATTAGGCCGGCGGTTAGTCTTTGCTGTGCTACTCAAGGTAATGCTTTGAATACTGTTGCAGGATCGGATGTTTGTACTCCCTCGATAAATGCAGTTTTACCTACTGCGGCTCAATTGCAGGCTGGTACTGGTGCATCTGTTGCTTATGCTGTTTCTGGCGCTTGCGGAGCTGCTACCCCAGGTTATACTGTAACCGTGACTGGCCATGCTAAGACTCAGTGCGGTGCTGCTGCTCCGGGAACTGCTTGGACAGTAACCGAAACTGGAATTACGGTTCCAGCTGGTTGCTAAATAGTGAACATAGTCTTTGAAACCAAAACCCGCCCTTAGCGGGTTTTGGTTTTTTACTTGCGATTTGCTAAACTATAATAATAAAAT
>JBBTXV010000021.1:14295-15806 GCA_038062035.1 Patescibacteria group bacterium
ATTGGAGAGTCAGCGAAACTGCTGTTATTGCTCCTGAAAATTGCGATTAGTTTTTAATAATATTAAATTGACTTCTTTTTTTCTTCCTATTTTTATTTTCTTTTTTGGATTGATTGTTGGCTCTTTTTTGAATTGCGTTATTTATCGCTTAGAAAGCAAAGATAGTTTTTTGAAAGGGCGTTCTTTTTGCCCTCACTGCAAAAATATTTTGAAATGGCCCGATTTGATTCCGGTTTTAAGTTTTTTTATTTTGAAAGGAAAATGCCGTTACTGCCGCCAAAAAATTTCCTGGCAGTATCCTTTAGTTGAAATATCAACTGTCGCGATATTTCTTTTAATTTTCAATTTTCTTCCCCGCCAAATTTATTTTGAAAGTACTGGGGGATTTTCAATTTTTGATTTTCTGCCCCTTTTTTATTATTGGATAGTTTCCTCTCTTTTAATAATAATTTTTGCCTATGACTTAAAGCACTATATTATTCCAGACAGAATCGTTTACCCCGCCATTTTAATAGTTGGTATTTGGTATTTAGCGTCAGGCATTTTTTCCCATTTTTATACTCAATACTACATACTTAATGCTTTATATTCCGCTTTCGCATCGGCTTTATTTTTTTGGATAATAGTTTTTATTTCTGGAGGCAAATGGATGGGCGGGGGAGATATAAAGTTAGCTTTATTCATGGGATTATTCCTCGGTTTTCCTAATATCTTAGTTGCTTTCTTCTCATCTTTTTTCCTTGGTGCTATAATAGGATTGGGGTTAATATTAGCTGGCAAGAAAACAATGAAAAGCGAAATACCTTTTGGCCCATTTTTAATAATCGGGACTTTTATCGCCCTGTTTTTTGGAGAAAAATTAATTAACTGGTATTTGAATCTTATCTAAATCTTTAAAATGCTAAAAATCAAAGGGTTTGCTTCACCTTTAGATTTCAAGAAGAGAGAGAGTCTCAATAAAGAGCAGTTAATTTCAAGAGCTGGGTTTTCTCTAATTGAATTTATGGTCGTTGTGGCTATTATTGCCATAATAACCTTAATCGTCTTGATAAATTACCCAGATGCGGCAGATCAATTTGCCCTTGAAAGATCAACTCATAAGTTAGCCCAAGATATAAGAAGGGCGGCTGAAATGGGGACGTCCTCCAGGGAGTTGCCAGGGGAGATGTTGCCAGCGCCCAGCTTTGTTGGAAGTTACGGAGTATATTTTAATATTGCTGGAGCTCGTCTGCCTGTTGCACCTGTTGCACCTGTTGTTAAATCTGATTTTCTCGAAAGATATGTTAAATATTTAGACAGTTCTAATTTTGTTTTTGCCAAATGCATGGGATTTGATCCTGATCCGCCACCCGGCGTATGCACGGGAGGTGGAGACGATCCTCCCCCGCCACCACCGCCTGACCCTCCGCCTTCTTGGCCAAATATAGAGAAATACATAATTTACGCCGATCTTAATAATGACGAGCGATTTACTGATGATAGTGAAGTTCTTGAAGTGATTGAGCTGGAAA
>JBBTXV010000022.1:0-5120 GCA_038062035.1 Patescibacteria group bacterium
TAGCGGAGCCGATGGGCAGAATCGAACTGCCGTCGGTGGTTTACGAAACCACTGCTTTGCCACTAAGCTACATCGGCAAAGCGGGATACCAGAATTGAACTGGCGCCTTCACCTTGGGAAGGTGACGTACTGCCACTATACTAATCCCGCATATATTAAAATCCTATTTTCTCCCAAATTTTTTGCCAAAATTTTTTCTCCTCTTTTTCTGATTTATTTTCGTTTTCTTTTGGGGGTAAAACCACTAAAACCTCTTCTCCGGGCTTCTTGTATCCCTGCTCATATAATTTATCTTCCCAATATTCATTACTCTCTGATTGGCGAATCCCTGTTTTTAGCTCATCATTTCTCTTTTCTAACGCCTCAATTTCTCTTTTTAAATCTTTTGCCTGGCTTGTCAACTCTGTTTTTCTTTGATTAATTCGCCAGTTAGAAATGGCTAAAAATACAACGAAAATTAAAATCGGGAAAACAATTATCGCTGGAAAAAATATTGCTTTCAAGGAACTGCTCTTTTTAATTTTTCGTTTTTTTTGTATCATATTAAAAGAGACACAATATGAAAAAACAAAAACTTCTAAAAACAATCTGGACTATTCTAATCGTTTTTGTCGTTCTAAGCACGATTCTTCTTCTCGTGGCTCCCTTTTTATTGTAATATCTTTTTTCCGGAAAAAACATCATTTCTTGAGTATTTCAAAAAATACGTTGGGCGGGATTCTAACCCTTGCTCTTTCTTTCAATTCTCTTTTTCCCTTTTTTTGTTTTTCTAGAAGTTTTCGCTTTCTCGTATAATCTCCCCCGTAAAGAGGGGCTATAACATCCCTCCTCTGAGCCCTAATTGTTTCCCTAGCAACGATCTTGCCGCCAATAACAGCTTGTAAAGGTAAAGCAAAAAGCTGGGGCGGTAAGACTTCTTTTAATTTCTCTACTGTTTTTCTGCCTTCCTCATGAGCTTCTTTTTCTGGCACAATCTTAGAAAGCGATTCTTCCTTTTCCTCCAAAATCAAAATATCCAATCTAACTAATTTTATCTCTCGCCAATCTAAAATCTCATAATCCATTGAAGCAAAGCCCTTGGAAGCGCTTTTTATTCTATCGTAGAGATTCTTAACAATTATTTCTCTTAAGGAAATTTCGTAAATAAATTCTGTCTTATCCTCCCCTAAATAATCTGTCTTAATATACTTAACTTCTAAATTCTCCATCAGTCTTGAAATGGAACCAAAATAATGTAGAGGCGTTATAATTTTCATTCTTGCCCAAAGCTCCTGGCTGGATAAAATTTGAGATTGGTCAGGCCAATCAGCGCTAGTATAAATATATTTTTCTTTCTGATTTTGGGTTTTCACTTTATACAAAACAGAAGGAATAGAAAGCACTAACTCCAAACCAAATTCTCTTTTAAGCCGTTCTGTAATAATCTCGCTGTGTAAAAGCCCTAAAAACCCGCACTGAAAACCCCGACCAAGGCCCTCTTTAAATTCGGCTTTAAAATATAAGGAGGCATCGGTTAGTTTCAGTTTTTCCAAACCAATTTTTAAATCCTCAAAATCATCGGCATTTTTAGGGTAAATACTCAAAAAAATCTTGGCTTGAGGCTCTTCATAACCATCAAGAGGTTTAATTTCTAACTTCTCGCTTCGCGAACCCGGAAGCGAATTTCTAATTTCAAATTTACTTGTTATAGTATCCCCTGTCCTTACTTTCGTCGATTCTTTTATACCAGTAGCAATATAACCTATTTCACCGGTTGAAAGTTGATTGATAGGAGAAAGTTCCGGCCTGAATACTCCGACTTCTTTTGCATCTCCCTCAGCTTTTGCTTGCATTAAATAAATCTTTTCTCCTTTTTTTATTTGTCCATCAAAAATTCTAATGAAAGCAATAACTCCTTTATGGGAATCGTATTTGGAATCAAAAATAAGAGCTCTTAAAGGAGGTTCTTCTAAGCCCTTGGGAGCTGGAATTTTTTCAATGACTCTTTCCAGAACTTTTTCAACATTAGTTCCTTCTTTAGCAGAAATTTTTATTATCTCTTCCTCTTTGATTTGAAGTAAATTAACGATTTCTTTTATTGATTCTTCAATTTTAGCGATTGCCAGATCAATCTTGTTAATTACTGGAATTATTGTTAAACCATGTTTTTTAGCCAGATCTAAATTACCAATCGTTTGAGCCTGAATTCCTTGAGTAGCATCAATTAATAAAATAGCCCCTTCCACTGCCGCCAAGGAACGAGAAACTTCATAAGAAAAATCTATGTGGCCGGGAGTATCTATAAGATTCAGTTGATAGTTTTTAGTTTTGAATTGATAGTTCATGCAGACAGGTTGCATTTTAATAGTAATGCCTCTTTCCCTTTCCAAATCCATTGAATCAAGATACTGAGGCTGCATTTTCCTCCTATCTACAGCTTGGGTTATTTCCAAAAGACGATCAGCCAAGGTTGATTTACCAGCATCAATATGAGCAATGATTACAAAGTTACGAATATTATCTATCATCTAAAGTTTAAGGATTATAAAATTTATTTCTATTCCTGTATTTCCAAAGTAATAATTTATGAACTAAAATATCTCCGAGGAGGAAAAAATAAAACAAAGAAAACAATGTAGGTCAAAACTCCGACTATGGCGGCTAAAGAAGTCTGAATCAAAACTCCAAAAAAAGTTTTAATATCAAATAAATCAGCTAATAAATTCAGGGAAAAATAGACGGCTGTTGCCATAAAGAAAGTGGCCAAAAGAACAATCGTTAAAGCCAGCCAGATTTCCTTTGCTCTTACATCTCCCATCTTTTTCTTCAGGAAAAACAATAGCAGAATAAATTGAAAAATACCAGACAGAGAAACGGCTAAGGGCAGCGCAATAACAGTTATATTTTGAATTCCTTCAAGTTTCAAAATGCTAACCATTAATGATTGCAAGGTATTAGAAAACCTAAAAACCCAAACTAAAATTAAGGCTAAAATAACGTTCAGCAACATTGACGCGATTCCAATAAAGGCTGGAGTTCTTGTATCTTGAAAAGAATAAAAAACTCGGGCTAAAAAAGGAATAAAAGTGAAGGCGAAAATTCCTAGGCAAAATACTCCCAAGGAAGCTGCGGTTAATCTAATCGCTATCCAGTCAAACTCCCCTGTTCCCAAAACTAAATGAACAATTTGCGATTTTAAAAGAAACATTAAGACTGAAAAAGGTACGATGAAAAAAAGAATCTGACGAAAAGCTGAAGAGAAAGTTGAAATAAATTTATCTTTGGCTCCCTCAACCCAGTTCCGGGATAAGATCGGGAAAACAGCCGTAGCAAAAGAAACTCCAACCAAGCCAATGGGAAGATACTGAAGATTGTTGGCAAAATTAAAAATAGCAATACTGCCAGTCGCTAAAGTTGAAGCAATAGCTGTTACAACTATTAAATTAATATAGTAAGCAGCTGCTCCAATAGTTCGAGGAATCATTAATTTAAAAATTTTTACCAAGCCAGGATATCTAAAATTAAGTAAGAACAGATATTTAAAACCAGAACTCTTAGCAGGTAAAACTTGAACAAGCCAATGTAAAAAAGCTCCCAAAACTACTCCAAAAGCCAAGCCCCAAAGCCCAAAATAAGGCAGAAAAAATAAAATACCTGCAATTATGCCAAGATTATAAAGAATCGGAGCGATTGAATAAGCTAAAAAACGATGGAAATAGTGCAAAACGCCCGAAAGTACTGAAGATAAACCAAAAAAAATCGGACTCAAAAACATTATTCTGGTTAAATCATTAGCCAGGGATTTTTGTTCGCCTGAAAAGCCCGGGGCAATAATATTCGTTAACCAAGGAGTAAAAATAGCTAAGATTCCGCAAAGAATAACCAATAAAACCAAAAAGCAATTTAAAACATTATTGGTTAATTCCCATGCCTCTTTTTCTGATTTTTTATAATATTCAGCAAAAACCGGCAAAAAAACAGCTACTACTCCGCCCATAACTAAAAGCCCGTAAATAAAATCAGGGATTCTGAAAGCGGCAAAATAAACATCTAATTCCTCCCCTGCTCCGAATCTTGCAGCCAATAATCTGTCGCGAAGTAATCCCAAAATCCGACTAATCAGAGTTGAAAAAAAAATTAAAATAGCGGCAAAAGTAATTGTTTTAGCGCGGGAATTTACAGAGTTTAAAAAATGATTAAACATCTTCCTCATTTTAATACAAATTACGGTATTTGACAAAGGGTTCTAAAATTGCTAAAATAGAATTATCCTAGCAAGTCGAGCGATCGCTGGGCGTCAATTAGTTGAACGCCTGGAGGAAAGTCCGAACACTCCCGAGTACTTAAAGAATTGAGTGCTCGGAAACAAGGTAATGGGTAATTCCCATACGCGGCAACGCGAGAGGTGCGAACAGAAACGACCCGGTTAAGTCCGGCTGAAACGGTCCCGACAAAGTCGGGATCCCGACCTCAAAAGAGCGTCGGGGCTAAATCCTTACTTGGGTGCAAGAGCAAAGCCCAAAAATTTCGTTTATGAAATTTGATGGGTGAAAAGTGGCTCGCTTGAGTCCGACGGCAACGTCAGACCCAGATAGATGGTCGCTTAAAACAGAATTCGGCTTACGGACTTGCTAGGATACAAAAAAATTCCCTTATTTAATGAGGGAATTTTTTTATCTAATAATAACGGGGAATTTTAAACCAATTTTCTTGTGGTATGGTTATTATCTAAGGCTTCATTGGCCAATCTATCTGCCTCCTTATTTTTATTTCGGGGAATTTGCTTAAATTGAATTTTTTTAAAATCAATTTTTAAATTCCAGATTTTAATAAATAAAGACTGGATATTAGGTTCTAAAATTTTGTATTGCCCCGTTAATTGCTTAACTAAAAGTTCTGAATCCGACTTTAATTCAATTTCCGTGTTTTTGGCTAATTTTTTACCAAAAAGCGCTTTGAATTTCTGCAAAGCGAAAATAACGGCCTGATATTCGGCCTCATTATTGGTTAAATTATCGCCCAGAAACTCAGAATAGCTTTTAATAATTTCCCCTTTTTGATTGCAAAAAACCGCGCCGAGAGCCGAAGGCCCCGGATTCCCCCGAGAACCGCCATCAGTATATATAATTATTTTCTTCATA
>JBBTXV010000022.1:5220-13804 GCA_038062035.1 Patescibacteria group bacterium
AGGCCCCGGATTCCCCCGAGAACCGCCATCAGTATATATAATTATTTTCTTCATATGATCATAATCCGAATCTGCCAATGAAATATGAATACAGGAACGAATCTATAAATAATATATTCGAGGCATTCGGATTTAATTCGGATCATTCGGATTTTCTAAAGTATTTAATTAAGCAGTCTTTAAATTTATCTAAATTTTCGTTCTTAATGCTAAAACCGGCCGCTGGGGGATGACCGCCAAACCCTTCTAATAATTCAGAACAGCTTTTCATTGCTTCAACGCCATTCATTCCCTTTGGCATCCTGACCGATCCCCTGCTGTTTTTCTCTCCCCTGCTAATAATAAAAGTTGGTTTTTGGAATTGAGCGCAAATCCTTGAAGCAACCGTCCCAAGTAAAACAATGGGCCAATTAGGGCTATCTTCAAAAACAATCTTATCTTTCTCTTTATTAAAAACAATCTCTTCAATTTCATAAGTCATCTCCCTAACTCTCGCCTGCCTTTGAATTCTTTTTTCCAAAAGATTTTTAACCAAATCTTTGGCCTCCTCAAGAGAAGTTGAAGTTAAAAGCAAATAAGCATCATTTAAATAACCCTTTAACTCTGTAATATTGAGAGTTGAAATAATTTTTTGGGCCAGCTCTCTTGTGGAAGCATAATCTTTAATTTCTTCCAATTCGGTAAAAACTTTTAATCCGGGCCGAGAAGTATTCTCCAAAGAAAATAATCCTTCCGCGATCATTAACTCATTATCCTCTTTTTCTGGCATCATATCAGCGATCGTGGAAATCGCCACCAATTCTAAGAAATTTTTCCTCAAGGAATCCGTCATTTTGTCGCCAAGAAGAATTTCTGCCAATTTAAAAGTAATGCCTGAAGTCGCAAGATTCTTAAATGGGTACTCGTCTCCATTTTGTTTTGGATCAACAACAATAAAGGCATTCGGTAATTTATCTAAAACCTCGTGGTGATCAATGACGATTGTTTCAAAGCCAATTTTTTTAGCCAGTTCTATCTCTCCAAAATTGCTTATTCCGCAATCCAATAGAACCAATAAGGCAGGCGCTTCTTCTTTTAAAGAATCCAGGGCTTTTTGGTTAAGCCCTTGTCCTTGTTTTTCAAGATCTGGGAAATAAACAACGGGTAGCTCTCCCCCCAAATTTCTGATACCCTCTTTCAAAATAATCAGAGAAGTTACTCCATCTAAATCAGCATCACCATATAGAATGATTTTTTCTTTTTTCTCTATCGCAGCAATTATTCGTTGAGCCGCTTTTTTTAAATTCTTAATCTCCATACCACTAATGACTTATTCTCTAATAATCACGAATACGATTAGAGATTATTCGTGCCGTAATTATTAATGGAATCTATTAATATAATATGAATCAAAAAATAAAGAAAGACCCTCTTTAACTAAAAGAGAGGCAAGTAGTTGCACTCGTTCATAAAGCGAGGCAACAAATTGCAGAGTAAATTTCGGAGGCCTGTTAGCATGGTTTCGCCGAAGGCGAATAACAGGCCGAGAACTTAGACCCCATTCGCCAGGCTGGGGCGAATGAGGGTCGGTACTCTGAAATTTCGTTGCCGAGCGCCTATTCCAACGCCTCCCGCTCAGTTTCACTAAGCGAGGCTCGCCCTTTCGAGGGCCTCAATTCCCGGTAATTTTTCACCGGCCAAAAAATGAAGCATTGCTCCCCCGCCAGTGGAAATATGATTGAATTTTTCGGTCAGTCCTAATTTGTTTATAAACTCAACTGTTTCTCCTCCTCCAGCCACAGAAAAAGCTCCGCTTTTAACAATAGCTTTGACGATTTCTGCTGTTCCCTTAGAAAACCTTTCATCTTCAACTTTGCCAAGAGGCCCTGACCAAAAAATCGTCTTGGCTCTAGCGATTTTATCTTCAAAAATTTTTATTGTTTTAGGCCCCAAATCAAAAGTGGCAACGCTGTCAGCAATCCCAATAATCTTTTCTGAGTGGGAAAATTCCAAATTCTTCTCTTTTATTTCTTTTTCAATTAATTCTCCGATTAAAACGAAATCGGCATTGTCTAAAAATTTATCAATCATCTTGGTTTTAGTCTGAATTTTTGCCCCGCCAATAATCACCACTAATGGTTTTTCAGATTTTTTCATTAAATCGCCTAAAATTTTGATTTCCTTTTCCAATAAAAAACCGGCTAAGGAAGGCAAATATCTTGGTATTCCGACAATTGAAGCATGGGCGCGATGACAAACGCTAAAAGCGTCATTAATATAAATATCCCCTAATTCTGCCAGTTCTTTCGCAAACTTTTCATCATTCCTTTCTTCTTCTTCATAAAATCTTAGATTTTCTAAAAAAGATATTTCCCCAAGCCTCATTTTTTCTATTGAATTTCTCACTCTTTCCCCGATGCAATCATTTAGAAAATTAATCTTCTGGCTCAACAACCCTTCCAAGTGCAAAGAAATTGGCCCCAAGCTCATCGCCTTCTCCTTTCCTTCTGGCTTCCAGTGGCTCATTAAGATTATTTTTGCCTCGCTCTTAATAAGGTGGTCAATCGTTGGAATAGTTTGCCTAATCCGAAAATCATCTAAAATTTCCCCTTTTAGGGTAAGGGGAACCTGAAAATCACACCGAACCAAAACTCTTTTGTTTTGAAAATCAAAATCCTTTAAAGTTCTCATTGAACTCTATAATTCCTTATCTTCCTGGCTTTTTCTCAAAGCTTCTTCTAAGGTTTTTTTAAGATCTTCTATGTCAACGGTTTTCTTTATTCTTTCTTTTTCAGGATTTTGATTTTCAAAACGGCTCTTCTTTTCAGAGTTAATCGGAGCGGGAAAGGAAATTTTTTCTTTTACAGGAAATACTGGAGATTCTTTTTTTATTGCCTCTCCCAAAGAAATTGGCTTTTGGGCAAATCCTAATCTTTCTGGCTCTTTCGCTAACGGTAATCTATCTTTGTCTAATTTATTTCGACAGGACTTGCAATAAATCGGCTTTCTGCCGTCTGGCTGGAAAACAACCTTGGTCTGTTTTCTACAAAGAGAACATTGAGCATCGTAAAGAATTGTTCCAGCTGCAGCTGAGGGCGCAGCCGTAGCAGGAAGTGATTCTTTCAACCATCGACTAATTTTATCTTCAACGATTTTACTAGAAGTCCCGTATCTCTCTCTGGAAACCTTAATAATTTTCTCTTTATTGGATTCTTCAGACATAGGCAAGGGAGGCAAAGTTTCAGCTGAAAAAGGACGGCCTGCTACTCCATCAATCATTAATTTTAAATAAACATGATACTTTGTTAAATTAACCAAATCAGGGGCCAAAAACTCTGGAGTAAACTCTCTTTCTAAAAATTCAGCGTCCTCAGCGCCAATCCGAAAACAAATAATTGTGCCAACGTTCCCAAAAACAGCATCTCTAACATCGGTCGCCCTGCCTGTAACCGTCATTTCTATTAATTGAGCGATATATTGGTTTCCAATAGTTAAAGCCAGCCTGTATTTTCTGGCTTCAGACAAAATATTAACAAAGGCCTTGGTGGCGAAATTTTGGAACTCGTCAACGTACAGGAAAAAATCTTGTCTCTGATTTTCTGGCATATCTACTCTTGACATAGCGGCTAATTGCAACTTGGTGATTAAAAGCGCTCCCAATAGCCTTGAATTATCTTCTCCGATTCTGCCTTTTGAAATATTGGCAATCAAAATTTTCTTTTTATCCATTATATCCCTCATATCAAGATTAGTTTTAGTTTGACCAATAATATTGCGAATAAGAGGAGCTGAGATAAATTGGCCGACTTTGTTCTGAATAGCGGCTGTCGCCTCAACTTCGTATCTTTGAGTGTACCTGGCAAATTCATTCAGCCAAAAAGATTTCACTACCGGATCGGTAACTTTATCAACCACTTTTTTTCTGTAGTCAGGATCAGCCAGCATCCTGTTTATTGCCAAAAGCGTGGAGCCGGGATACTCAAGCAAAGCTAAGATAGAATTATTCAAAATATATTCCATTCTGGCCGACCAAATATCAGGCCAAATTTTCTTGAAAACTCCCATTAAACCCGAAGCCACCAAATGCCTTTGTTCAAAACCCACCCTTTCCATAACATTAAAAGCAATTGGGAAATCCAGGTCAGCTGGATTAAAATAAATAACATCATTAACCCTACTTGCAGGAACAAAATCTAAAAGCCGTTCAGAGGCCTCACCGTGCGGATCAATAAACCCAATACCTCTCCCATTTTGAATATCCTGAATAGCCATATTTTCCATCACCACAGTCTTTCCCATACCGGTCTTCCCAACAATATAAACATGCCTCCTTCTATCATCAGGTTTAATGCCAAATTTCTTTCTTTGGTTATGGAAAGTTGTTTGAGCGAAAAAATTTATTTCATTACCCATGGAGATTTACGAATTTTCTCACGTATTATCACGAATATTTATCAGTGATTATTAGTGATGGAAATCCGCGATATAATTAGTAACTATTCAACTGGCAAGCCCGGAGGCGCCCCTCCTTTTTTAACTTCAATTCTAGGCAGAGAAGGAGTTGGTGCAACTATTCTGCCAGGGAAATGAAAAATAGTGGCTAATTCTTCTATATTCAAAAAATAAAAATCTTTGAGTCGTCTGGGAACTTTCGGAAAAATCGGATGCCACCTTTTAACATAATTTCTAAAGATTCTTCTTTTCTTCAAATAAAGAAGCCGCTCGTCCATAAACCAAAATGGGACAGATTTCACCTTAGTTTGTTTAGTTTTGTCAGGCTTTAAACCATTAAGATTTTGGGCTGAAATAGATTTAAAAAAGGAGAAGGGAATTTGAACTCTTGGCCTGAAATGAACCTCTCTGGGAGAAAGATAAAGAAATCTAATATTGCAGTTATAACCGACTTTTGAAAGTTTTTCTTCTATCGCCTGAACAATGTCTTTTTCCCCGGGCGTAAGCTTCATTTCAGGAGGTATTAATTCAGCTTCTTTTGGCTTCTGGGATTCCGGATCCCAACCTGGCAAAAAAATCTCAAAAGCTTCCTGAACCATAGGCTTATTTCTTCCCCCTTTCCCTGGTCTTTTAGCTAATTTATCCCTTCCTTCCATTGCTGACTCCAACCATTGTAAATGAGCTTTTTCCGAAAGAACCGGCGCTAAACGTAATTGAAGCCAAAGCTGCTCCCCTGCTTTTAAAGCTGCCATACCTTCCAAAAGCTGAGCCAATGGATCAATTCTCTTTTCCTCAATCGTTTCTTTTTCTGCTTCAAATTTAGGATAAGTTTTAATCGGGTAATAATCTGGTTTGGCAGGAATCATTTCTGTACCCCAAACATCCCATTCTTTATTTGGAATATCTAAAGGGACATTTTTTGTATAATCCTCAACTTCCGTAATTTCAACTTCTGCATATTGGGCATAAATATTGGCCTCAATAGTATGCTTAAATCTTTCTGGACAACGAATATAAAAATGAACATCCCCGCCAAAACTAACGATCTCTATAGTAAAAGCAAGCTGAAACTGCCCTTCCAGCCAAACTTCTCTCCAGGTCATTACATCATGAATGGCATGAAAACCAGCAAAGACATATTCCATCGCCTTTATCGGTTTTATCACCTCTTTGGGCAGCTTCATTTCAAGAACAACTTTTGGGATTGTTGCATCCCAATTGGTCTGAATCCAAAATCTATATCTATCTCTAAAAGTGGGGAAAATAAAAAAGGGGAGGAAAATCCACCACCAAAGCCCGAAAATCCTCCAACTTTCTTCTAAGACCATTGAAATTACATTTAAAATTTCGGGCGACAAAGATGGCATTTTAAAAAACGGTTTGTCTAAATTTCCCTGTTGGCTAAAGTATATTTTCCTTCGTTTGTTTTAGCAAAAAATTTCTTGTCGTTGAGATTTAGCAAGACTGTGCTTTTTTTTACCAAACGCTGGCTTAAAACTTTATCCAGGATGTCTTTTTTCAAAAGAGGTTTTTTAGATATTCTTAAAATCTCAGAAATAACATCTTTTACTACGCCAGGGAAAAATCCCCATTCTTTTAAAGCGTAAGTTCCCCGCCCAACCAAAACGAATCTTGAATCTTTGATTAATTCGTTATGACAGCTTTGCAAATTGCATGAATTTCCGATTATTTTGGCGACTTTAGCAAAGTGAAGAGGCTTGTTTTCTTTTCTGAAAACTAAGTAGGCCTTATCTTTGATGCCCTTGGGGTTAATTTCTGGCCAATCTCGCAAGCCAAAATAACCTTCTTGATTTTGCTGGACTGCTTTTGAAATTTCCAGGAAAGAACGCAAGGCTTCCAAACTTAATGTATTAATCGGTTTTTTTTCCAAACTTTTTCCAAAGATTTGTTGAGAAGAAAGATTTTGAAGAATCAAAGGCTGCTTTCTTTTTTCTAAAAGGTTTTGGAATGAACTAATTGTCTTTTGAACAAAATTAAAAGATTTTGGTTCTATTGTCCAAAAAGAATTGAAGTTTTCGTTTTCCGAAAACCTGAAAAATGGATCTTTCATGGTTAAAAGAAAGAAAACTTGATTTTTGAACTTCTCACCGCCCAAAGATTTCAAAAGAATATCTTCTCTTTTAAAATTCCCGGCAAATCTAAAATGATCAATAAAATATTCAGAGATTGGTCCGTATTCTTTTACCTTTGATTTAAGCTTCAAAATCGCATCGTCTTGAATTTGCCTAACCCTTTCCCGAGTTAAATCATAACTATCCCCAACTTCTTGAAGCGTTTCCTTTTCATCGCCCCCCAAACCAAACCTCCGCCAAACAATTTCTTTGGCTCTTTTAGGTAAATCTTTAAGCAATTCTGAACAAATTTTTGAATAATTAAATTGCATAGTTGGAAATTATTGTATTATATTAATTTTAATCATTTTTTAAGACATTTGTCAAGGGATTAATCCAGCCGTAATATCTTGAAAAAGGCATAGACCAAAATAGCGTAACCTGCCATAGCTGCCAAAACTGAAGTCTCAATAAAATAACCTCTCTGCCAAAAATTAGGGAAAATAGAATCAAAAGGGCTAACGAAAAAATTACTCCATTCATAAATCTGCCTGACTACAAGGGCGTTTTTTGAAGCTCCAAAGAATTTTAAAATCAGCCTCAAAAACAAAAAAAGCTCAAGCAAGTAGAGCAAATTTAAAATTAATTTGGCAATTAAAGATGCCAATGAATATATCATTGATTTTAATTTCATCGTAATTCTCATTTATTAAACTATTTTAATAAAGAATCTGAAAATCATCAAACTCTCCTCTGGCTTCCTGCCAATCAACTTTTATGCTGTCAACCCGAGACAGAAAAGGCCCTTGCCTTACCCACTTAATTATTGTTTCAATAATTTCTTTTTCTCCTTCAACAACAGCTTCTACTTTACCGTCTGGTAAATTTTTTACCCAACCCTTTAATCTCAACATTTTAGCTTGTTCTTTAATATTATGGCGAAGAAAAACACCCTGCACTTCTCCTGAAACTAAAACTCGGACCCTAACGTTATTTTGCATAATAATTAATAGCGGTTGAGGTCTTTGCAAAAAAACAACCCTACTCAAGCTCACTCTATCAAAAATTCCTAAAATTTACCAACACTTTCTAAAAAATCAAAAGGTATGGTTTTGGTGGACGGTACAGGATTTGAACCTGTGACCCCTGCAATGTGAATGCAATGCTCTGCCGCTGAGCTAACCGTCCCAATTTTTTACATTATAACAATTTTATTCTAAAATTGAAGAATAAGATAATTTATTGCTTACATAGATGAGAATTTTTGAATTACATTTTAATCCCCCGCTTAAAGACGGAACAAGCGATTATTTCTTTGATAATTTTTGCTACGAACCCAAAAATATCTATGAAAAAAGATTAGGGAGCTTATATATAGTAGGAGAAATCTCTAATCTTTTGCCTCATAACCTCGGGCTTTTAAAAAAAATTGCTCAAATTATAAAAGAGAAATACTATGTTTCTTCTCATCAAAAACCGGCGAAATCATTCCAAGAAGCTCTAAGGGCGGCGAATGATTTTCTTGCCAAAGAAATCGCCAAAGATAATGTGAGCTGGCTGGGAAATTTAAACTTAGCCGTTCTGTCTTTAACAAGCAAAGATCTTGGCAATAGTTTTTCCTTAAATTTGGCTAAAGTAGGTAAAATCAAGATTATTTCTGAAAACAACGGTAAAATTACCAACATTGACAAAAACCTTGACTTGGAAGGCATTGAGCCATACCCCTTAAAAGTCTTCACCAATATTGTTACGGGAAAAATAGTTGAAGGAAATAAAATCGCTATCTTAACTTCAGAAATTTTTGAGTTTCTCTCAAAAGAAGAATTATTAAATAACTTATTTAAAATAGATTTTTTGGAAGAAAATAAAATAAGAGAAGTTTTGAAAAATAAAGAAAAAGAAGCCTCTGCCCTTAAGGGAATCTTATTTTTAATTGATTCAACCAAGCAAATATCAGAGAAACCAAGAGTGCTTACCTTTAAAAAGGAGCTTGAAAAATTTTCTCTCAAAGACGCTCTTTCCCCTTTTATCAGGATAATGACAGGTTTTTTGAAAAGCCTCAGAAATTCCTTTTTAATAAT
>JBBTXV010000023.1:0-15817 GCA_038062035.1 Patescibacteria group bacterium
AATTTTCCCAGCGAGCTCCTGTATTCGCGGAGCGAGACAATTCTGCTCATATCTCATCCCGCCACCGAGCACATAACGCGTTATGTGCTCGGACCATGCTGGCGGGACTCCGATATGCTCCTCTTAGCCAAACAGCTCGCTTTTATAGATATCCGAAAACTTTGTTGCCTCGCTTTAATGACTTTCTAAAACCACTTGCCTCGCTTTCATTTGAAGCATTCGGATCGTATTCGTAGAATCGGATTATATTTATGCCAAGGCAATACCCAATAGAACAATATCGCGACATCGGAATCATTGCTCACATTGATGCTGGAAAAACAACCGTTTCTGAACGGATTCTTTTCTATACAGGAATTTCTCATAAGATTGGCGAAGTTCATGATGGTCAGGCAATTATGGATTGGATGGAGCAAGAAAGAGAAAGGGGCATTACTATTACAGCAGCTGCTACTACTTGCTTTTGGGTTCCTCAAAATTTGGAAAGAAAAAAGGAAAATGAATATCGGATTAACATTATTGATACTCCAGGCCACATTGATTTTACGGCTGAAGTTCAAAGATCTTTAAGGGTTTTGGACGGGGCGGTAGTGGTATTTGACGGAGTCGCTGGTGTTGAGCCTCAATCAGAAACTGTTTGGCGCCAAGCCGATAAATTTAAAGTTCCCAGAATCTGTTTTATAAATAAGTTAGACAGGACCGGCGCTTCTTTTGAAAAAAGCTTAACATCTATTCATCAAAAATTATCTCCAGATGCGGTTGCCGTGCAAATCCCTATTGGCCAAGAAGATAAGCTTGAAGGGATAATCGATCTTTTATCAATGAAGGCTCTAAGATTTGAGGGAGATTTTGGCCAGATAATGAAAGAAGAAGAAATAGGGTCAGATCTTTTGGGTCAGGCTAAGGCTTGGAGAGAAAAATTAGTGGAAAAAATTGCAGCTGAAGACGAAAAATTATTGGAAAAGTATTTAGCTAAAGAAGAAATTTCTATTGAGGAATTAAAGAATGTTTTAAGAAAATCAGTTATATCTTGCAAGCTCGTGCCGGTTTTCTGCGGATCAGCCCTTAAAAACAAGGGTGTTCAGTCTTTATTAGATGGGGTTTGTTATTATTTACCTTCGCCAACCGATCTTCCGCCGGTTAAAGGCACTGATCCAAAAAGCGGGCAAGAAATAGAAAAAGAAGCCTCAGATTCAGAGCCATTCTCGTCTTTAGTTTTTAAAATTGCAGCTGACCCTTATGTTGGTACTTTAACTTATTTTAGAGTTTATTCCGGGAAATTAGAAAAAGGTTCTTATCTTTTGAATTCTACCACTGGAGAAAAAGAGAGGATTGGCAGAATTTTGAGGATGCATGCTGCTGAAAGAGAAGAAATGACCGATGTTTTTACCGGTGATATTGCAGCTACCGTCGGTTTAAAAAATACGGTAACCGGTCATACATTATGTGATGAGAAACAACCGATTGTTCTTGAGAAAATTATCTTTCCAGAACCTGTTATTTCAATTAGAATTGAGCCCAAAACAAAAGCCGATCAAGAAAAAATGGGCTTGGCTTTAAAAAAACTGGCCCAAGAGGATCCGACTTTCCGAATTAAAGGAGATTTGGAAACTGGCGAAACAATTATTTCTGGGATGGGAGAATTGCATCTTGAGATTATTAACGACAGAATGCGGCGGGAATTTAAAGTTGAAGCTAACGTGGGAAGGCCCCAAGTTGCCTATAAAGAGACAATTAAAGAAGAAGCTCAGGCAGAAGGAAAATATATCAGACAATCAGGTGGTAGGGGGCAGTATGGGCACGTTTATCTAAAAGTTAAACCAAGAGAGAGAGGCCAGGGTTTTGAGTTTGTGAATGAGATTAAAGGTGGTACTATCCCCCAAGAATTTATTCCGGCAGTTGAGAAAGGAATCAAAGAGGCTATGGAGAAAGGAGTGATAGCTGGTTATCCATTGATAGACGCAGAGGTTACTTTATACGATGGTTCTTTCCATGACGTTGATTCATCGGAAATCGCTTTTAAGATTGCAGGCTCAATTGCTTTGCAAGAAGCCGTAAAAAGGGCTAAACCCGTCATCTTGGAACCGATTATGAAGCTGGAAGTAGTTGTACCGTCAGACTTTTTTGGTGATGCAATCGGAGACATAGCTGCGAGACGTGGTAAAATTGAAGAAACTCAAGATCGGACCAATTTAAAAGTTATTAACGCTAAAGTTCCCTTAGCTGAAATGTTTGGTTATGCCACGACCCTTCGGAGCTTGACTGAAGGTAGAGGAACTTTTACAATGGAATTTGATTGTTACGAGGCAGTGCCTCAGAATATTGCTCAAGAAATTATTGAGGGAAAAAGAAAATAGGATTTAATAATTTACCAGATTAGTTGACTTTTCCTGGGTGATAATATAATATATTCATATAGCCAAAATAATAATAAAATAAAATTCTTGGAACTGGCGATTTGAAAACTGAAACTTTACTGCATTGTTTCATAATTCATTTCTCTTGTTTCATGATTGAATATGGCAGAAAAAGAAAAATTTGAGAGGTCAAAACCTCACGTTAATATCGGTACCATTGGTCACGTTGACCATGGAAAGACAACTTTGTCTTCAGCTATTTTGCATGTTTTGCATTTAAAAAATCCAAAGATAGCTGAGAAATCGGTTGATCAAATTGATGCTGCTCCAGAAGAGAAAGCCCGTGGTCTTACTATTTCTATTACTCACTTGGAGTATGAAACAGATAAGCGCCATTATGCTCATATTGATTGCCCTGGCCACGCTGACTACATTAAAAACATGATTACAGGAGCCGCTCAAATGGACGGAGCCATTTTAGTTGTTTCCGCTCCCGATGGCCCAATGCCCCAGACCAGAGAGCATATTCTTTTGGCCAGACAGGTGGGACTACCTGCTTTGGTTGTTTTCTTGAATAAGTGTGATATGGTTGATGACCCGGAAATGATTAATTTGGTTGAGAGTGAAATTAGAGAGTTGCTTAAAAAATATAACTTTCCAGGTGACCAGATCCCAATCATCAAAGGTTCTGCCTTAAAGGCGCTGGAAGCTAAATCCGTTGATGATGATGCTGCTAAACCTATTTTTGAATTATTAAATGCTGCCGACGAATATGTGCCAGAGCCTTTGAGGGAAACCGATAAGCCTTTCTTAATGGCGATAGAGGATGTCTTTTCAATTGCTGGTCGGGGAACTGTGGCAACAGGTAGAGTGGAAAGAGGAATTATTAATTCTAATGATGAGATTGAGATAACGGGATTGAGACCAACGACTAAAACAACAGTGGTTAGCATTGAGATGTTTAATAAGATATTAGATGAAGGAAGGGCCGGAGATAACGTTGGGATACTTTTGAGGGGATCGAAAAAAGAAGATTTGGAAAGAGGACAAGTGCTTTCTAAGCCCGGGACTATTACTCCTCATACCGAGTTTGATGGAGAGGTTTATGTTTTAACCAAAGAAGAGGGTGGCAGACACACGCCTTTCTTCACTGGTTATAAACCTCAGCTTTATTTCAGAACAACTGATGTTACCGGAGAAGTTACATTACCTTCAGGGACAGAAATGGTTATGCCCGGAGACACAGTTAATTTAAAAGTGACATTGCTTGCCCCAATTGCTCTTGAGGAAAAACAAAGATTTGCTATCAGAGAAGGAGGAAAGACAGTGGGAGCTGGAGTGGTAACTAAAATAGTAAAATAACATAATTTGAATCTACGAATAACATCCGAATGTTAAGAATTGCTTCAAGATGTTTAGGCTTAGATATTATTCGGGTTATTCAGATAAGATAAGATTAAATTTAGGGTTCTTTTAAGATGGCTAAGAAAAAAGAAGCAGTAATTGAACAGGTGGTTCAGCCAAAGCTCCGGATTAAACTCCGGGCTTATGACCATAAAGTCATTGATAATTCGGCTAAACAAATTATTGAAACGGCCTTGCGTCACAGTGTTGAGGTTTTAGGCCCTGTTCCTTTGCCAACCGAAGTGCATAAATACACAGTTAATCGTTCTTCTTTCGTGCATAAAGACGCGAGGGAGCAATTTGAAATGAGAGTCCACAAAAGACTGATTGATATTCTTAATCCCAATCCGAAAGTTATAGATGCCTTAATGGGTTTAACCTTACCAGCTGGCGTAGATATTGAAATTAAAATGTAAAATATAATTCAGGAGAGGATATTTAAAAAGGGATTTACAAGAATAAATTTTTATAATATAATTGGAATGTTGAGAATAAGTTTTAAACAATCATAAAATTATTTTAAATAGCCAAAGGTGAAGGAGAGCCGGGCTATGCCCGGTTTTCTATTGGTCTATAAAGACCGTTTTGCTATTTTGCAGAGAAAAAATGAAGTTTATTCTTGGATTAAAAATAGGTATGTCGCAGATTTTTGACGAAAAAGGAAATGTTGTTCCTGTTACGGTCATTGAAGCTGGTCCTTGTTTTGTTCTTCAGATTAAGACAAAAGAGAGGGATGGGTATGAGGCCATTCAAGTCGGTTTTAAAAAAATTGAGAAGGAAAAAAAAGTAAAGAAGGTTATGGCAAAAAAACCTTTTAGATTCTTAAGAGAGTTTCGCAATGACATAAAGGAAATGAAGGAGTCTCAAAAAATTGATGTTTCTATTTTTAAAGAAGGTGAAAAAGTGAAGATAGTCGGGATTTCCAAGGGAAAGGGTTTTGCCGGAGCTGTAAAAAGATGGGGTTTTTCAGGTCGGGGAGGTTCTCACGGAGTTAAACACGAAGCAAGGACATTGGGATCTGTTGGCAGTTCTTTTCCAGAGCGGGTTATTAAAGGGAGGAAAATGCCAGGTCGCATGGGATCTGAAAGGGTAACCATTAAGGGTTTGAAAGTAATAAAGGTTGATCCGGAAAAAAATTTATTAGCAGTAAAGGGAGCCGTACCGGGTAAAAATGGCGTCCTTCTTGAAATTTTAGGATAAGATTATGCAAATAACCACTTATAACCAGGCAGGCCAAGAAAGCGGAAAAACCTTGCTGCCAAAAGATATTTTCGGTCTCAAGATTAATTCTTATTTGATTAATCAAGTGGTTGTTTCTCAGATGGCAAATCGTAGGAGAGTAATTGCTCACACCAAAGATCGTTCAGAAGTTAGGGGCGGCGGGAAAAAACCGTGGCGTCAAAAAGGAACTGGCAGAGCAAGGCACGGTTCTATAAGATCACCCTTATGGCGAGGCGGAGGAGTAACTTTCGGCCCAAGAAAAGAAAAAGTTTTTAAGAAAATAATCCCTCAAAAAATGAAAAGGAAAGCTCTTTTTATGGCATTGTCTGGAAAATTAAAGAATAACTCGTTAATTCTTTTAGACGAGCTTAAAATTGGGCAAATTCAAAAAGAGGGTAAAGCATTAAAGGGGCAGGGCGGTAAAAAGCTAACTCAACAAATTAGTTCACTTTTAAGAAATCTGCCATGTAAAGATAAAAAAACTTTAATCGTTCTTCCCGAATACGATAAAAATATAATTTTAGCCGCTAGGAATATTCCTGAAATTAAGACTATCCAAGCTAAAGATTTAAATGCCTTAGATTTGCTTTCTTTCAAATTCCTATTAATGCCGAAAGAATCAATAAAGACGTTAAAAGAAACTTTTTTGAAATAGTTATCATAAACATAATATGGCTTTAAGAAATATTTTTAAAAAGAGAAAAAAGAAAGAAGAAGTAGTTCTAAAAGACAAGAGGGTTGAAGAAAAGCATGTAGAGGCAGAAGATTTAAAGGTTAAAAAACCGAGGATTAAAAAAGAATTTAAGAGCACTAATTCTTATGGAATATTGAAATTTCCCCATATTACTGAAAAAGCATCTTTTTTATCAGAGAAAAATAAGTATGTCTTTCAAGCTTTCAAGAGAGCCAATAAAAACGAGATAAAAAAAGCTATTGAAGGGATTTTTGGGGTAGATGTTTTGAAAATAGGCATTGTTAATCTGCCCAAGAAACCCAGGAGAATGGGAAGGCAAATTGGATATAAGTCAGGATATAAAAAAGCCATTGTTACAATAAAGAAAGGGCAAAAGATAGAAATGTTGCCAAGATAAATAAATCTTTATGAACAGTTATAAACTTTTAACAAAAAAAGAGCCTGAAAAGAAATTACTTACGTCTTTAAAAAGAAAAGCAGGTAGGGGTAGTTCTGGTCGAATCACGGTTCGTCATAGGGGCGGTGGAGCCAAAAAACTTTACAGGATTATTGATTTTGGCCAGGAAAAATTGGGAATGAAAGGTAAAGTTTTGGCTTTAGAATATGACCCTTACCGAACTAGTTTCATCGCTCTTTTGGAATATCAAGATGGGGAAAAAAGATATGTTTTAGCTCCTCAAAATTTGGGGGTTGGAGAAGAAATTATCATTGCCGAGAAGACTGAGGTTCAGGTTGGCAACCGAATGAGATTAAAGAATATACCTGTCGGAACAGATGTTTATAATATTGAATTAATGCCTAACAAAGGAGGAAAATTAGCCAAGGGAGCGGGTACATCAGCTAAGGTTTTAGCTCAGGAAGATGGTTTTACTCAGCTGGCACTACCTTCTAGTGAAATCAGGAGGATTCCTGGAGAATGTTATGCTACTATTGGAATGGTTTCTCGACCAGAATGGAAATATACCAACATAGGTAAAGCTGGCAGGACGAGATTGAGAGGAAAGAGGCCGACTGTCCGGGGGTCGGCAATGTCTCCTGTAGCTCATCCTCACGGTGGAGGAGAAGGCAGGTCGCCAATCGGTTTAAAACATCCAAAAACTCCATGGGGGAAGCCAGCTTTGGGGGTAAAAACCAGAGGAAGAAAAAAATCGGATAAATATATTATTCAAAGACGAAAGAAAAAGTAACCAATAATAAATAACGATTTGTTAGCTTATCTAATAGTATTTTATGATAATTAACGTACTAATTCGTGAAATCGTGGTTTATGGCTAGATCGCTTAAAAAGGGTCCGTTTGTTGATCCAAAATTACTGGAAAAATTAAAGAATTTAAAAGCAGGGTCTAAGGATATTATTAAAACCTGGTCTCGGGCTTGTACAATTACTCCAGAAATGATTGGCTTTACTATTGCTGTCCATAATGGAAAAGATTTTATTCCAGTTAGAATTACTGAAGAAATAGTCGGTCATCGTCTTGGAGAATTTTCCCAAACCACTAAATTTGCTCGACACGGCGGAAGGATTCAAAAAGAATTGGAACAAAAAGTTAAAGACAAAGATTCAGAAAAACTTAAAGCAGCCTAATAATTAAAAAATTTCAAGCGAAATTATGTCAGTTATTGCTAAATTAAGATATTTAAGAATAGCACCAAGGAAAGTGAGATTGGTTACTCCTTTAATTAAGGGGAAAGAAGTTAATAAAGCTGAGATTATTCTAAAATTCACGGTCAAAAAGGCAGCCCAGCCAATTTTGAAACTTTTAAAATCAGCCGTTGCTTCAGCCCGCCATAATTTTCAATTAGATGAAAAAAATTTATATATTTCAAAAATAACCGTTGATGAAGGACCAAAATTTAAGAGATGGAGGGCTCGCGCTCGGGGTCGAGCTGCCGAAATTCAGAAAAAAACTTCTCATATCACCTTAATTTTAGAAGAGATCGTCACAAAATCTAAAGGATCAAAGAAAATTGCCAAGAAATTAAAATTAAAACCTACTTTAGAAGTAGAGAAATCCGAAGAATTAGAAAAAACCGAAAAAGAAGATAAAGCATTTTTTGGCAAATGGAGGAATAAATCAAAGATGGAAAGAGCCCGACCGAAAATAGAAAAAGGCTTAAAGAGGATTTTTAGGCGAAAATCTTTTTAAAAATGTCACATAAAGTTCATCCAAAAATATTTAGAATAAAGAATCTTGAGAGTTGGGATGTTAGGGGTTTTTATGGAAGAAAATTATCAGAATATCTGAGAGAGGATTTTGAAATTAGAGAATTTTTGAAGAGAAAATTAAAGGGAGCAAGCATTGAAAAGATTGAGATTGAAAGATTTCCCGGAAAATTGAATGTTATTATTTTGAGCGCTAGGCCAGGTATTATTATAGGACGGGGCGGAGGAGGCATAGAAGAATTAAAGAAGGGTTTGGAAGCGAGCTTAAAAAGAAAAAGTATTTTTTTACCAAAGAAAGAATTAAAAATTGAAGTGAGAGAAGTTAGAAGTCCTTGGTTTTCAGCTAATTTATCTGCCCAATGGATTGCTCAGCAAATTGAAAAAAGAGTTTCTTATCGCCGAGTTTTAAAACAGATTTTGGGTAAAATCATGGTTACTAAAGGTATTTTAGGGGCAAGAGTAGAGGTAGCGGGAAGATTAGATGGTTCAACAATCGCCAGGAGAGAATGGTTGAAGAAGGGTCAATTACCTCGTCAAACTATCAGAGCCGATATTGATTTTGCCAGAGTTGAAGCTCACTGTTCTTATGGGGTAATTGGCGTTAAGGTTTGGATATATAAAGGAGAAAAATTTGAATAGCAATGAAAACCGAGCACTCAAAGTGTTGAGTGTTTGGTACTCACTATGTTCGTATGTTAATACCTAAAAAAGTTAAACATCGGAAATGGCATAAAGGCAGGAGTAGGGGTAAAGGTAAGGAGACTCGCGGGACGAAATTGGTTTTTGGGAGTTTTGGTTTAAAGAGCTTGGAAACGTGCTGGTTGAGTTCTAGACAAATTGAAGCCTCCAGAAGAGTGATCATCAGATATATAAGAAAAGGAGGAAAGATCTGGGTTAGAATTTTTCCTGATAAACCTGTAACTAAAAAAGGAACTGAGGTGCCCATGGGCGGAGGAAAAGGAAGCGTTGATCATTATGTTTTTCCAATAAAACCAGGACGCATTATTTTTGAATTAGAGGGGATCAAGGAATCTGAGGCGATGGAAGCTATGAAGAAAGCTGGCGATAAGCTTCCTATTAAAACTAAATTTATGAAGAAATAATTTAGATATAGATTACATTCGTTTTTTTTCAAAATGAAAATTTCTGCATTACGAAAAAAATCAAAAGAAGAATTGCAAAAAACAATTCAGGAAGACAGAGAACATCTAAGAGTTTTACGCTTCAATTTAAATTCAGCTAAACTGAAAAATGTTAGAGAAATCAGAAATATCAAAAAAGAAATTGCCAGAATATTGACTTTATTAAAGCAAAATAGAACAATATAGAAATTTATGCCTAAGCGTCAATTAAAAGGAACAGTTATATCTGATAAAATGCAAAAGACCGTCGTTGTTTTAGTTGAGAGAATAAAAGAACATCCAAAATACAAAAAAAGATATAAAGTTCACAAAAAGTATAAAGCTCATGACGAGAAGGGGGAATACAACGTTAAAGACAAGGTTGTTATTGAAGAATGCAGGCCAATAAGTAAAGAAAAAAAATGGAGAGTTATTGGCAAATTTTAAACTGCCAAAGGCTCTGCTTTCTAATTTTATCTTGAAGGGCGGAGCGATAATATTATTTACTTCGTTTATAAATTACCATGATTCAACCAAGAACAATGTTAAAAGTGGCTGATAATACCGGGGCAAAGATAGTCCAGTGTTTTAAAGTCCTTGGCGGGACTCGTCATCGTTGGGCCCAACTCGGCGATGTTATTGTTGGGACAGTCAAGGAAGCTGAACCTAGAAAACAGGTTAAAAAACACGAAGTTGTTAGGGCGGTGATAATAAGACAGAAAAAAAATTCCCGTCGGTCAGATGGTTCTTATATTCGTTTTGATGATAATGCAATTGTGATTTTAGAAGGCAAAACTAAAGAGCCTAAAGGCAAGAGGATTACCGGTCCCGTGGCAAGAGAAGTTAAAGAAAAAGGTTTTGAAAGAATAGCAACTTTAGCTGAAGAATTGATTTAAAGAAGGTATGAAAATAAAAAAAAGCGATACAGTTTTAATAATTACCGGGAAAGATCGAGGAAAGAAAGGCAGGGTTTTAGAAGTTTTTCCCAAGGAAGGAAAAGCGGTGGTAGAGGGTTTGAATTTAAGAAAAAAACATTTCAAACCAAAAAAAACTGGAGAGAAGGGACAAATTGCCCAAATTCCTTCAGCTCTTCATATTTCTAATCTTAAGCTTATTTGCTCAAAATGTGGAAAAGCGACGAGGATTGGATATAAAATGGCTGATGAGAAGAAGTTTAGGGTTTGTAAAAAATGCAATCAAGAAATATAAAATATGATTAGGTTAAAAGAGAAATATCAAAAAGAAGTAATACCCAAGATGATTGAAAAGTTTGGATACAGGAGCCAAATGGCAGTTCCTAAGATTGAAAAAGTTGTGGTTAATAGCGGTTTTGGTCGATTAGTCACAGGGAAAGCAAACGACGAGCAAAAGAAGATCTCCGATTTTATTCTAGAGGACTTATCTTTAATTACCGGCCAAAAAGCAGTTTTAACAAGAGCAAAAAAATCAATTGCCACTTTTAAAACTCGCAAAGGCATGCCATTGGGCGTGGTTGTAACTTTAAGAGGAGAAAGAATGTATGATTTTCTTGAGAGATTCATTTATTTTGCCCTTCCGCGCACAAGAGATTTTCGAGGCATAGAGCAAAAATCAATAGATGCAAAAGGAAATTTAACACATGGCTTAAAAGAGCATACTGTTTTTATTGAGATTTTACCCGAGAAAGTAAAAAATATTTTTGGTTTAGAGGTTACAGTCGTAACGACGGCTAAAAATAAAGAAGAAGGAATGGAATTGCTAAAATTAATGGGATTCCCTATTAAATAAAAAATTTAAAAAAAGAAATTTTTTTTACGAAAAAATGGCGACTAAAGCTCAAATTGCTAAATCTTTAAAAAAGCCAAAATATAAGTCCAGAATCGTTCGAAGATGCTTTAGATGTGGTCGGAAAAGGGCTTTTATGAGGAAGTTTGGTTTATGTCGAATATGTTTCAGGGAGATGGCAAATGAAGGATTAATCCCCGGCATTAAAAAATCTTCATGGTAAAAAGATAATTAATTGTTTATTTTAAATATGACCGATCCAATTACCGATATGTTAAATCGAATTCGTAACGCTCAAGCTGTCTTGAAAGATCAGGTTGCTTTGCCTTTCTCTAAAATTAAATATGAAATAGCCAAAATCTTAGAAAGAGAAGGTTTCATTGAGAAAGTAGAGAAGAAGGGAAGAAAAATAAAAAAGATTATTGAAATTACTTTAAAGTATACAAATGAAGACTTAGATCAATCTTCTTTGAGAAAAAATCTTGTTATTTCTGGATTAACGAGAATTTCAAAGCCCGGCCAGCGGATCTATGTTAAGGCAAGAAAAATTAAAATAGTTAAAAGCGGTTATGGAATAGCAATTATCTCCACTCCCAAGGGCTTAATGACTAATAAAGAGGCAAGGCGCCAGAAATTGGGAGGAGAAGTGATTTGTGAAATATGGTAATTTTTTAATAGTGATTAATTTATGTCAAGAATAGGTAAAAAACCAATTTCAATACTAGAAAATGTAGAGGCAAAAATTGATGGCCAAAAGGTTAGTGTTAAGGGTCCAAAGGGCGAGTTATGGTACGAAGTTAGGCCAGAAATTAAAGTTGAAATGAAAGATGGCCAGATTTTTTTATCTCCTCAAATTGAAGGGAAAAAGACCAAGGCTTTTTGGGGAGTAAGCCGAGTTTTGATAGCTAATATGATTTTTGGGGTGAAAAATGGGTATGAAAAAAAACTGGAAATAATAGGCATTGGTTTTAAAGCATCTTTAGAGGGTGAGGATTTAATTTTACAGGTTGGCTTTACTAATCCTTTAAGGGTTAAATCGTCTGAAGGTGTAAAATTTACAGTAGAAAAAAGTATTATTACTGTTTCGGGCATAGATAAAAGATTAGTTAACCAAGTAGCGGCTAATATAAGAAAGCTAAAAAAACCTGAACCTTATAAAGGTAAGGGAATAAGATATTTTGGAGAACAGGTTAGAAGAAAAGTTGGTAAAAAAGCAGTGTCAACAAAATAAAATGTTAGAGACTCAGCAAAAAAGACATAGGCGTCATAAAAGAATTAGAGCAAGAATTTTTGGTACAAAGGAGATACCGCGGCTTTTTGTTTTTCGATCATCCAGATATCTTTATGCTCAATTAATTGACGATGAGAAAGGTAAAACTTTAGTTTCTGCTAATGATCAAAAATTGGAAAAAATACAAGGTAAAATAAATAAGGCCAATGAGCTTGGAAAATTGATTGCTAAAAAGGCATTAGAAAAGAAGATTAGCAAGGTATTATTCGACAGAGGAGGATATAAATATCATGGTAGAGTAAAGTCGCTGGCTGAAGGGGCAAGAGAAGGAGGGCTTAAATTTTAAATTACAAATTTAATTTATGTTTAATAGAAGAAATAAACCTGTAGATAATAGATCGGGGAAAAGAGGTTTTTCTGCATTTCCTAAAGAAGAATTTGAGTCCAAGCTTTTGGATTTAGCTCGGGTTACTCGGGTTAGGGCAGGGGGAAGGAGGTTTCGTTTTCGGGCCCTTGTTGTAGTTGGCAATAAAATGGGAAAGGTTGGTGTCGGGATCGCTAAAGGCCTTGATGCTTCTCAATCCATTGAGAAGGCAACAAGATTAGCAAAGAAAAATTTAATTACTATATCTATTATTGAAGGCACAATTCCCCACGAAGTTTTAGCTAAATTTGGAGCGGCTAAAATTTTAATCAGGCCTCAGAAAAAAGGAAGAGGATTGAAAGCTGGCGGAACGGTCAGGATAATTTGTAATCTGGCTGGAATTAAAAACGTTTCTTCTAAAATTTTGGGGAGAACAGGAAATAAATTAAATAATGCTCGAGCAACCCTTGAGGCTCTTAAAAAATTAAAAAAAGTTGAACATGCAACTAGAAGAACTCAAAGCAATTCATAGGTCCAAGCAGAGAAGAAGAATTGGCCGAGGCGGTAAGCGAGGTACTTATTCTGGGAAAGGAATCAAAGGTCAAAGATCTAGGGCCGGTCGTAAGTTTAAGCCTGTGATTCGCGATTGGATCAAGCGATACCCAAAATTAAGAGGGCATAGGCAAGAAGTAAAATCTCACAGCGAAAAGCACAAGATTCAAACTTTGAATTTGGATATCTTGGAGAAAAAATTTGATTCCGGTCAAATTATTAACCCAAGCGTATTGTTAGAAAAAAAAATAATCAGTAAGATAAAAGGAAGAATGCCCAAAGTAAAGATTTTAGGAAAAGGGGAGATTAAGAAAAATCTAATTATTGAAGGTTGTTTTATTTCAAAACAAGCAAAGGAAAAAATAGAGAAAGTTGGAGGTAAATATGTGGTTTAATAAAGTCATTCAAATTCTTAAACTCAAAGATATTAGGAATAAAATATTATTTGTTCTTGGTGTTTTCGTTGTTTTTCGGATAATGGCTAATATTCCTATTCCTGGTATTGACGTTCAAAAACTGAAAGAGCTTTTTGCCGGATTTCAGTTTTTTGGCCTTTTAAATTTATTTACGGGCGGAGCTTTGGAGAATCTATCAATCGTTATGTTAGGCCTCGGGCCTTATATCACAGGTGTCATTGTCATGCAATTATTAACAATGATTTTCCCTGGCTTAAAAGCTATGTATCAAGAAGAAGGGGAGATTGGCCGTCAAAAATTCAATCAATACGGGAGAATATTAACTGTTCCTCTTGCCATACTTCAGAGTTTTGGATTATTAACCTTGCTTCAGCGTCAGCAAATCCTTGGAGCTCTCACGCCAAACTTACTTTTTATCTCAATTTTAACCATCACAGCTGGTTGCCTTTTTTTAATGTGGTTGGGTGAATTAATCTCAGAAAAAGGAATTGGAAACGGAATTTCTCTTTTGATTTTTGCTGGAATTGTAGCTAGTTTGCCAGGAGATATTCGTCAATTGGCAGTCAGCTGGGATCCCTCAAAGATTCCTTCATACCTTTTATTTTTTGCAATAGCCCTAATTATGATTGTCATGGTAATTATGATTAATGAAGCCAGAAGAAATATCCCGGTTACTTACGCCAAAAGGGTAAGGGGAACGAGACTTTACGGAGGAAGCTCAACTTATTTGCCTCTCAGCGTTAACCCCGCTGGCGTCATTCCTATCATTTTTGCTATCTCTATTATTCTTCTTCCCAGCATGCTTGCTAATTTTTTAACTGGAGCTGGAGGAATTTTGGGGAATATTGCCCAGAGCATTGCTGCTTTTTTGGGAGATATAAGGGTTTATGGGGTACTTTTCTTTCTTTTGGTTGTTCTTTTTACTTATTTTTATACAGCCGTAACTTTTGATCCAAAAGCCATTTCTTCAAACCTCCAAAAAATGGGGGGATATATTCCAGGAACCAGGCCTGGGGAATCTACGTCAAAATTTTTATCTTATATCTTAAACCGAATTTTGCCCATCGGCGCCTTATTTTTAGGATTAATTGCCGTTTTGCCCTCAGTCATTGGAGCTGCGACCGGAGTTGTGGTTTTTCAGTTTTTAATAGGAGGAACTTCTTTATTGATTGTTGTTTCAGTAGTTCTGGAAACGGTCCGTCAAGTCAAATCCCAGCTTCAAATGCGAGAATATGAAACTTTCTAAGGAAAAAGTAATAATTATTTTGGGGCCGCCAGGTTCTGGCAAGGGAACTCAGGCAGAATTGCTCGCTGATAGATTAGGCCTTTTTCATTTAGAGACAAGTAAGCTTATTGAAGTCAACTTAAAAAATGTTAAAAAAGGCGATTTCGTTAAAGTAGGAGGGAAAAAGTATTTTTTACTTCAAGAAAAAAAAGCAAGAGAATCAGGCGGGCTGATGAGTCCACCTTTGATAAGTTTTTGGATTAAGGATAAGGTTCAAGAAGTAAAAAAGACCGGCAAGGGAATAGTGCTGTCTGGTTCTCCCCGGACTTTAAGCGAAGGAAAAGAATTGATACCGCTTTTGAAAAAGCTGTATGGGGTTCAGGAAATTAAAATAATCTTACTGACTTTAAACGCTAAAGATTCAATTTGGAGGAATTCTCACCGAAAAACCTGCCAGCTTTTTCGCCACCCGATTCTTTTTGATAAAGAAACCAAAAATTTAACTAAGTGTCCTTTTGACGGCTCAAAATTATTTTCTCGCAAAGACGATAATCCCAAAGTAATAAAATTCAGATTGGAAGAATATAAAGAAAAAACCCTTCCTGTTCTTGATTATCTTAAAAAAGCAAATTTAAAATTGGCAAAAGTTAACGGCGCGCCACCCCCAGCAGCCGTTTTTCAAGATATTCTAAAAACTCTCAAATTATGATCTCAATTAAAACTTCAGCTGAGATTGAAATTATGGCTGAAGGCGGGAAAATTCTGGCTCAAATTATGAAGGAGTTGGAAAAAATGGTTCAGCCAGGAATCAAAACCCGAGATTTGGACAAGGTTGCAAAAGACCTTGTTTTTAAGTTTGGAGCAAAACCTTCTTTCTTAGGTTATCAAGATTTTCCAGCTGTTTTATGCGTTTCGGTTAATGAAGAAATAGTTCACGGCGTTCCCTCTGACAGAATTTTAAAACAAGGAGATATTATTTCTTTGGATTTGGGGATTTTTTACAAAGGATTTCATACCGA
Organism: Patescibacteria group bacterium; assembly: GCA_038062035.1. GTDB lineage: Bacteria > Patescibacteriota > Minisyncoccia > Minisyncoccales > 2-12-FULL-40-12 > JBBTXV01. The sequence goes on from JBBTXV010000023.1 coordinate 15,533, forward strand.
TATGGCAGTTACCGTACCGGTTGGAACAATCAGTAAAGAAGCTCAAAAATTGATTCAAGTGACTAAGGAAGCGTTAAATTTAGGGATCTCAGAAGTTCGGCCGGGTAATACTTTTAGCGATATTGGCAGGGCTATTCAGAAATATGTTGAAGGCCATGGATTTGGCGTGGTCAGGGAACTTTGTGGACATGGAATTGGGAAAGAAGTACATGAAGAGCCTCAGGTTTTGAATTATCTACTAGAAAATTCAGAAAAAGATGACATAGAGATTAAAGAAGGAATGGT
>JBBTXV010000023.1:15917-18379 GCA_038062035.1 Patescibacteria group bacterium
CTTAGCTGTAACGAGAAAAAGTTATCAGCTATTGACAAAAATATAATTAGTATCTAAACTTAAAGAGTTCTTTGACAACGGGAGGAAAGAGTGAAAGTCAAGATGAGGATTTTATTAGTCGGGTTTTTAACGCTTGTGGTGGGATTCATTTTTCAGACTTTATCCCAACCCTCCCAGCTTCCCCCAGCGGGCATGATTTTGGATCTGAGAGAGACAAAGTCTTTAGGGGATGCGAAGCAAATTGCGAGATTGGTTAACAATCTTTCTCAAAAGTATGATTTGGAATTTGTTATTTGGGTGGGAGAGAATTTTCTCAATGAGATTGAGTTAATGCATAAGAAGTGGTTTACGTACTATTTACCAAAGGAGTGGTTTACGTACCGTTTACCATGGACGACGGACATTTTAGTAAATCCAAATTACGGTCTCGATCGGGCTTTAGAATTTGCAGTGGAATTTTTTAAGCGTCCTGAGTTTTCGGGAAAGGAGAAGATTTTGATTTTCGGACCATCCGATTTTCCTAAAAAGGATGAATTAAAAAGGCTGGAAAAAATCCAGGGAGGTAGATTGTTGGCTGGCATTAAGGTGATAATGGTTGATGTTCCTATTGGTGTTAAAGAAGAAGTTTTAGGGAACGGTTCAACTATCTAAAGAGGTGAGCCGATTTTTATTTAAAAGGGGCGACAGCGAAGCTGATCGCCCCATTTTGTTTTTTTAAGGCGTTTCTGTTAAAATAATAAAATATGTCAGAAGAATTTTATTTGTCGGTAATTATCCCCGCTTACAATGAAGAGAACAGATTGCCGAGAACTTTGAGAGAGATTGATGGATATTTGAGAAATCAGAGTTATGAGTACGAGATTTTGGTGGTTAACGATGGTTCAAAAGATAAAACCGCTCAAGTCGTCCAAGAGCATTCCCTTGTTATTAAAAATTTAAGGTTAATTGATAATAAAGAAAATAAAGGAAAGGGTTTCGTTACCAGACAGGGAATGCTTGAAGCCAAGGGAGAGCATCGTTTGTTTACGGATGCCGATAATTCAACCTCAATTGATCAGGTTGAGAAAGTTCTGCCTTATTTTAAGCAAGGATACGATGTTGTTATTGGTTCAAGAAGGATAAAGGGAGCGACTCTGGATCCTCCCCAACCATTCCATCGCCAGATTTTGGGAGGAATCTTTGGATTTCTGACCGATATTTTTACTGGAAGCTGGGGAATTAAAGATACTCAATGCGGCTTTAAATGTTTTAGCAAAATGGCGGCTGAGAGAATTTTTCCAAAATGCAAAATTGATCGATTCGCTTTTGACCCTGAAATTTTAATCATTGCCAAAAAATTAGGATACAAGATTAAAGAAGTTCCAGTTCATTGGAAGAATGACCTGGAAAGCAAGGTGAAATTCAGCTCAATGATAAAAATGGGAAGCGATTTATTAAGGATAAGATGGAATCTAATAAAGAGAATTTATGGCTGAACAGCAAAAAAAACCTAAATTTCCCTCTGAGCTTCGTTTTGATTTGGTTTCCAAAGATTGGGTGGTGATTGCCAAGGGCAGAGCCAAGAAGCCAGGGATGTTTAAAAAAGAAAAGAGGGTTAAAATAAAAATTTCCAAGCAAGATTGCCCTTTTTGTAATAATAAGGAAAAACCGATTTTGACTTATTATCAAGGCAAAAAAATAATCCAAGACCGAGGGCTTGCTAAAAACTGGAGCACTATAGTTCTTCCGAATAAATACCCTTCTTTTTTGCCTTACTCTAAACTTGATTCTCGTATTGAAGGGCGGTTATACCAAACGATAAATGCAGTGGGTTTTTGCGAGCTTGTAATAACAAGAGATCACGACCGTCATTTCCCTCATTTTAGCCTAAATCAGACAAAAGAGGTTTTTGATGTTTATCAAGAAAGATTATTAGATTTAATAAAAAAACCGCTTGTCAGCTACGTTTCAATTTTTCATAACCATGGAGTTGAGGCTGGCGCTAGTCAACCTCATCCTCATTCTCAGATTATCACCACTCCCTTAATTGACGTTGACCTGAGCAAAGCTCTTTTAAATTCCAAAAATTATCTTAAGAAAAATGGACAGTGCCTTTATTGTCGTATGAGTAATTGGGAGAGGAAATCAAGAAAAAGAGTGGTTTTTGAAAATAAAGATTTTTTGGTTATTTGCCCTTTTGCTTCAAAGTCCGCCTTTGAAATGATAATTTCCCCAAAGAAACATTTAAGTAATTTTGAAAAAATCAAAGAAGAAGAGAAATGGCAGCTTGCAGAGGCCTTCAAGGAAGCGATGGGGAGGCTTTACAAGGGGCTTAATGATCCGCCTTATAATTTTTACTTACATACGGCTCCCAATGACAAAAAAAAATATCCTTATTATCATTGGCACTGGACGATTTTACCCAAAACTTCCACTTGGGCCGGATTTGAAATTGGCACCAGAATGGAAATTTCAACCATAAC
>JBBTXV010000024.1:0-2718 GCA_038062035.1 Patescibacteria group bacterium
AGTCTGGCGAACCCGATGAACTAATTGAACATTTTGGCATGGGCGTTAAAGACATTAAAGCGGCGGCCCTTAAAGTTATAAAAAGAAAAGCATGAGCTGGTTAAAGAAAGAATACGATTTTTTGGGAATCGGCGATACAACAGTAGACGCTTTTATTAAAATAAAAGAAGCGTGCGTCTATCGCGACCGCAACGGAGAAAAGCCCCAGCTTTGTTTGAATTTTGCCGATAAAGTGCCTTATGAGGATCTTTATGTAGTTCCCGCTGTCGGCAATGCCGCCAACGCGGCGGTGGCCGCTTCCCGGCTGGGATTAAAAAGCGCTTTGATGACGAACTTGGGCGATGATGTCAATGGCGCCGATTGCGTCAAAGCGCTTCGGAAGGAAAATGTCGGCACTCAGTTTGTTGCTGTTCAAAAAGCTAAAAAAACTAATTATCACTATGTTTTGTGGCATAAAGACGACCGGACAATTTTAATAAAACATGAGAAGTATGATTACAAGCTTTGTGATTTTAATGAACCGAAGTGGGTTTATCTTTCGTCGCTGGGCGAAAACTCTTTGTCTTTTCATTATGAATTGGGAAAATATTTGAATGAACGGCCGAAAATAAAATTGGCTTTTCAGCCGGGCACTTTTCAGATGAAATTTGGCAAAGACGCGCTGAAAGGAATTTACAAAAGGAGTGATGTGTTTTTTTGCAATAAAGAAGAATCGCAAAGGATTTTAGAAACTGATGAAAATGATATTAAAAAACTACTTAAAGCCATTTCAAATCTGGGTCCGAAAATTACCGTTATCACTGACGGCGTAAAAGGAGCTTATTCTTACGACGGTAAAGAAATGCTTTTTATGAGGCCATATCCGGATCCGGCGCCGCCGCTGGAAAGAACCGGGGCCGGCGACGCTTTTTCTTCAACTTTTACCGTTGCGCTGGCTTTGGGTATGGATATTAGAGACGCTTTAAAATGGGCGCCGATTAATCCAATGTCGGTGGTTCAGCAAATTGGGGCGCGCGCCGGCCTTTTAACGCGAGAGCAAATTGAAGAATATCTTAAAAAAGCGCCGGCAGATTATGAACCGAAAATTTTAGAATGATAAAAGATTATTTAAAAAGAACTGTTGCTGAAAAGTGGGCTTTGGGGCATTTTAATTTTTCTGAAGATGAAGCGCTGCGCGCGATTGTTGAATCAGCCGGCAAATTAAAAACCCCGATTTTTGTCGGCACTTCTGAAGGCGAAAGAAAACATATTGGCGTAAAAGAAGCGGTTGCTTTGGTTAAAGCGTTCAGGGAAGAATTCCAAATTCCTATTTTTTTAAACGCCGACCATCACAAAACTTTTGAGAGTGTAAAAGAAGCGGTTGACGCTGGCTATGACGCGATTTTAGCGGACTTTTCGGCTCTGCCGTTTGAAGAAAATATTAAATTGACTAAACAAAGCGTTGAATACGCCAAATCAAAAAATCCGGATATTATTATAGAAGGCGAGTTGGGCTATGTCAGAGGAGAATCAAAATTGCAGAAAGAAATAATTGAAATTAAGCTGAAAGATCTGACGAAACCAAAAGAAGCGGCGCGGTTTGCAAAAGAAACAGGCGTTGATATGCTGGCGCCGGCAATTGGCAATATCCACGGCATTGCCGCTAATTTGCCGAAACTGGATTTCCAAAGGATCGCTTATATTAAAAAAGCGGTCGGCGATGATGTTTATCTTGTTTTACATGGCGGTTCTGGAATGAGCGAGTCCGATTTTAGAAATGCCATTGCCGCCGGAATTTCTATGGTTCACATTAATACCGAAATCAGAGTCGCGTTCACGGAAACTTTAAGAAAAACTTTGCAGAAAATGCCGGAAGAAACCACGCCGTATAAAATTTTAACGCCATCAATTGAAGCGATGAAAAAAGTTATAGAAGAAAAACTTAGAATTTTTGGGAGTATTAAAAAATTTACGTAGCTCGACAACCGTTGTCAAGCTACCTTTTATTTTAATCAATAATAAAATCATTTATCGAATGTAGTGATTCTTCTGACCAGTATCGTAAAAACAATTCGTATTCCTTTGTATTTTTGAATTGATCTGTTATTATCTCCTTCCCAGATATTATTTTATCTTCGTGATTTACATCTAAAAAGCTTTTTAAACTTGAATAAGGATAATTTATAAGCTTATTTTTAATTTGATCCCAATTTTGTATTCTATGTTCTCGCCACTGTTTTCCAATAAGAAAATCCAAAGGATTTAAATGGATATAAAGGGAGAGATGAAATAAATAGTCATTAGTCTCGATATGCTTTGCTCTAAAAAGACTTTCAAAAAGAGGCCCAGACCTATTGTTTTTAATATTGATATATTTTGCGACGGAAATATTACACTTATGAATAAAATTACTAATTCCTTTTTCTTGCCTTTCTTTTAAAAGCAGATGGTAATGATTAGGCATAATTGTATAACAAAGCACATCAACTAATTTTTCGCCACGCATTGATATTTCTAATGCTTTCTCAATTGTGGCGTCTTTGTTGTCTCTTAAAAATTGAAAAGCGTAGCTTGAATGCGTGGAGTTTGCAAGTAAAAACGCTTGCTTTAATCTCTCGCTATTTTTGTAATCTGTAAATTCCGGGCGATGAAAAAGTGTACGATTAAAAATATGGTAATAGTTTTCTGGAATAAATTTTTCTTTTCTAAACATATTTTTATTATACTCAACTCGACAAC
>JBBTXV010000025.1:0-3316 GCA_038062035.1 Patescibacteria group bacterium
CCTGAACCATCAGTTACCATTTGCCTCATCCCTTCTTTTACAATTTGAAGATTCTGAGAATCAATAAAGTTTTCTCTAATAATTTTGGGTTCAAATTTCTCAGTTACGATTTTATTTTCGTCCACAACCTCTTTCACGACTTGAGGTTTTAACAACTTTCCTCCATTGGCTATAGCAGCAAAACTTGTCGCCACTTCCAAAGGAGTAATCTTCAAAAATCCCTGGCCAATAGATAAATTATAAGTATCGCCATCATACCAGATCTGATCTTCTTTATTGGCAAATTCAGATTTTTTCCAGTCTTGATCTGGTACAAAACCTTCTATTTCCCCTGGCAAATCAATACCGGTCTTCTCATCCCAACCAAAAAGAGAAAGATATTCCTTAATTTTACTTGGTCCCAAACCTTTTTGGTCTTTATAGCCTCCCCCAATCGTATAAAAATAAATATTAACCGACCAAGCAATAGCTCGCCTCATATCGGCCCAACCATGAATTTTCCAGTCGTGGAAACGATAAGTAATATCAGGATCATATTGATGAGGAATTTCAATATATCCAAGATTATCATAAATCTTTTTTTCCGGAGAAATTATTTTCTCCTGCAAGGCGGCAGACGCGATTAAGGGTTTAATTATTGAACCAGTGAGATATCTCCCTGAAATTACCCGATTAAAAAGAGGTTCTAAAGGATCTTTTAAAATCTTATTAACAATTTCAGGGTCCTCTCCTTTACGGAATAAATTATTATCAAAACTTGGCAAGCTAACTAAAGCTAAAATTCCCCCAGTTTTGGGATTTAAAGCAACCACAATCCCTCTTTTCCCGCCAATATTAGTTAAAATATTGGAAAGCACTTCTTCGGTTTTTCTCTGCAAAGAAGCGTCTAGAAATAAAGCCAAGCTTTTTCCGGTTTCTAAATCTGAGCTTTTTGACTCTGCTCTTTTGTTGCCTAAAACGTCTTTTTCAATTTTAATGACTTCAGGCTTGCCTCTCAAAATCGTCTCATAAGATTTTTCAAGACCTGATTTACCAATATAATCCGTCCCTGAATAAATCTGATCAGTTCCAGACAATGTTTTATATTCATTTTCATCTATTTTCCCGATATAACCAATCAAATGACTGAAAGTTTTACCGTCTTTATACTTACGAATGGGATTTTGCTCTACTTTAAAACCTGACAGCTGATCTTGCTTAATTTTTGCATCAAGCACCAGTAAAGTTTGATGAGGGATATTTTCTAAAATTACAACTTCGGAACTTTTAGCTTTTTTAATTTTGTTTTTCAAATCCTTCAAGTTCTCTTTAATAATCAAAGATATTTCATTTAATAGAAGTTCTCTTTCTTGTTCTGAAATCGGGAGATCTCTCTTATCAAGCACTAAATCAAAACTTGATTCATTAAAAACGATCTGTTCTCCCTTAGAATCATAAACTACTCCTCTTGGAGATTTAGATAATTTAATTCTTGTTTTATTTTCGTCAGATAACTGAGAGAATTTTCGAGCTTCCAAAACTTGAATTAAAAAAGTTTGACTCAAAAGTATGGATAATAAAATTAAAAGAACAAAATAGAAAACAAAGAAAGTTTTTTGAGAGAGAGCGACTTCAATCTTTTTTTCAGAAATACCCATTTCCTCTTCTTTGTTCTGAGCAAGCTTATCAAGAAAAATTTCATTTGGCTCGATGTCCTGGTAAGAAAAAAGATTTATTTTCTTTTTTTTTATTAAAGAAAATAGCGGGGTTTTTAAACCTTTTCTTTTTTTAAGGTATTTACCCATAAGCCCGACGAGGGAACTGAACGTATCTTTTAAAGATTAATTCAATGAAAATTGATACTATTAATAAAAAGAGGATGGAAAAACCAAAAAAATTACTCCCGAAAGAAATACCAAAAAAACCGCTGCCAAAAACGTCCAGAAAAAATCCGCCCAAAATAGCCGAATAAATTCCTAAAACTCCTTGAGATTTATCAAAAAAACTAATCAAAATAACTGTAATCAAAATAAGATTAGGGATAAAATTAAAGGTGGTGAAATGGAGTAAGAAACTACTCTCAAGGAGTATTAAAATATAGAAAAATATAATTAAAAAAAGTGTTTTTTTCATTTAATAATGAATAAAGTCTGCAGATCTTTAATGTCAAAAGGAATAAAAACTTCCGCTTGCTGGAAAGGTTGAACATCGCTTTTTTTAATTTTTTGGAGGCGTCCAATTAAAAATCCTTGAGGGAATACCCCTCCCAAATTACTTGTTATTACTATATCCCCTTCCCTAAGCTCCTTATCTTGGGGAATTTTATCTAAGGAAAGCCGCCCAACCCCCTCTCCTTTTACTACACCATAAATTTCCTCTTGCCTTGTTTCATTTGATTCGTCTATTCCTTCCTCTTTTAAAATCTGGATATTAAAATCAAAGTTCTTATTATAAAGTAAAATGACTTTTGAAAAATTTTCATAAACCTTTTCAATCTTTCCTACTAAAACTTTTTGCTGGGTAATAACTGAAGAATTTTCAACAACCCCGTCTTTTAAACCCTTATCAATTATTAAAGAATCGCTCGCAATATCTTTTCCACTAATTTGGGTTACGATAGGTTTAAATTCTTTTCTTAAACCAGCATCAAAAGCTTCTCTTAAAACCTTATTTTCTTTTTCCAACTCAAGGATTTTGACTATTTTTTCTAATAAGACTGAGTTTTGCTCTTTGAGCTTCCTGTTTTCTTCTTCTAATTCTTTAGCATTAGTAATCGATTCAAAAAAAATTGACAAGTTTCCGCCTGCTTGCCAAAGATTTTTTTGAATTGGCGAAGATATTAAATAAAAAAAGTTTTTGATACTTTTAGAAAAACTAGTTAAATTGACAAGAATAATAAAAAGAAACAGTAGAATAATTGGCGTAATTTTAATCCTGTATTCCATTTTAGGTTTCAACTGTAAGATAGGTTTCATTCTAAAATGAGTTATTTAAAGATTTATTATCCCTAAATTATTATAATAAATTTTAAACAAAACAAAAAGGCGCTTTGATGGCAGCGTCCTACTTTTGCAGAAAATCTACTATCATTGGCCCTGAGCTATTTCACTTCTGTGTTCGGAATGGGAACAGGTGGAGCAAGCTCGGTATAACTGCCATCAAAACGCCTTTTACTTTTTTTATAATTATTAATCAAATTTGAGAGAACAAGATACTTACTTGATCGTTTTATTAGTAGTGCTCGGCTTAACCAATTACTTGGCTTCCACCTGCACCCTATTAACCTCATCATCTCTGAGGAAACTGAGAGTTCTAATCTTGAGGTTGGCTTCGAGCT
>JBBTXV010000026.1:0-3407 GCA_038062035.1 Patescibacteria group bacterium
TCTCTGGCAGGTTGTTTTTTTTGAAAAGCTTTGCTATAATAAAACCATTAATTACCATTAATAAATCACCGATTTTAAACTTTAATAATATTTGCGTTATGTTATTCAATAAAATTTGTAAATATTTAAGATTTAATCTTTGTGATTTCTTAAATCATGGAACAATTTACTTTCCTTTTTCTGGGGGTTTCCGCCCTTATTATCGGTTCTATTCTAGGATATCTTGCCAGGCAATCAATTGCCAAAAGGGATTATGATACGATAGAAGCTAAAATTCAGAGAAGGGCTCAGAAAGCTAAAGAAGAAGTTGATACTCTTTTAAAGGAAGCTAGAGAAAAATCTGGCCAGATTTTAGATTCAGGCAAAAAAGAAATTGATAATAGGAGAGAAGAGCTTTTAAAGACCGAAGAGCTTGTTTTTAAAAGAGAGAATATCTTAAATGAAAAAATTACTGATTACGAAAGAAAGGAAATAGATCTTAATCAGAAAGTAGAAAAGCTCAAAACTGTTAAAGAATCTTTGGAGGGGCTGCAAAAAGAAGCTCAGGGAAAATTAGAAAAGATTTCTGAGCTCTCAAAGGAAGAAGCGAAAAAAGAACTGCTGGATAATGTAGAAAAAGAAAGCCAGCAGGAGGTTTTGGAGCGAATGAGGAAATTGGAGAGAGCTGGTGAAGAATCTTTTGAAAAGAGGGCTAAAGAATTATTAACTTTGGCCATTCAAAGATGTGCTCTTTCTCAAGCCCAAGAGATTACCACTACTACTTTAACCCTGCCCTCAGATGAAATTAAGGGAAGGATTATTGGTAAGGAAGGGAGAAATATTAGAGTTTTTGAAAAATTAACTGGGGTGGAAGTTATTCTTGACGAAACGCCAGAAACGGTGGTAATTTCCAGTTTTGACCCTGTCCGTCGCCAGGTTGCTAAACTGGCTTTGGAAAAGTTAATTAAAGATGGTCGGATTCAGCCAGCCAGAGTTGAAGAAACAGTTGCCTGGGCTCAAGGAGAAATTAATTCTCAAATGAAAGAAGCTGGTGAGCAGGCCGTTTTTGATGTTGGTATTTTAGGCCTTGACCCTAAACTAATTCAATTATTGGGGAGGTTGCGCTTTAGAACCAGTTACGGCCAAAACGTTTTGCTTCATTCAATTGAGGTGGCTCATTTGGCTGCTCTTTTAGCTTCTGAATTGGGCTTGAATCCGAAAGTGGTTAAAAAAGCCGGACTCTTTCACGACATTGGCAAAGCCTTAGATCATCAGGTGGAAGGTTCTCATGTTGATATTGGGATAAAGGTTTTGCAGAGATTCGGAATTGAAAAAGAAGTTATTGATGCGATGAAGGCTCACCACGAAGAGTATCCTTATGAGAATTTGGAAGCGATTTTGGTCAAGACGGCTGACCAGATTTCGGGTGCCAGGCCCGGAGCCAGAAAAGATACGGTTGAGAATTATCTAAGAAGACTGGGAGAACTAGAGTCAATTGCTAATTCTTTTACTGGAGTGGAAAAAAGTTATGCTATTCAGGCTGGTCGTGAGATTAGAGTTTTTGTTAAACCAGAAGAAATTGACGATTTATCGGCTAAAAAACTTGCCAGAGACATGGCTAAAAGAATTGAGGAAGAATTGAGATACCCTGGCGAAATTAAAGTTACGGTTATCAGAGAAAGCCGGGTAATAGAATACGCTCGTTAATTTACAGCTTGGCAATCCTGAAATTATGCTGATTAAAACTATTAAAACCAGGCCGTTTTTACCGCCAAAAGATGATTTACTATCCTTAATTAAGGAAAGTTTTGCAACCCTTCAATTAAAAGAAAAATCAATTTTCGTTATTACTTCCAAAATAATTTCTATTTGGCAGGGCAGATGCTTGTCAGTTGACGCAGTCAAAGACAAAGACGAATTGATTAAGGCAGAATCAGAATTGTATTTGGATAGAGAAAAAGTTCCCCAGGGCTATGTGATGCTGACTTTGAAAAATAATCTTTTAATTCCGACAGCCGGTATTGATGAGAGTAATGCCAAAGGGTATTATATTTTGTGGCCGGATAATCCGTATGAAGCGGCTAAAGAGATTTACCAATTTTTTAAAAAAAATTTCTCTCTCAATAATTTTGGAATAATTATTTCAGATAGCCACTGCACTCCTTTAAGGTGGGGAGTTTTGGGGATCACCATTGCTTATTGGGGTTTTTATCCTTTAAAAGATTACCGGGGGAAAAAAGATATTTTTGGCCGAGAAATGAAAATGAGCCAAACCAATTTAACTGACGCTTTGGCAGCTGCAGCGGTTTGTCAAATGGGAGAGGGTAATGAGCAAACACCGATTGCCATTATTGAAGATATTGATTTCGTAGAGTTTAAAGAGTTTGATCCGTTAGTTTCCAATCCTCTGGAAATTAATAAGGAAGAAGATATTTATAGTCCTTTAATAGGTGCTATGGAATGGAAAAAAGGCGGAAAATTTAGAATTAAATAATTATTCTCCTAATTTAATCCAAAAAATGGCTCTTTGGAGCCGTTTTTTATTTTGGAATCAGCAAGCCCTGGGAATTATTGTTTAAAGAACGGTTATTTTAGGGCTTTTTGGAAAGAATTAAAGGTTAAGGCGACAAGAACGACGAACATGCCAGTGGCGGCGTAAAAACCATAAGCAATATCAGGGCTGTTCCAGCCAAAAAGAAAGAGCGCCCTGATGCCTTCTATAATATAAGTGACTGGATTGTAGTCGGTGACCGTGGCAAATGTTGAGGGCAGTAGTTCTCTGGGTGATTGCGAAGTCGTCAGATATAATAGCGGGAAAACCAAGATAAACATTGACTGCACGAGTCTGGCATTTTGCGTTCGTAAGGCGATAATCATCCCAATGCAGCTCCAAGCCATAGCGAAAATTATTAGCATTGTAAAAATTGCTAATACTCCAAGAATCCCGGTTTTAATTTCTACTCCCCAAATAAGTAACAAAATCAGCATTACTACTCCCTGCATAATGGATTGCGCCGCAATTTCAGTGAGCTTGGCGAGTACAATTGCGAGGCGGTTAATGGGCATAATAATGAGTTTTTTAAAGTAGCCACTCTGGATATCTTGAACTAGTTCAATGCCGGCGTTTCCGGCCGAAAAGAAAATGGCGGTGAAAATCGCCACCGGAGCAATAAAAGCTTTGTAAGAAACGTCGGGGAAGCCAGGGACTTTAGAAAGCGAGGAGAGAGAAATGGAGTTCACGGCAAAAAAGAATATCGGCATAAAAAACGGCGGCAGTAAGGCTAGCAGTGGCCGCCAAATTAGCTTAATGTTACGGATGGATAGATAAAACCAATCTGAAATAAATGTATTCATCGTCTTCTTATAAACGGATCAGCAGCGTTTTTATTAATTTCTTCATCGCCCAGATTGTGGCCGGTCGTTTGGAG
>JBBTXV010000027.1:0-3109 GCA_038062035.1 Patescibacteria group bacterium
TATTTATTTTATACAATTTACCCAACTGCCACGTTCATGGCAACGAAACCTACGCAAACCAGTATCATAATAAATCGCGCCATCGGCACCAAGGGGTTCAACGGAAAGCGGTTGAAGTCGTAAAGCGCCTACCACATCCAATTTATATACTGGCGTTTGTGTTCCAATACCAACATTGCCTTGGTCCACAATTAAACCGATTCCTGCTCCGCCAGTATTAAGGATTAAACCTCCAGATTTAGATTGACCAAACGTACCAGTATTAAGAGGAGCTGGGATATTGCCCCCCGGAGGATCTAAGCTTGGTTCTGCCCAAGCTGAATAAATAACATTCGCTCCCAGCAAAGTAGCAATAATTATTGCTGGCAAAGCGTAATAATAAGGTATTCTTTGATTCATTTTTATTAACTAACTATGGATTTTGAAGATAATTTATTTATGAGTCCTTAAATTATTTTCTTGACCATAGCCAAGATTTATTAAAAATTTATTGAGGAGCAGTCAAGTTTTTAATAACATCCTCTCCAACTTCATAATTAGTATTCAGAGCAGTTAAATCTTTAAGAACTGCTTCCGGGATTTCAGGTGACTCAAAAGGAGCTGTCAAATCCTCTCTCAAAATTTGTTCAAGCGTTCTCCCTGACGGCTCTTTTTTTAAACGAAAATAATACCAAGCTGATAAAAGAATTAAGCTAATGATAACGATAATTAGCAGGTAAAGGAAATTTTTTTTATTTGACCCGTTAGATGGTATCATTTTTTTCTTCTAATTACTTCATCTATTATACCATACTCTTTAGCTTCGTCAGCCCCGAGGTAAAAATCTCGGTCAGTGTCTCTTTCAATGCTCTCTAAGGGCTGGCCAGTATGGCTAGATAAAATCTTGTTTAATTTTCCTTTAATTTTAATAATTTGCTTAGCTGTAATTTCAATTTCAATTGCTTCACCCGTTACGCCTCCCATAACCTGATGGAGTAAAACTTCGGAATTTGGCAAAGCGAAGCGCTTTCCCTTCTGCCCGGCCGCCAAAATGGTAGCAGCCATTGAAGCTGCCAGCCCTACGCAAACCGTTGAAACATCTGGCTTTATATATTGCATTGTATCATAAATTGCCATACCAGCGGTAACTGAACCCCCGGGACTATTAATGTAAAGCTGAATATCTTTATTAGGATCTTGGCTGGCTAAAAAAAGAAGCTGGGCAATAATTGAATTGGCAACAATATCGTTAATAGGGCCTGCCAGAAAAATAATTCTTTCTTTCAAAAGTCTTGAATAAATATCATAAGCTCTTTCCCCGTATTGCGATTTTTCTATGACTGTGGGTATAAGATTCATACCGTTATTATATCAAAAAATAATTGCCAATAAAATAACTTATTTTTCTTTTTTGCTATTTTTTTTAGTCGTCTTTTTTGCCTTAATCGTCTCTTTTTTTACCACTACTTCTTCTTTTTCTCCCTCTTCCTCTTGTTTTTCTTGTTCCTCTTCTTTTCCAGCTTCTGGCATTCTAACATCAATTTTCCAGCCGGTTAATTTAGCTGCCAATCTAACGTTTTGGCCATCTCTGCCAATGGCTAAAGACAGCTGATCCTCTGGTACTATAACTAAAGCCTTGTTTTTAGGAAGAATTTTTACCTCAAGAACTTTGGCCGGCGACAAAGCATTAGCAATGTATTTTTCAGATTCGTCAGAATATTCAATAATATCTATTTTTTCTCCTCCCAGCTCATTGATCACCGCCATCACTCTGGTTCCCCTCTGGCCAACGGTGGCTCCAATTGGATCTATTCCTTCTTCGCTTGAACTAACGGCAATTTTAGACCTAGAACCTGGCTCCCTAGCAATTGATTTTATCTGAACTTGGCCAGAAGCGATTTCCGGCACCTCCAATTCAAAAAGTTTTGAAACTAATTTGGGATAAGCGCGGGATAGATAAACTACAGGGCCTCTCGAACTTTCCTCCACTGTTACAATGTAGACTTTTAACCTTTGGCCCGGGCGATAGAACTCTCCTGGCACCTGCTCTTCTTTTATTAAAATCCCCAGGGTTTTCCCGATATCCAAAAAAATGTTTCTGCCTTCAATTTTTTGAATTATTCCGGAAATAATTTCTCCTTCTTTTGATTTATATTCTCCAAAAATGGACTCTTTTTCAGCTTCTCTAATTTTCTGCAAAATCACTTGTTTTGCCGTTTGGGCAGCGATTCGGCCATAATCTTTCCTTGTTTCCAAAGTCGTTTCTAATTCTTCGTTAACCTTAATTTTAGGTTCTATTTTTTTAGCGTCCTCAAGCATTATATGTTTTTCTAGATTAAACCTGATTTTCTTTTCACCATCTTCTTCTGGTTCAATCTCTTTGGCTTTTAACTTTTCCAATTCTTCGTCTGAGTAAATTATATTTTTATCAACTACCAATTTTACTTGCCAAAAAGAAACTTCTCCTGTTACAGGATTCATCTTAGCTTTAATCACCTGGCCTTTCTTGCCGTAATCTTTTTTGTAGGCAGCGGCTATCGCTTGCTCAATAGTATCTAAAATCTTTTCTTTTGAGATTTCTTTCTCCTCGGCAATTTGCGAAATAGCTGAAGAAAAAGATTTCAAGTCAATGCCGACATCCGCCTTATCGTTAATACTCATAAATTATTTAAATTATATTTGTAATCTAAATGTAGCAAAAAATAATTTTAACTGCAAATAAGTGAGGGGCGACTTTACAGGTCGCCCCTTTTTGTTCTATCTCTTTCTATCTCTCCTTTCTCTTCTTCAGTTCGTCGGTTTTCGGTGGCGACGGATTGAACAGCTGAGCGATGCGCTCAGCCGCTTTGCGAGCAACTTGCCGAACCGCTCGTTCGGGAATAGATTGCTCGCCTCTGGCTAGAACGATATGCCAAGTACCGGCGGCATACCGTTTAGAGTCAAGCTTTGCCTCTTGGCTAAATGCCTCTACGGCAATGCCAGAGGCAGTATCAATGAGCCGGAAGTCCATAACTATCCGGCCAGTCCGACGCCGATAATCTCCGAAACGAATTATCGCTACGCCACCCAAATTGACACCTTCGTCACTTTCCACTTCCTGATAGGAAGTGACGGTCGGGATGAGAATATA
>JBBTXV010000028.1:0-3750 GCA_038062035.1 Patescibacteria group bacterium
GCAGTGGTTTCGTAAACCACCGACGGCAGTTCGATTCTGCCCATCGGCTCCGCTACAAAACAAGACGGCTTTTTGAGAGCCAATTACCTGGGTGGTCAAAGCGCCAAGCGATAAAGGATTTTGGCAAAAAGTAACTATGGATTTTTCACTAATCATTCCAGCATTCATAGCAGGCGTCCTGACTTTTCTTGCGCCTTGTACGCTTCCTTTGGTGCCCGGTTACTTAGGTTTTATCAGCGGTGTTTCAGTAAATGATTTGCGGGATCTGAGCAAAGCAAAAATTGCCAGAAGGAAAATCTTTTTGAACGGTGTTTTATATGTAATCGGTTTTAGTTTGGTCTTCATAATCCTTGGTAGTCTTTTCGGTCTCGGAGGCGCCGTTCTCTTTAAATACCGGTTTTGGCTTTCTCGGATCGGCGGCATATTTATCATATTTTTTGGGCTATTCATGATGGGCGCCTTAAAGCTCCCTTTTTTGAACGTTGAAAAGCACGTTGGAAATACAAAAGCCTTGAAGCCTGGCAATCCGATAAGCTCTTTGATTTTCGGAGCCACTTTTGCTTTTGGTTGGACACCGTGCGTCGGGCCCATTCTTGGCTCAATACTCACCCTTGCCGCTTCCTCAGCTACAATTGGTCAAGGAGCTTTTCTACTTACAGTTTTTTCTCTTGGCCTTGCTACGCCATTTTTGATTATTGCAGCAAGTATCAGCTCTGCATCTATGTATCTTCTAAGGACAATCAAATACCTCAGGGTTATCTCGGTGCTTGGGGGAGCATTTCTTGTTTTTCTTGGTATTCTTCTTTTAACTAATAAACTTGGTGTTTGGATATCCTATGCCTATCAATGGTTTGACTTTATTAATTACGAAAGTCTTTTAGACTATTTGTAGTTTCTACTGGTTTTGAAAAGACACCGGTTTTTTATTTTTGACTTTATCTTTTTAACGCATATGTTATAATAAAACAGAAAATAATTATGACTGAAGTTAATTTTCAAATTAAAGAGTTGCAAAGCAGGGTCCTCAAGCTGGAGGGCCGTCTTTGACATTTTTAAGAAGATAGAGAGAATAAGAGAGATTGAAAAAGAAATTCAAAAACCAGATTTTTGGAAGCAAAAAGAGAGGGCAGTAGCGATTAATAAAGAATTAAGCCAGCTTCAGGAAGAAATAAACTCTATTGAGAATTTGAAGAGAGAATCAGCTGGATTAGAGAGGAATGGAGCTGATGATTTTGAAAAGAAATTAAGGCAAAAAGAAATTGAATTTTTTTTATCTGGAAAATACGATAAGGAAAACGCTCTTTTATCAATTTATGCCGGGGCTGGAGGCCAAGATGCTCAAGATTGGGCAACAATGCTGCTTAGAATGTATGAAAGATACTGTTCTTTTAAAGGATTCAAGACAAAGATTTTGGAGCAATCTTTTGGAGAGGCTGGGGGGCCTGAAGGCCGAATCGGGACAAAATCTGCAACCTTAGAAGTTCAGGGAAATTTCGCTTACGGTTTTCTTAAAAGCGAAAATGGGGTTCATAGATTAGTGAGGATTTCACCATTTTCTCAAAAATCACTCCGGCACACTTCATTTGCGCTCTTGGAGATAATTCCAGATATTTCAAAAGATATTGAAAAAGAAATTCAAATTAGGCCAGAAGATATAAAAGTTGACACTTTCAGGGCTTCTGGTCCCGGGGGGCAACATGTTAACCGCCGGGAGTCAGCCGTTAGAATTACTCATTTGCCAAGCGGGATTAGGGTTGCTTGCCAGGCAGAAAGATTGCAGGGCCAGAATAGGGAGAGGGCGATGAAAGTTTTGATGAATAAACTTTATCAACTTCAAGAAGAAAAAACAAAAAAAACATTGAAAGAAATTAAGGGAGAGAAAACTTCAGCCAGTTGGGGAAATCAAATAAGGAGCTATGTCTTGCATCCCTACAAAATGGTTAAAGATTTGAGAAATAGTGTTGAAGTTTCAGATGTTGAGGGAGTTTTAAACGGTAATTTGGATTACTTTATTGAAGGTCAAATAAAAAATGGTTAAATTCCAAAACGTTACTAAAATCTATCCGCGCAATTCTTACGGGTCAATTTCCAAAGTTGTTTTAGACGGCGTTTCTTTTGAAGTAAATAATAAGGAATTTGTTTCTTTAGTTGGAAGGTCTGGGGCTGGCAAGACGACTTTATTTAAACTACTTTTAGCCGAAGAGCAACCGACTAAAGGCCGGATTTTTTTTGATAATCAGGATGTTTGTAAAATAAAGAGAAACAACCTTTTTCAATTAAGGAGGAGGATCGGCACGGTTTTTCAAGATTACAAACTTCTTCCATTAAAAACCGTTTTTGAAAATATTGCTTATGTTATGGAAGTGATAGGGAAGTCAGACGAGGAGATTCAAAGAGATGCCCTTGAAGTTTTAAAGATTGTTGGCTTGGCTGATAAAATGCACAATTTCCCCGCTGAACTATCTGGGGGCGAATGCCAAAGAGTGGCTATTGCCAGAGCCTTAATTCACCGCCCTGACGCCATTTTAGCCGATGAACCAACTGGAAATTTAGATCCTTATAATACTTCTGAAATCTTAAAGCTTTTATTAAAGATTCATGAGATTGGTACGACCGTTGTTTTGGCTACTCACAACAAAGAAATAGTTAATCTGCTTAAAAAACGGGTGATTACCTTAGACAAGGGTAAAATAATAAGAGACGAGCCAAAAGGCCGTTTTATATTGTAAATTTAAAATTATTTCAATGCTTGGTTTATTAAAAAGAACAATTAAAATTGGTTGGGTGAATTTTCACCGCAATCTTGGGCTTTCCATAGCCACATGTTTTATTATCGCAATGACCGTTTTCCTGATTGTTTCGCTTTTACTTTTAAGAGACGTTACCAAGGACTTGCTTGAAGGCCTCGAAAAGAAAGTTGACATTAGTGTTTATTTTAAAGAAGTTACTTTAGAAGAGGATATTTTGAAATTAAAGGAAGAAATTATTAAACTTCCCGAAGTAAGAGAGGTAGAATACATTTCGAGAGCCCAAGCGCTTGAGCGTTTTATTGAAAGGTATCAGGGTAATGCAATTGTAATGGAGTCTTTATTGGAGGTTGGGAATCCGCTTTTGCCAGCTCTCAATATTACGGCCTGGCAGGCATCTCAATACCAGGCCTTAACGAATTATTTGGAAAATTTTCCTCAAAAAGATTTAATTCATAAGGTTGATTATTTTGAGAGAAAGCCGGTCATTGAAAGAATTAATTCTATCGTTTCAACTCTTAACACTGCGGGGGTTGTCCTATTTTTAATTTTGGCAGTAATTGCTATTTTGGTTGCTTTCAATCAAATTAAACTAGCAATTTATAGTTCAAGAGAAGAAATTGGCATTCAAAGGTTAGTGGGAGCTTCAAATTGGTTTATTAGGGGTCCATTTTTAGTTCAAGGTGCGATATCCGGGATTTTTGCGGCTTTGGGAACTCTTATCATTTTTATTATCACCCTTGCTTTCTTGAGCCCTAAATTCGTTATTTTATCCCCTGAGTTAAATCTTTTAAGAGTTTTTTGGGGTAAATTCTGGTTATTTTTCTTGATTCATCTTTTTGCCGGAATCAGTTTGGGAGTTGTATCCAGCATAATCGCAATTAGAAAATATTTGAAAGTTTAATATTTTTAGTGAGTTTATTGAATCATTGCCGGGTGGTGGAACGGTAACACGCCTCGCTCTGGACGAGGAGATTCTAGGTTCGAGCCCTAGCCCGGCAGC
>JBBTXV010000029.1:0-1945 GCA_038062035.1 Patescibacteria group bacterium
AGTTGATTTTTCGAGAATTTTTTGATAAAATGAAAATTATGAAAAACTTATTAAAAAATTTCTTGATTATTGTTTTGATTTTCATTACTGTTTCAGCGCTGTTCAGTTTATTTACCAAACCATTTGAAAAAGAAAAAGTACTGCCTTTAACTCAATTAGTTTCAGAAATTAATGAAGAAAAAATCGGAAAAATTACAATTCTCGGTAATGAGCTTAAAATATTTTATAAAGACAATGCCAAAGCCGTTTCAATGAAAGAGTCTGAAACCGCTCTCTCTCAATCCCTTATAAATTACGGCGTGCAGACAGAAAAATTAGCCAGAGTTGAAATTGAAACACAAGAGCAAAAAGATGTTTGGACCTGGTTATTACCATCATTATTATTTTTACTTCCCCTTTTGATTTTCGGATTTTTCTTCTACATGATTTTCCGCCAAGTTAAAGGAGGAGCCATGCAGGCATTTGATTTCACAAAAGCCAGAGCCAGATTATTCGGAGCTGAAGGCCATCCAAAAGAAAGAATAACTTTTAAAGATGTGGCAGGATTAAAAGAAGCTAAAGAAGAATTAAAAGAGATTGTTGATTTTTTAAAAAATCCCAAAAAGTTCTTGGCAATGGGGGCGAGAATCCCAAGGGGGGTATTGCTTATGGGCAGACCGGGCACGGGAAAAACCTTGCTGGCAAGAGCAGTTGCGGGCGAAGCCCACGTTCCTTTTTTTCACATTTCTGGTTCAGAATTCGTAGAAATGTTTGTCGGAGTTGGAGCTGGAAGAGTAAGAAACTTATTTGCCACCGCCAAGAAAGCTGCTCCCGCCATAATTTTTATTGACGAATTAGACGCCATTGGCCGGCATCGGGGAGCGGGCTTGGGCGGAGGGCATGACGAAAGAGAGCAAACATTAAATCAAATTTTAGTTGAAATGGACGGATTTGAAAGAGACACAAAATTAATTGTTACGGCAGCTACCAACCGCCCTGATGTTCTTGATCCAGCCCTCTTGAGGCCCGGGCGCTTTGACAGAAGAGTAATTTTAGACCTTCCTGATGTTAATGATCGGGAAGATATTTTAAAAATTCATTGCCAAAATAAACCCTTATCTTTAGATGTTAATCTAAGAGAAATTGCCGAAAGAACTCCCGGATTTTCCGGAGCTGATTTGGCTAATTTGGTTAACGAAGCTGCTATTTTAGCGGCTAGAAGAAATAAACAGCAGGTTTTTCAACAAGAGTTTTTTGAAGCAATTGAAAAAGTTTTATTGGGACCGGAAAGAAAAAGCTATATTCTTTCCAAAAAAGAAAAGGAGATTGCGGCTTTCCATGAGGCTGGCCATGCCTTAGTTTCCTCTTCTTTACCTGAAACAGAACCTGTTAGAAAAATATCAATCGTTGCCAGGGGCATGGCGGCTGGCTACACCTTAAAAGTCCCGATTGAAGACCGTAAAATGAGGAGTAAGGCTGAGTTTCTAACTGATTTGGCAACTTTATTAGGGGGTTATTGCGCTGAAAAATTAATCTTTGGAGATATAACAACTGGAGCAGCTAATGATCTGGAGAAATCCTCCCAGTTAGCAAGGAAATTAGTTAAAGAATACGGGATGTCTTCTTTGGGACCGATTTCTTTTGGGGATAAAGATGAATTAGTATTTCTGGGAAAGGAAATTTCAGAACCAAGGAATTATTCAGAAGAAGTAGCAGCGAAAATAGATAAGGAGGTTGAAAATTTTGTTAAAACAGCTGAAAAAACAGCATTTGAAGTTTTGAGCAAAAAAAAGAATTTACTGGAAAAAATAGCCGAGGTTTTGATAGAAAAAGAAACAATTGAAAGAGAAGAATTTGAAAATCTGATTGGGTCAAAAATAAAAGAAAATATAGTTCAAGAAAAAAATTCCTTGATAAAAGAAGGAAAACCATTAAAAGTAAGATTAAGGAAGGTTTAAAATAAGCG
>JBBTXV010000030.1:0-3724 GCA_038062035.1 Patescibacteria group bacterium
ACTAAAAATCCAAGAAAAAACGGCTCTTTTAAGCCGTTTTTTCTTTCTCTGAACCAAATCTATCTTTTTTCTTCAAGTTGTATTTTAAGATTTATTTCTTTTCCCTCCCTTAAAATTTTTAAAGAAACCTCATCCCCGATTTTGAATTTTTGAATAACGTCAGTTAAAGAATTATTCTCTGTAATTTTTTCTTTTTCCATTTCCAAAATAATATCAAACTCCCGAAGTCCAACTTTGTCAGCGCCAGAATTCTTAATTACAGCTGTCTCTCCTAATCTTTCCCTGATGATTAAAGCTCCGTAATCAACAGATAATTTATTTTGTTCAGCTAATGATTTATTTAAAATTACGTATTTTATTCCCAAAAATGGTCTCTTAATCCGACCATATTTTTTAATTTCTTCTAAATCTTTTTTGGCGTAATTGACAGGGATGGCAAAGCCAAGGTTTTGAGCGCCCATAACCATAGCGGTGTTTATACCAATGACTTCCCCTGCCATATTTACTAATGGGCCCCCAGAATTGCCGGGGTTAATAGCTGCGTCAGTTTGAATTAACCCTTTTAATCTGGCAATTCCTTGAGCTGGTCCTGAAAAAGCAGTAATAAGTCTTGATAAGCCAGAAATGATTCCAGCTGAAACCGTATCATTAAACTCGCCCAAAGGGTTGCCAATAGCAATCACTTCTTCGCCCAACTCAATTTTATCTGAATCCCCTAAGTCTAGATATGGAAAATTCTTACCGTTAATCTTCAATATGGCAATATCATTAATAGAATCACGGCAAATTACTTTGACTTGATACTTTTTTGTTGGCTCTGCAATAATCGTGTAATCGGCTTCAGGGTCAGAAACAACGTGCTGGCTGGTTAAAACAAAACCATCTTCAGATACAATAAATCCAGACCCTCCCCCGATTTTAGTTTTTTCTTTTTTGCCTTTTTCAACTTGCGGAATAATAAAATTTTCACCGCCAAAAGGCATAAAATAAAATCCCTCCACTTTAGGCAGGTCTTTGGAAATAACAATGGTAATAACAGCAGGGCAAACTTTTTTAGCTAAGCCAACAATAGGCGATTTTTCCATAAAGGTTAATTAATTTTAACACGGAGCATTATTGTCAGCAAGAAAAAAAATTGATATACTTTTAAATACTGAATTGGCCCCTGTAGTTCAACGGATAGAACGAGAGACTCCTAAGCTCTAAATAGAGGTTCAATTCCTCTCAGGGGTATTTGGGCCCGTGGTATAGTGGTAACACGCATCCATGGCATGGATGAGTCCGGGGTTCAACTCCCCGCGGGTCCACAAGTTTTGGAGGGTTGGCAGAATGGCTATTGCGCTGGTTTCGAAAACCAGTGGGAGTAATCCCTTGGGGGTTCGAGTCCCTCACCCTCCGCTGATATGTTTAATTTTTTTAAAAAACAAGAAGAGCCCCAAAACTTAGAAGAACTTTTATCGCAGTTTAAGCTTCTGAAAGAGCAGTTGGATAAACTTTATAGAGAATTAGATAATCTTAAATCGGAAGGTAAATTTTCAATTCAGAAAATCGGGATTATTAGGTTTAGTCCTTTTAAGGAAGTTGGGGGAAATCAAAGTTTTTCTTTAGCCTTGCTTGATGGCAACGATTCTGGAATAGTAATTACCAGCCTATATTCTCGGCAAGAAAACAGGTTTTACGGGAAAGCGGTTAAAAACGGCCAATCAGAATATTCCTTGTCTCAAGAAGAGAAGGATGCAATTCAAATGGCCCAAAAGAGAGAATTTTATAAAGAAGATGAAAAAAACAATAAAAGAAAATTTGGTAACCAGGCCGCCAGTAGTGGTGGTTCTGGGGCATATTGATCATGGGAAAAGCAGTATTCTTGAAGCAATTAAGGATTTAAAGATAACGGCAAGAGAATCAGGTGGCATCACTCAGCATATCGGAGCTTATGAAATAGAAGAAAAGGGCAAGAAAATTACTTTTCTTGATACTCCAGGCCATGAAGCTTTTTCTCAAATGAGAGCGAGGGGAGCCAAAGTTGCTGACATCGCTATTTTGGTAGTGGCGGCTGACGAAGGAGTAAAGCCTCAGACTAAAGAAGCTATATCCCATATTAAAAAAGCCGGTCTTTCCTTAGTTATTGCCATAAATAAAATTGATAAAAAAACGGCTGATGCAGAAAGAGTAAAAAGGGAACTTGCCAAGGAAGATATTTTAGTTGAAGGAAGCGGGGGTAAGGTTCCTTCGGTTTCGGTCTCAGCTTACACCAAGGAAGGTATTGAAGATTTGCTGGAATTAATTCTATTGGTAGCAGAAATGGAAAATTTTAGCGTTGATCCTGCAAAACCAGTTGAAGGAGTTATAATTGAATCTTATCTGGATAGCTTGCGGGGTCCGACCGCCACTATTATTTTGACGAATGGCACTTTGGAAACCGGAGAAATTATTGGCACTATTTCTGCTTTCGGGAAAATAAAAAGCTTAGAAGATTATCAGGGGAAAAAAGTTAAAAAGGCGCTGCCTTCTTTACCCGCAGTAGTTTTCGGTTTTGGAGATGTGCCAAGAGTGGGAGAGGAGATTAAAGTTTTTCCTGATTTGGAATCAGCCAAGAATTATGTTCAAAAGATTGAAGAGAGGACTCCAGTTGTTATTTCTCTTGAACCGGGGCAAAAAGCTTTGAATTTAATTTTAAAGAGCGATGTTTTAGGAACTCTCCAAGCGCTTGAAGAACTTTTAAAGGGGATTTCTGAGGAAAAAATGATTTTAAGGATTTTGAAGTCAGAAGTGGGAGAAGTGAACGAGAACGATATTAAATTAGCCAAGAGCGCTAAGGCAATAATTTTAGCTTTTCGGGTCAAAATAAATCCTATTGCTCAAATCTTAGCTGAAAGAGAAAAAGTTAGAATAAGGCAATTTCAGATTATTTATGAGTTGGTTGAAGAAGTTCGCAAAATCATAGAGAAAAATGTTGAGCCAGAATTTGTTAAAATAGATCTTGGTAGGGCCAAAATTCTGGCAATTTTTCGTCCAGAAAGGAATCGTCAGGTTGTTGGCGGGAAAATTATTGATGGAAAGCTTAAAAAAGGCGCTTTGGTTGAAGTTTTGAGAGGAGAGGATTTTATTGGCAAAGGGAGGTTAACTAATCTTCAAAAAAACAAAAAAGATGTTGAACAGGTTCTAAGAGGAGAAGAATGCGGGATATTGTATGAGGGAGGTGGAAAAATTGAAGAAGGAGATATTCTTAGATTTTTCCTTGAGGAAAGGAAAAACCGTTAAAATTATTTTAACCCCCATTATCTATTGTGGTAAATCGTATCTCTAAGGTTAACCAACTGATAAAAGAAGAGTTATCTCATCTTCTTTTACGAGAGATTGAATTTCCCTCCGATTTTTTAGTTACGCTAACCCGAGTAGAAAGTTCAGCTAATTTAATTCAGGCAAAAGTTTTCATAAGCGTTTTGCCAGAGGGTAAAATTAAGGAAGTTTTACAGGTTTTGAATAAGCAAATCTATCAATTACAGCAAAAAATTAATAGGAGGCTGAAAATGCGTCCAGTTCCTCAAATAATTTTTATTGAAGAAAGAAAGACAATTGAAGCTAACAAAGTTGAGGAGATTTTAGAGGAATTGAAAAAGAAGGAAAATTAAGATAAGATGCCAATGTGGCCTGGTACCCAAGTGGTAAGGGAGCTCTCTGCAAAAGAGTTATACGGGAGTTCGATTCTCCCCCAGGCCTCAAA
>JBBTXV010000031.1:0-6542 GCA_038062035.1 Patescibacteria group bacterium
TTACGAAAATAATTTCTAAAGAAATTATGTTGCAATCAAAACTTTTCACTAAAACATTTAGGGAAGCGTTAAAAGACGAAAAGAGTTTAAACTCCCAGCTTTTAATTAGGGCCGGTTTTGTAGACAAATTAATGGCTGGAGTTTACTCTTTTTTACCTTTAGGTTTTTTGGTCTTGAAAAAGATTGAGAAGATAATTCGTGAGGAAATGAATAAAATTTCAGGGCAAGAAATTTTTCTGCCGACTCTTCAGCCAAGAGAGAAATGGGAAATTACCAAAAGGTGGAAAATAGAAGAAATGTTCAAATTGAAAAATCACCAAGGGAAAGATTTTGGTTTGGGTTGGACTCATGAGGAAGTTATCACTCCTTTGGTTCAAAAATTCGTTAAATCCTATAAAGATTTGCCCACTTTTGCTTACCAAATTCAGAATAAATTCCGCGATGAGTTAAGGTCAAAATCAGGGTTGCTAAGAGGCATAGAATTTTTAATGAAAGACCTTTATTCTTTTCATGCCAATGAACAGGATTTGGACCGATATTATGAGAAAGTGAAAAAAGCTTATTTCACGATTTTTCAACGGTGTGGGCTAGGAGACCATACCTTTTTAACTTTAGCTTCGGGGGGCAGTTTTTCTCCTTATTCTCATGAATTCCAGACAATCACTCCATTTGGTGAAGACACGATTTATTTTTGCCAGAAATGCAAAATAGCAGTGAATAAAGAAATTATTACCAGAGAGAAGAATCAGTGTCCTAATTGTAAAAGCAAGAAGTTGGAGATTAAGAAATCTATTGAAGTCGGGAATATTTTCAAATTACAAGATAAGTTTTCTAAGCCGTTTAATTTTACTTTCATTGATAAAGACGGCAAGAGAAAGCTGGTTTTAATGGGTTGTTACGGTATCGGTCTTAGCAGATTGATGGGGACCGTTATTGAAGTTCATCATGATAAAAAAGGAATTATCTGGCCCAAAAGTGTTGCCCCTTTTGATTTTCATTTAATCCAGCTTGAAAACAGCAAAAAAGTAAAGATAGCGGCTGAAAAATTACATCAAAATTTACAGAAAAATAATTACGAAGTATTATATGATGATAGGAGAGAAAAGACAGCTGGTGAGAAATTCGCTGATGCTGACCTTATTGGAATACCGGTCAGATTAGTAGTAAGCGAAAGGACTTTAGAAAAAATGTCTGTGGAAATAAAAAAAAGAAACGAAAAAGAGGTTAAGCTGACGAAGTTAAACAAAATTAAGGATATAGAACAGGATATAAAATTATAAAGAAGAATGTGGAATAGATTCTTTAAATTATTTTCTGAAGATGTTGCCATTGACTTGGGTACTGCCAATTCCTTAGTCTATGTGCGAGGAAAAGGAATTGTTATTACTGAGCCTTCAGTTGTTGCCGTAAATCAAAAAACCGGCCAGATTTTAGCTATTGGAGATGAAGCTAAGAAAATGGTTGGCAGGACCCCAGCTCACATTGTGGCGACGAGACCTTTGGTTTCAGGGGTAATTTCTGACTTTGATGTGACGGAGCAAATGTTGAGATATTTCATTGAAAAAGTACACAAGAGAAAATTCATTTTTAATCCAAGGCCCAGGATAATTATTGGCATACCTTGCGGAGTTACTGAAGTTGAAAGAAAAGCGGTCTGCGATGCCGCAAGAAATGCTGGAGCTAGAGAAGTTTATTTAATTGAACAGCCCATGGCAGCTGCTATTGGTGCAAAGCTCCCAATCCAAGATGCGGGAGGAAATTTCGTTGTTGATATTGGCGGAGGGACAACCGAGGTGGCTGTCATTTCTTTGGGCGGCATAGTGATAGCCAAAAGTTTAAGAATAGCTGGAGACAAACTAAACGAAGATATAATTAATTTCGCTCAACAAGAGTATAAACTTTTAATCGGCGAGAGAACCGCTGAGGGTGCTAAAATTGGGATTGGTTCAGCTTTTCCGGTTAACTCTAACAAAGACGGCAAGAAAACGAAGAGTCAAAAAGATAATAATTTTATTTTATTAGATCAAGAAAAAACTCTTCCTATGCGAGGAAGAAATTTAATTACTGGCTTGCCGGAAGAAATTTTGATTTCGGATCACGATATTAGGAGGGCTTTGGAAAAGTCATTAAAACAAATTGTTAGTTCGGTCAAAACGACCGTTGAAGAAACGCCCCCAGAGCTCATAGCCGATATTATGTCGAGAGGTATTTATTTGGCTGGAGGAGGAAGCCTTTTACGGGGATTGGATGTTTTAATTCAAAAATCAACCAAAATACCCACTAAAATTGTTGATGATCCCTTAACAGCCGTTGTGCGAGGAGCTGGGGCAGTTTTGGAGAATATTGACGAGTTGCAAGATGTTTTGGTGGATACTGAGTTTTTAGCACCGCCAAAGTAAAAAATTATGATTAGTAAAGAAGAGGTTCAACACATCGCAAAATTAGCTCGTTTGGGTTTAAGTTCAGCTGAAATAAAAAAATTACAAGGCGAACTTTCTAAAATCCTGGATTATGTGGAAAAATTAAAAGAAGTTGATATTGCTGGGGTAGAACCAATGAGCCATTCTGTTTTGGTAGAAAATATAATGAGAGAAGATCGCATAGACGAAAAGAGAAAACTGCAGAATGGAAAATTCTTAGAATTAGCGTTAAATTCAGAGAAAGGATATTTAAAAGTGAAATCAATTCTAAAATAAATTAAAAAACCGTGGAATTAGAGAATTTAACCATCGGTCAAATTCACCAAGGGTTAATAAAAAAAGATTTTTCTGCTCTTGAGCTTTGTCGATCTTATCTGGATAGAATAAAAAAGAAAGACAAGGCAATTTCTTCATATTTAACAGTTTCTGAAAACTTGGCTCTTTCTCAAGCTGAAGAAGTGGATAAAATGATTAATTTAAGTAGTGAAATTCCTCTTTTGGCTGGAGTTCCTTGCGCGATTAAAGATAATATTTTGGTAAAGGATTTAAAATGCACAGCTTCTTCAAAAATTTTAGAAAATTATATTGCTCCCTATGATGCCACTGTTATAGAAAAACTTAAACAAGAGGGAGTTATAATTTTGGGGAAGACGAATCTTGACGAATTTGCTATGGGTTCTTCAACCGAGAATTCAGCTTTCGGCCCTACTAAAAATCCCCATGATTTAAAAAGAGTGCCGGGAGGTTCTTCTGGAGGGTCGGCTGCGGCGGTTGCTGCTGATTTATCAAGTTTCGCTTTAGGCTCTGATACTGGAGGATCAATTCGTCAGCCAGCCAGTTTTTGCGGGGTAGTTGGATTAAAACCGACTTACGGAGCTGTTTCTCGTTATGGCCTTATCTCCCTTGCTTCTTCTTTGGATCAAATAGGGCCTTTGGCAAAGACAATAGAGGACGCCAAGATCATTTTTAATGCTATAAAGGGAAAAGACTTACTAGATTCCACTAGCGCTGAAGTTCAATCGTCAAGTCATCTAATTACTCAATCAATTGGGGACTTAGTGATTGGTGTTCCAAAGGAATACTTTATTAAAGGCATGGACCCTGAGGTAGAAAAAGTTATAAGAGGAGCTATAAAAAAATACGAGGAAGTAGGGGCTGAAATAAAGGAAGTTAGTTTGCCCCATACAGAATATGCCCTCCCTTGTTATTATATTATTTTGCCTTCTGAAGCCAGTGCTAATTTGGCACGATATGATGGTATAAAATATGGATATTCTGAAAGAGCAAGGAGCAAGGGGATATTGGATATCTATTTTAGTTCACGGGGCGAGGGTTTTGGTGAAGAAGTGAGAAGAAGAATTATGCTGGGAACCCACGCCTTATCCAGTGGTTATTATGAAGCATATTATTTACAGGCCCAAAAAATTAGGACTTTGATAAAAGAAGATTTTAATAATGCTTTTAAAACAGTTGATATTATCCTTGCTCCGGTTACACCGACTCCGGCCTTTAAATTGGGAGAAAAAATTGACGATCCTTTAAGCATGTATCTTTCAGATATTTTTTCTGTAGCCGTTAATTTAGCTGGCCTTCCAGCTTTGAGTTTGCCAGTCGGAAAAATTATTGATAAAGATTCAGGATCAGAACTGCCTTTAGGCCTTCAAATTATTGGCAAACCCTTTGAGGAAAATAAAATTTTAGAAGTAGGAGCTTTATTTGAACAATGACAATAAGTGATTTTATTTATTTAAAATTTATTCGGCCAGAAACTTTATTGACTTTGAAGATGGTATCTTTAATAATTTCCTCATTGCTTATTGCCGGTATGGTTTACTGTATTAGAAAAAGCGGCTGGCTTAAAGTTAGATACGGTTTTGATGTCGAAGATTTTTTACATGCCAAGGATACTGCTAATAAAAATACTGAGAAAATCTGGGCTAAAATTCAAGAAAGAATAAAAAGAAGATCAGAGAGTGAATTTAAATTGGCAATAATTGAAGCAGATAGTTTTTTGGATAAGATTTTGGAGAAAATGGGTTATCAGGGAGAAACTTTAGGGGATAGGTTGCAAAAGATTGATTCAGCTATTTTGCCAAGCCTTCAAGAAATTTGGCAGGCGCATAAGTTACGTAATGATATTGTTCATAATCCAGATTTTAACGTGACCATAGAGGAGGCCGAAGAAATTATCAGAATTTACGAAAAAGCCCTTCGGGATTTGAATGTTTTGAGTTAATATTGATTACCGAAAAAAAATAAGCTAAACTAATTTCGCGGGGTGGAGAAGTAGTATCTTGCGAGGCCCATAACCTCGAGACGTTGGTGCAATTCCAGCCCCCGCAACAAGCCTATACACATTGCCCTATTTCTGTACCCACGGTATAATTGATTAATAATAATAAACCGTGGGTTCCATGGCAAAAACTAAAGAAAGAAATTTAGCTCTTAAATTTCGCCGAGAAGGAAAAAGCATAAAAGATATTGCCAGAAAGATAAAGGTATCTAAGGGCACTGTCAGTTTATGGTGTAGAGATGTTTTTTTGAGTGAGAGCCAGATAGTCAAATTACGCGAAAAGATGATAAAAGGAGGATATGAGGGGAGATTAAAGGGCGCTAGGATGCAATACGAACAGAGAATAGAGAGAGAAAAAGAGTTTAGAGAACATGGACTAAAAAAGATAGGTCGATTGTCAGAGAGAGACTTCTTGATAGCAGGTACAGCATTATATTGGGGAGAAGGGCAGAAGAAAGGACGTGAAGTAAGAGTTAGTAATTCTGATCCGGAATTAATAAGATTTATAATAAATTGGTTTAAAAAAATATGGGGGGTTACCAGCGATAGATTAACTGCATTTATTATTATAAATAAAGTACATAAAAGAAGGTTAAAAAAGGTAGAAGGGTATTGGGTGAAAGTTACGAATATTCCTAAAAAGCAATTTACGAAAACAACTCTAATAAATGCAAAAAATAGAAAGAATTATAGTAATTTCTCTGACCATTACGGGACATTAACAGTAAGGATTAGAAAGCCGGTACTGCTTCACCACCAGATTATTGGATCGATAAAAGGATTAAATAGAAAAATAAAAAATATTTAATTTTGCCAGGGTAGCTCAGTTGGTTAGAGCGATCGTTTCATAAGCGATAGGCCGTCGGGTTCAAATCCCACCCCTGGCACATGCGGGCGTAGCTTAGGCCGGTTCAAAGCGCTACCCTGTTATGGTTAGAGATCGAGGGCTCAAATCCTATCATCGGCATAAAATTATTTGGGCCCGCCCCGTTAGAAATCGTGTACGTTTAGATAAAATAGAAATAACAGTAGGAGTTTTGCAGGATTTCTAACGGGGCCCGTAGTGTAGCCCGGTTTAACACGCTTCCCTGTCACGGAAGAGATCGAGGGTTCAAATCCCTTCGGGCCCGCCCAAAGAACACGACATTTGAATGTCGTGTTTTAATCTTAACGAGGTGGATTTTTACTTAAATTTAAGCTAAACTTAATAAATATATGCCGAGATTAAAAATCGAAATTGATTCTTCAGAGGAAAAAGAAATTATTGAATTTCTGAAAAGAAGAGAAGATTCTGAAGCGAAGAGGCTTATTCGTTTTTTTAGCTTGCCTGATTTATCACGTAATCCCGAAAGCCCTATTTTTGAACTCGTTCAGCGGGTTCTAAAAATCCCAAGCTTTGCTGATTTTGATGATGTTAAAGTCCCAGAAATTGTTCCGACGCGTATTTTATTTGATCTTTTCAATATGCCTCCCGGCCATCCGGCGCGAAGCAAGTCTGACACCTACTACGTGGATGAGAACCACGTTTTAATTACTCACGATACCGTGATGTGGCATTATTATTTTGAACACCCCGCGATTAAAGAAAAAATAGCTGAAGGTAAAGATTTGGGCGTGGTTTGTTATGCAAAAGTTTATCGTAAAGACGAAATTGACCGTACCCACATGAACGTCTTTCACCAATTGGGCGCTCTCTATCTTACAAGAGACGAGAAAAGAAAAATCGTTCTCGAGGACCTTAAAAAGATTTTGGGCGATGTTGCTAAAAGTATTTTCGGCTCAAACGTGGAATACAACTTTACCCCCGAAGTTTTTCCTTATACCGACCC
>JBBTXV010000032.1:0-3660 GCA_038062035.1 Patescibacteria group bacterium
AAGAAGCCAAAAGAGAGGGGAGATTGATTTTATTTTTGCCTTTAGGCTCTCAAGCCTGACTTTTCTATTCAAGGTCTGATATAAAAATAAAAAAAATAAAATCGCAAAAACACTCCTGAAGATAATTGTCTTACCCCAGCCCAAAGGGATAAACCAGGGAGGGAAGATGAGAAGAGGGAGGGCCAAAGCCAAAAAAGCCCCCATTAAATAAAGCTCGTAAAAATTGTCTTTTTGAGAATTTTCTCCTTGGGTTAGCATAAGGCTTTTAAAATTGCTAATTGAATTCAATGATAATAATATCATATCAGGAGACAAAAGGCAAGGGTAGTCCTTTACCATAAAGTGAACCCTAATGACACTCCTTGACACCTATTTTTGAATACATTATTATTAAATATATAACTTTAAGGTAATGATTAACCCAGAACAAGTTTACACAACTAAAGAAGCTCAAGATTTTCTTAAAATTAGCCCAAGCACAATGAAGCGGTTTTTGAAGAAGGGCATAATTAAGGCTTATAAGGTCGGTAAGGTCTATCGTATTTGGGGAAGCGAAATCTTAAGATTAGTTTCTCCTCAATTAGAATCAAAGGTCTATAAGGCCTATGACAAACTCCGCGAAAAAACCAGAAAGAGTATTGAGAAGTGGTAATTCTATGAAACTAGAGGAACTTATTAAAAAGAAAAAGGCGAAAATAACCGTAATCGGTTTGGGTTATGTTGGTTTACCTACGGCCGTGTCTTTAGCTAAAACAGGCTATCGGGTTTTTGGCATCGATATTAAAAAAGGGAGGGTCAATTCGGTTAATCAGGGCAAATCTTATATTTCTGATGTTAATTCTCTCGAACTTAAAGCATTAGTCAAATCTAAAAAATTAAAAGCTTTCAAGGATTTTCAATTAATTAAAAATTCCGATATTGTTATTATTTGCGTGCCTACGCCCTTAGACAAGAATAAGAATCCAGATATCTCTTATATGGCTTCAACTGCTGAGGATATTGTTAAATATCGTCGTAAAGGGCAACTCATAATTTTAGAAAGCAGTACTTATCCCGGGACTACTCGAGAAATAATTTTGCCAATCCTTAAAAAGGGGGGATTTAAGGTTGGGAAGGATTTTTTCTTAGCTTATTCCCCGGAAAGAATAGATCCTGGCAATAAAGAATATAGACTGACAGATATTTCTCGAGTGGTTGGAGGAATTACCAAAAATTGTACTAAATTAGCAACCGACTTTTACCGAAGCTTTATTAATGCCAAGGTTATTCCATTGAGTTCCTCGGAAACTGCCGAAATGACCAAAATTTTGGAAAACCTTTTTCGGATTGTGAACATTTCAATGATTAACGAATTGGCGCTCTTGTGCGGAAGAATGAAGATTGATATTTGGGAAGTGATTGAGGGGGCTAAAAGCAAACCATACGGATTTTTCCCTTTTTATCCTTCTCCGAAAATTGGGGGGCATTGTGTTCCATTGGATCCTTTTTACCTTTCCTATAAAGCAAAAGAATATGATTTCTGGATGAGATTCATTGAATTGGCGGGTGAAATCAATGAGCAAATGCCATATCAAATAATGAAAAAAGTGATTTGGGTTTTGAACTTAAAAGGTAAATCTATTCGTAATTCAAAAGTTTTGGTTTGGGGAGTGAGTTATAAAAGAGATATTGGCGATGTTAGGAATTCAGCCGCTTATGATATTATCGCTGATTTACTAAGAAAAGGGGCAAAAGTGGATTATTTCGACCCCTTTATTTCTAAGTTTAAGGTTGAGCACAGAATTCTTAAAAAGTCCGTTTCTTTAAAATCCATAATATATTCTCCAAAATCTCTTAAAAAATACGATTTGGTTTTAATTTTAACCGACCATTCAAACTCAGAAATTTCAAAGAAAGCTAACTTTAATTACGAGGAGATAGCTAAAAATTCAAAGTTAATAGTTGATACTCGAAACGCAATTAAGTCAAGAAATCACAAAAACGTCTTCCGGCTTTAATAAATTAATTCTTAAAAAAGATAATTTAGCTTATGAGAACCTACATAGCTTTGTATATTGGGATTTATTAAATAAAAAAGGAACCATTCCAAAAGAAGCTTTAAAATCGATTGAATTAATAAAAAAATCCATCAATCATATGCCTAAAAATTATTGGGCGCACAAAACAGCTAACATTCAAAAGGGAGCAAGGATTGGCAAGGGGACTAAGGTTTGGCACAACTCTCAAATTATAAATGGAGCTCAAATCGGAGAAGACTGCGTTATTGGTCACAACTGCCTTATCCAATCAAGAGCGAAATTGGGAAAGGGAGTAAAATTGGAATCAAATATTGATGTCTGGGATTTGGTTATTTTGGAAGATTATGTTTTTGTGGGACCATCGGCTGTTTTCACCAACGATATAAACCCTCGGGCAAAATACCCCAAGAAAAAATATCCTCAGCACGGCCAATGGCTTCCGACTCTGGTTAGAGAGGGCGCAACAATTGGCGCTAACGCCACGATAATTTCGGCAAAACCAAAAAGAATTATCGGAAAATGGGCATTAGTCGGAGCTGGAGCTGTTATTGTGAAAGATGTGCCAGACTACGCTATCGTTGTCGGAGTACCTTCAAAAGTTATCGGTTGGGTTTGCGAGTGCGGAAATAAAATTAATTTTAAATCGACAAGGACCTCTTGCAGGATTTGTAAAAGAAAATACCAGAAAAAAGGAGATAAGGTGTGGCGGTTATGACCCCCACGCCATAACGAAATTTAAGGTATGTTTAAAGATTTTGCGAAACAAAGCTTCCTGACTTTTTTGAATCAAATTGCCGTATTTTTAGCGGGTTTTTTTTCTTTAGTCATTATTTCCAGAATTTTGGGGCCCGAGGGCAGGGGAGTATATTCTTTGATTATTCTTATTCCAGGCATGATTATGGCTTTTGGAAATTTGGGTTTGGGCTCTGGTAATGTTTATTTCATAGGAAGTAAAAAGCATAAGGTTCAAGACGTGGTCTCTAATTCCCTTATTTTTTCTCTTATTTTGGGAGCTCTTTTAGTGTTGGTTTTTTGGGGTTTGCTTCAGATGGATTTTTTTCAAAAGATAATTGAAAGCAATAAAATCCCTCAGCTTTATTTATGGCTGGTGGTGCTGACTATTCCTTTAACCCTGCTTTTGGGTTTTTTTCAAAGCGTTCTGATGGGAAGGGGAGAGATAACAAATTATAATAAAATAAATTTTTTAAGAGAAATTCTTCAATTATTATTTGTTATAATTCTCCTTTGGGTTCTAAAAAAGGGTCTTTTGGGCGCGGTTCTTTCCCATATCGTTGCGATCATTTTGGCGGTTTTACTCTCAGTATTTCTTGTCAGGAATATAACGAGAATTCGTTTCGGTTTCCACAAAGGTCTGGTTAAGGATTCTTTTATTTACGGAGGCAAGGTTTATCTTGCCAATATGATGTCGTTTTTAAATTATCGTTTAGACATGTTTTTAATCGCTTTTTTCTTGAATCCTTTGGCTGTTGGTTTATATAGTATTGCGGTCGGGATAGCTGAAAGATTGTTTATTATTCCAGGAGCCATCACCACGGTTTTGTACCCAAAGATTTCTTCAATGGAAGATTCAAAAGCCAACGAGTTCACCCCCAAAATCGCCCGCCACACTTTTTTTATTATG
>JBBTXV010000033.1:0-12644 GCA_038062035.1 Patescibacteria group bacterium
TATATTTTTGTCAAGAGGAAACAAATTTTCATCAACCCTTAAGCGAAGCGGGGCTCGCGAGGGGAGCATATCGCACCCAGCCCTCTTGGCACATTGTACTTTCATCTAAGCATAGAGGGCTGGGGAGATATAGCAACGGCGGGGATAAAAGAACTATTACCACTTTAGCCGATTGCGTGCTCCCTGAGTGAGTCCGCTGAGCAAAGCTCAATACTCCCTTCCCTTCCTTCCCCAAACGCCTTTTGAAAAAGGATGTTTTACTTCTTTAAATTCAGTTACCAAATCGGCCTTTTTGATTAATGCCCTTGGCGCTTCCCTGCCAGTTAAAATCAAGTCCATTTCTTTTGGCACTGATTCTATAATTTTTAATACCTCCTTTAATGTAACGAGCTTCAAAGAAATAGCAACGTTAATTTCGTCCAAAACCACCAAGCTATATTTCTTGGAAATAATTTCTTTCTTCGCTTTTCTTAAAGTTTCCTCGGCCGCTTTTTTATGAACAAAAAAAGGGAGCTTGTCTCCCATTATTCCTACAAACCCTTTACCGCCTTTGAAAAATTTTAATTTATTTCCAAAAACTAAAAGGGCAGAATCCTCACCTGCAGGCCATTTTTTGCTTTTGATGAATTGGAAAATCGCAGCCTTTTTCCTTTGCCCAATCACCCTTATCGCCTGGCCAATAGCTGACGTTGTTTTGCCCTTGCCATTGCCAGTAAAGAGAAGTATCATTTCAAAGAAGAAAAAAACGATGGCTATTCTGACACTAAAACTCTAGAAGGACTAACTGCAGCTACGCTTCCTTCTTCAGGATCAATCTCGCACACCCCGCCAACGCAAGCAGCTTCTTTAGCTCCTTGCGTTTCGTCATCTTTTTCATAAACAATGATTTGGGAAAAATCAATTTCGGGCAGCTGCGAAACCATTTCTTTATAACGTTCTTCCGTTATCTCTTCCAAGGGAGCCAATCTGTAAACGTGCTTTTGCTTTGGCAGGAAAGATAATCCTCCTAAAATATCCCAATTTTCATAAAGCCAATGCGAAGTTTTAATCCATTCGTCATCGTCAACCGTAACTGTCACCGAAGGATTATGCTCGGTATAGTTTTCCTTAACCATTTTCCAGTGCTCCAACTGCTCAATAGCTGTTACGTCGTTTCGGAAGATAGAACCATTGGGAGCGGCTACTGGAAATTCCAAAACAAAAGTAGTGGCCTTGTCTTCGGTTTGCCCAACTTCAGGATGAATAAAAGGGAATTTTTGGTCACGAAGCATTTGGAAAAGAGAATCGGTAGCTGATATCCTCACTCTTCTTATATAGTAAGGAGAGTACCTGGAATGCATACCAGAGGAAGCATCTACCAGCAAACTAACTGTTCCAGAGGGTTTAACGCAGGTTATAGCTACTGAAGGATTGATACCAAAACGCCTGGCATAATTTTTATTCACTTCCAAGGATCTTTCTCTCAACTTTCTTAAAGTTGATCGATTTCTCACAACCTTACAATCCCACTGGCCGGTGATTGATACCCCTAACAATCTTTCTTCTTCGCAATTTCTTTTCCACTCTTTAGAAAGATAAGGAAAATCAGTCATCATTGATTGATAAGTTCCAAGAATCGTAGCGAGTTCTATCTTTTTCAATAAAGTTTCTTCTGTATCCTCAGACCTTGCCACAACTTCGGTAAGATTGCAAAATTCTTTGGATCTTAATATTATTTCTCCACAAGGATTAGTGCCTGAATTTTGATAATGTCTTTCAAAATTTTTCCATCTTCGCTCTGGTAATTGAGCTTTCAAACCTCCCCTATTAAAAATCCCTCTCTCTCCACTCCCTGATTTTGCTAAAGATAACCATTCTTCTAAAAACTGAGTTGAACTTGGTCTTTCAAGATAAACAGCTGAATTATTAGCCATTGCCCGGTAAGGATGATCTATGTAAAATTGTCCCTTTTTGGCATCTCTCACTTCCGGATCATCAAGATCAGATAGAGAAATAAGAGCTGTTCTTCTCACTCCTCCCATTACTACCAATTCCCCGATTTTGCAGATTATATCGTGAGCGTCAATACTGGAAAGTCTTTTGCCTTGTTTGCTTAAAATTTTCATCCTGGTAAATTCTAACAAAGACTGAAGAGGCTCAGGCCCCGAGCTCTTCCCTCCCATAGTTCTTAGCCTATCTCCTGCCGGTCTCAACTTGGAAAAATCAAACTTAATGTTTTTTCCGTTGTACCAAGCGGTCATGCCAACAGTCAAAGCATCGCCCCAACCTTCTTTACTGTCTTCTATTATATAATCTGACAAAACTTCTCCAGTTTGATGTCTAATTATTGGGAGTTGCTGAATGGTTTGCGATTCCACTGAAAAACCCACTCCGGCTCCACACATTGAAAGATACATTATTTCAGCAAAATCACGAATTTGTTTTGGAGCAATATAACTGCAGTTGTAAGCCGTAACATTGGTGGCCCTGGCAGCCTTGCCTGCAGCCCAGACAAGGCGCATTGAAGGCATAATATCTTGTTTCAAAATTGCATCTTGAATTTTTTGATATTCATCGTCTCTCAGCCTGGAACCCAAATTTTCTTTCATGAAATTCAGATAACGCTCAACTGTTTCAATCCATGTCTCTCGCCTCCCTTCTTCCTCAATCCAACGAGAGTAACTCCTGTAATAAATAAATTCAGAAAGAGAATTACGAAAATATTTCTTGCTTTGACTTACCAATTCTTTCACTCTTTCTGGAACTAATTTCTTTTTATCCCTGACTCTTGCCCTTTCCTGGCGATAAAGAATATAATGCTTGGCGGTTTTTGGAAAATCTCTCAAAATTAAAACCTCCTCAACCATGTCTTGAATTTCTTCAATATGAGGATTGTGGTGAGGAGGACAATGTTTAACTAATTCTTGAAGAACCCAGTCTGAAATCTTTGTCGGATCTTTTTCCAAATTTCCTTCTCCGATTTCCTGCATTGCCCTGGCAACAGCATTGGTAATTCGGCTTTGATCAAAGGGTAAAATCCGACCATCTCGCTTAACAACATTCTTGAAAGGGGCTTTAAACATCATATTATTACATTTTATTAATTAGGCCTTGCCTGGTCAAGAAACTCTTGCTGTGGAAAACAGGACACTTTTAAATTTAAGGGTAAAAAACTACTTAACCTCTAAATTACCCTCCATACCAGCTTCGCGATGACCGGCAACCGAGCAAAAGAAGGTATATTTGCCAGATTTTGGCGCCTGAAACTCAATCGTATCGGTCTGGCCAGATCTAATTATTTCAGTACCAATACCCAACTCTTCAATTTTTAGATCGTGAGGGGCTTTGCCAACGTTAGTAAAAACTAACTTAATCCTTTCCCCTGATTCTAATTGAATAGAAGACGGATTAAAAGAAAATTCGTCTCCGGAAACAGAGATTTCCCTTACTTGGGGAATTTCTTTTTGCTCTGAGGGTTTTAGCTGTTCAACAGTAAAATCTTCAATATTATTTTCTTTGGAACTTGGTGATTGAAAGATATTTCCAAAAAGAAAATAACCTCCGATAACCACTGCTAAAATTGCAACGATTAGAATTTTATTTTTCATTTCCTATTTTATAAATTACTAAAAAATATTTTTAAAGATTTTGATTTATCGACCTCTTTTAAAAAACGTCTTCTCTATTTTACCATGTCTTGATTTGGCAATCTAAACTATTGCCATAGCTTTTTTGCTTCTTCCCAAATCTCAGGCGAGTTATGTTTAAATTTTAAATAATACCACCACTCTGATCCCCAAAGATAAAAAGTATCAAGCCCTGATCTTTTTGCAAACTTAATATTATTTCTAAAATCTTTAACATCCATTATTTCTATTTGAGTTTCAATCGGCAAACTATACAATGGCAAAGGGCCCCAGGCTTCAGCTTGTAATTCAACAACAATAACTTCCTTACCAAAAAAATTTTTAACAAGTTGGGCTTTTCTCCAATAGTGAACCGGTGGCAAAAAATATTTAGCATAAAATCCACCAGCCTTGTGCCACCAAGTTTGACGATACATCGTTACCCCAACCACGTCAGCAATTCTGGCCGAGGAAAACCAAGTGGACAACTCTCCGCTTTCTGTTATTAAAATTGGCTTTCCCCTATAATCCAACAATCTAACTAATGCCACTTCTCTCTTGAAAAATTCTTTATCGTACCAAGGGCATTCTCCAAAAACGAGAAAAGGCTCGTTTTCAATTTGCCAATATTCAATTGCTAAAGAATCTTTATATTTTAAAACGATTACCTCTATCATCTCCAAAATTTTTTCCTGTTGGGATTTTTTATCCAGTTTTTTAGCCCAATCGGGAATATTGCACTCAGGCCAACGAGGAGTTTTCATTCCCATAGCTAATATAACCTTAACGCCTCGTTTCTGAGCTTCCTGAAGCTGCCAATCAATATCTTCAAAAACATACTCTGAAGGTTCTGGCTCAAAAAGATCCCAATAAATAATCGTTCTTAAATTCGTAACCCTCAAATCATCAAGCACGGCTAAATAAGCCTCTTTCCAGTCAAGACCAAATTGAACAGCATATTTTTGAGAAAAGGTTACTCCCCAACCAATATCTTTGGCTTTAGGGGCTTTACCAACAAAAAAATAAAGAACCAATACAAAAAATAAAATCAGGAAAGCAAAAATAACTTTTTTAAAAGCCCTCTTCATTCTTATTGAGGCATTATTCTTTTAGAGCACTAAGTTTTCTCTCATAAAATAAACTCCAGATTACTGCCAATAAAACCGCAACGAGATAAATGATGAAAAAAATAGCTAAAGAATACTCTGGTAAATAATTCGTGGCAAAAGCAAAATACCAAGAAACCAAGGTAATTGCCCCGGTTATTAAGGCTGGCCTTCTTAATGAACGAAGAGGAAAAATTTTCTTATCTTCCGACTCTTGCCCGCCAAAAGGAATAAGCACTAAAAGAGGTGCAAAGATTATCATCAAAATAGCGGTAGAAATTGCAACAATAAAAATTGAAGTAGTTTTTGCAATAAAAGTACTGGAGCTCCCTAAGGATTCGGGAAATGCGACAAAAAGGGCAAATTGGCTGATAATAACCGAGAAAATACCAAGCCAGATTATTTGAGAAGTGCTGTTGAGAGCATCTTGTTCTTTAACGTCTATGTGAGTATCCTTTAAAAATTTAACAAAAAGAAGGCAGGCGGCGGTAGAAATCCCCATGCCCAAAATAAAACCGAGAAATTGAACAAAAAGAAGGAGATTAACAATACTTGCTAAAAAAACCATGACCGCTTCCAGCCAGATTAAAGAGAAAAGGAAAATGGTGATGGAGAACATTGCGGTTAAAACACACCAAATACACCATTGCCTCAACAGAAATGCTTGAATAAACAAAAGGTAAAAGGAAAAAAGGAAAGCAGAAACAGTAATCATCAAAAGAATAATTTGAAAAGCGGTTGGCAACAATCCAGGAGAAATTGCTCTAATAATATAAGTAATTAGAACTACTAAAAAATAAGCCATTCCTAAATATTCGAGAGGAAGGCCGAGGAACTTTGAATAACGGCTGGTAATAACGGCGTTGCAGTCAGAACCAGTCGGGCAAACAAGCTGTTTTTTATTCTTTTTAACGTAATAAACCGTGATTGAAATAATCAGTCCCCCTAAAGCCAAAATGCTGACAAAAACATAAAAACCGAGTGGCTGCGCTAAAATTAAAGTCAAAAAAAATCCAGCCGTCCCTAAAAGTAAAAGTGAAAAATAAAGAAATATTTTAGGATGAATAAAATCTTTAAGCTGCATTTAAATATTATAACTCATCATTGAAAAAAGGCTAAAATAGCAAGACCCATGCCTATTAAAAGAATTGATAAAATCTTTTGAAAAATTGTCTGCCTGGAAATTTCTTCTTGTAAAATTCGGGGAAACTTAAAAGAAATAAAGGAAGCTAAAAATAACAAGAAAACATATTGAGTTCCCTGAAGAGCATTCACTATTGGCAGAAAAGCTATGGGGGCAAGAAAAACAGCCCAAGTTTGCAAGAGTCCGGCCGTACCAGCAATTATCCTAGTCAAAATAAAAAGAAAAGGAGTGGTTTTAGTAAAAACGATCTTCATTAAAGGTCTGACTCCCAAGGAGGCAAATCTCTTCCCAAAAAACTCTTGTCTTGTTTCGCTAAAGCTCAAAAGAAATATAAAAGCCGTCAAGGCGGTACCAATTCTCGTCCAAATAAGCCCTTGCCAAAAAGGAAGGAAAAGATAGACATATTTTAGCAAGACAAAATAAAGAGAAAATAATAAAGCTGACAAAAGAGAAAGCTTAAAGATCTGAAAAGATACTCTCTTGGTTCGATCATAAGTAATCAAAACACTGCCTAAAATAAGCAATATAAAAGCTAAGAATTCAAGTAGGGTCAATTTCTCTTTGCCTATTGAAAAGAGATAAATTAAAATCAAAGAAAAAATTGGTGAGACTCCCCCCACGGTTGGCACCACTCTCGAGGCCTCAAAAAGCCCCAAAGCTTTAAAAAACCAAAAGAGAGCGAAGAAAAAAACTGCTCCGATCAAAAAAGAAAAGGCAATTATTTTAATTTCTGGAAGATAAAAACCGACAAAGGGGATAATTATTAAAACCAGGAGGTTAAGAATGCAAACATAAGAAACATAAATTTTGGGATTTAAAATTTTTTTAACCAGTAAATATTTATCCATTAAAAAAGTTATGGCAAACAAAAAATAAGATAAGATTGCAACAATTAACCAAGGCATAATTTTTTAGTTAGAGGTCATAAGTTATTGGTATCAACTCGATTGGTTCTGGAAATTTGGGAATAATAAAGAGCACTGGGACGTAAAGTTCTTTTTTGAGTCTTGTAATCAATTTCTATTAAACCGAATCTCGGCCCAAATCCTTTTGCCCATTCAAAATTATCCATTAAGGACCAATGAAAATAACCTTTCAAATCAACTCCTTCTTGAATCGCTTTGTGAGCCCAAATTAAATGATCTCTGATAAAATTTTCTCTCAATTTATCTTGACTATCTGCCAGCCCGTTTTCAGTAATAAAAATAGGTAAATTATATTTCTTCAGCCATTTTAAGATATGGTAAATTCCTTCCGGGTAAATTTCCCAGCCAATATCCGAAACGGCTTTATTTTCATTTTTTTTTGAAATGGGGAATTTAATTTTGTTATGAAAATAATAATTTAAACCGATGAAATCTAAATGTTTTTTAATTCTATTTAAAAAATATTCATTCCAAAAATAATGAGCTAAGCTGCTAATCGCTCTATCTAAAATAGATTTTGAGCTAAAGGGTTCAAAAAAATTGTAGCTTTCGGCATTCCCAACTTTAACGCCAGGATTCATCTTATGAAGAGCCGTATAAACTTCTTTGTGAGCCGCTATCTGATTTTTCACTATTTTAAAAAATAAAAACGGGTTTCTTTTTTGAGGCGGCCAAAAACCCTTAAAATAACTCATTAAGGAATAAACTAAAGGTTCATTAATAATGACCCAAAAATCAACTAAATCATGGTATTCCCGGGACATTTTTTCCGCAAATCTTTTAAAATAAAGAATAAATTTTTTATTAGCCCAACCGCCAGCCATCCAAAAAGGCGTAGTAAAATGATGCAAGGTAACCATTGTTTTAATTCCTCTCAATCTTAAAGCAAGTAAAACTTTCCGGTAATGTTCCAATTCTTTTTCGTCAAAATCCCCTTCTTTTGGCTCAATTCGCGACCACTCAATGGAAAACCGGTAAACCCCCTGGTTAAGATTTTTCAATAAATCAAAATCTTCCTCATACCGATTATAATGATCACAGGCAAGAAAGGCTGGATAAACCTTTGACCAGTCAGAATTTTCAATTCCTCCCTCAACCTGATAAGCCGAAGTAGCCGTCCCCCATAAAAACCCTTTTGGGAAATTCCATGAACCGCCCTCTTCGCTTGCTGTAATTCCTTTGGAATGAAACAAGGTTTTTTTCATTCTCCTATTTTAACACAAAAACACGATAGCTCATTTCTTATCTGAGAAAATTAATAATTCAGGAATTTAAGTTTCTGGCGATTTTTAAGCCAAATTAACAAAGAAGCAAGAACTATATAATAAATTATTAACCAAAGCCAATGAACATTTTCAATGGTTCTAAGGGCCCAAGGTTGAGAAAAAAAGTCAACAATTTTAAGTAAATAAGTCAATAAAAACCATGACGGGAAGGAGAGAATAAATCCCAAAAACTTCCAAATTATTCCTGATATGGCAGAAATAAGACCGAGAATCATAAGCAGGGGAAGCAAGGGCACAACTAATATATTGGTCAAAGGAGAAATTTGGGATATATAGCCAAAATTATAAATCAAAATTGGGAGGGTAAAAATTTGAGCAGACAAAGTCATTGCTAATATTTCTTGAAGGATACGATTTTTCAGTAAAAGAAAAGAGAAGAAATAATGCGGCGCAGCATAAAACCAGTACTTTAACTTACCCCAGGATTGAGAAGGAGGAGTAATGAAAAAATTTCTAATAAAAGGGTGAAAATGAATAATACCCATTACCGCCAGAAAAGAAAGTTGAAAGCCCACATCCAAAGTTAAAAGTTGAGGGTTAAAAATCAACATTAAGGCTCCAGCAAAAACAACGGCTCTGGTAGAAAGATTTTGCCTGCCCAAGTACTGAGCCCAAAGAAAAAGGAAACCCATGATGCCAGCCCGAACGATTGAGGCCTGAAGCCCGGTCATAATCATATAAACTAAAATTAAAACGAGAGTAAAATAAAAAGCTTGTTGCCGCCAAAGACCCAAAGAAATCAAAAAAGTCATCAAAATACCGGTTAAAATAGTAACGTTCATGCCAGAAACCGCTGTAATGTGGCGAAGCCCGGTAACATTTAACTTATTTCTCAAATCTTCTGACATTCTTCTCTGATCGCCAAAAATCATTGCTACCAAAAGAGAACTTTGGGGAGGAGAAAGACTTTGATAAAGAGATTCTCTCAATGTATTTTTAAACTGGAAAATTTTAGCTAAAACAAAATTGCCTTCATTTTTTGAAATCAATTCAATATCTGGCCAATAAATTACCGAGTAAATACCGTCTTTGGCTAAATAATTTTTGTAATTAAAATCTTCAAACTCCAGTGGTATTTTTAAGTTTCCCTTAATTTTCAACTTATCGCCATACTGATATTCAGGATAAGAATTAACGGTTACCAAGACCTTACCTGCAATTTTCTGCCCTTCATTTTCAACCGGTTTAATTATCAGTTTTGTATTGTTATCTCTAATATCGGGCTCAGCCGTTATAATTCCAACAAAAATAATATCTTTTTCTTCTTTAGGATAAATAACTTTAGATTCGGATGTCAGATGGCGCCAAATTCCCAAAACTAAAAATAAAAGACAGAATCCAACCACGACTAAATTTTTGTTGTCTAAACTATTTTTAATTCCTCCAATAGGCAAAAAAATGAAAATCAATAAAATCCCTGTAATCAAAAAAGCCAGTATTAAAAACTGAGGCATTGAAGAAAAAGAGTTCAAAAAAATCCCTCCGATAAAAGAGAGGCAAAAATAAAGAAAAGCCTTGGAAACGGTCATTTAAAAACCGGTAGCAATAACAATGACTTTTATTTCGCCTTTTTTAAGCTTTTCGTCTTGAACCGCGCCGAAAACCACTTTAGCTTCAGGGGAAATTTCTTTAGTTATAAATTGAGCGATTTCATCAATTTCAGAAAGGGAAATATCCTTACCGCC
Organism: Patescibacteria group bacterium; assembly: GCA_038062035.1. Lineage (GTDB taxonomy): Bacteria > Patescibacteriota > Minisyncoccia > Minisyncoccales > 2-12-FULL-40-12 > JBBTXV01. The sequence goes on from JBBTXV010000033.1 coordinate 9,753, forward strand.
AGAAACATTAAATAAAACTCCCTTAGCTCCTCTGGGAGACAAGCCAAGCAAAGGAGAAGAAATGGCAGCTAAAACCGCTTTTTCAGCTCTTTTTTCACCATTGGCCTTGCCCACTCCAAAAAGAGCAGTGCCAGAATTTTTCATAATAGTTTTAATATTGGCGAAATCAACATTGACGATACCCGGCAGCAAAATCAAATCGGAAATGCCTTGCACTGCTTGCCTTAAAATATCGTCGCAAAACCAAAAAGCATTGGCTAAGGTTGTCTTTTGATCTAAGGCTTCCAATAATTTATCGTTGGAAATGACAATTAAACTGTCAACTTGATCTTTCAACCTTTTAATCCCAGATTCAGCAAGTTTCTTTCGAAAAGCTCCCTCAAAAGAAAAAGGCTTGGTTACAACGCCAACAGTAAGAGCTCCCAAACTCTTGGCAATTTCCGCCACTACTGGACCAGCCCCAGTGCCAGTTCCACCGCCAACCCCATAAGCAACAAAAATCATATCAGCTCCTTTCAAAACTTCTTGAATTTCTTCTTTTTGTTCTTCAGCCGCTTTTTTGCCAATTACAGGATTCATCCCAGTACCCAGACCCTTAGTTAAACCCTTACCAAGACGAACTTTAAAATGAGCTCTGGCTTTTTTTAAATCTTGGGCATCAGTATTAGCGGCAATGAGTTCCACGCCCTTAATTTTAGCCTGCATCATCCTTGAAACCGCATTTGAACCAGATCCTCCCACACCAATAACTTTAATTTTCGTCATGGAACAAAAATCCTAAATATCTTTTTTAATTTTCCGCTAAAACCTTTTCCAGAACCAGAATAATAATGTTGGCTTTCTTGATTATCAAGAGAAAGAAGGATCAAACCGCAAGCAGTTGAAAAAGCAGAATCTTCTTCCAAAGAAGAAAATCCTTGAGGAAGGCCAAGGCGACAGGGTAATTTTAGTTCCTTTTTGGCCAACTCAATAATCTTTGGCATATTTGCTCCCCCGCCTGTTAAAACAATGCCTGAGGGTAAAAGAGCGTACCTCGAAATTTTTTTCAATTCTTTGTTAACCTGGGTAAAAATCTCTGAAACTCTAGCTTCAATAATATCAACTAAATTTTTTCTTGAAAAAGTTAAAGGTTCTGGTAAAAATTCGCTCTTGATTTTTTCTTTTTTATTGCCCTTACTATAAAAACAAGATCCAAATTTCAATTTTATTTCTTCTGCCGTATCAACATCTATCTTGAAAATAATAGCAATATCATTAGTAATATTAGCTGAGCCAAAAGGGAAAATGGCTGTATGAATTAAACTTCCCTCCTCAAAAACCGCCAAACTTGAGGTACCAGCCCCAATATCCAAAAGAGCCACTCCTAACTCTTTTTCTTTAGGCTTAAGAACCGCTCTTGAAGAAGCAACGGGAGTAAAAAATAAATCGTTAATTTGAACTCCAGCTCCCAAGACCGCCTGAGTTAAGTTTTTAAGATAAGGGGAAAAACAACCAAGGGCCAAAGCTCCCACTTCCAATCTTACTCCTTTCAATCCCAAAGGGTCCTTTACCCCTCGTTCTCCGTCCACGATAAATTCTTTCGGAACAACATCTAAAATTTCTTTATTGGAAGACAAGGGGAAAATTTGAGCCGCTGAAAGCGCTCTTTCAATATCTTCCCGAGAGATTTTTTGATCAGCTCGAGAAACCGAAACTAAACCTTGGGAAGGCAAGCAAAATATATGACTACCGCCAATATTAACAAAAACTTCACCTATTTTTTGTCGTGATTCTTCTTTAGCTTTTTCAAGGGAAGAAGCAATAATATCCGCCACTTCTTCAACATTCACCACTACCCCTTTTCTAATCCCGGAAGATTGTTCCTGAATCTGAGAAACAACATGAAGTTTTTCATTTTTAGGATTATCCTGAACAACCAAAACTTTAACAGAGCTGCTCCCTATGTCTAAACCAGTAATCAAATGCTCTTTTGCCATAAAATATTAACTAAGAATTTAAAAAATTAGCCAAATAATACTCTTGTTTTTTTTCCATTCTTATTGCCTCTTTTTTCGATTTTTCGTGGTCGTATCCTAAAAGATGCAAAATACCATGGATGAAAATTCGGGCCAATTCAGTTTTAAAATTTAAACCGAATCTTTCAGCATTTTTTTTCACCACATTAGGGCAGATAACAATTTCCTTTAAATTATCATACTGAAACGCCAATACGTCAGTTGCTCGATTTTTCTTCCGATACTTCCTATTTAATACTTTCATTTTTTGTTCGTTAATAAAAGCGACTGAAAATTCTGATATTTTTTTTCTTTCGCCTTTCAAAACTTTTCTGACGATTCTCTTAATAAAATCCTTGTCAATCGCGATATCAGTTAAGTTATTAACCTCAATCATCTTTTTACTCCAATAACTGAAACTTGAAAATTATTATTTCAGGGAACTTTAAGATAATTATTATTTAATTCTGGACCAAAAAATCTTTTACAATTTTTGAAACAAAGCCGCCATCAGCTTTTCCTTTTGTTTTTGGCGCTAATTCTGACATTACCCTACCCATGTCTTTCATTTCCTTAGCTCCAGTTTTACTAATTACTTCTCTGACTAATTTTTGAATTTCCTCTTCTGATAGCTGTTCTGGTAAATATTTCCCCAAAATCTCCAATTCTTTTTTCTCCTTAATCACTAAGTCTTTCCTTCCGCCTTTTTCAAAACCCTCAATCGCTTCTTTCCTTTTTTTCACTTCAGACGTAAGAACCTCCAAAACTTCCTCATCGGTCAGCTGACTTTCTTGCGCCAAATTTTCTTCTTTGAAATCTGGCTTCTCTTTACTTATTTTATACCTTTTTTCCTTCTCTTTATTCAAAATAGCGGCTGAAAAAAGACGAAAAGTCAAAA
>JBBTXV010000034.1:0-3248 GCA_038062035.1 Patescibacteria group bacterium
TAAAGATAATGGAGCCGCAATATCCAAAAGCAGAACCTTTTAATTTTTTAGGACTTGAGAATCAGAGTTACGAGAAGTCAAAGTTCATAATTTTTCCGGTTCCTTATAATTCCACGACTTATTGGAAATCCGGCACCAAAGAAGGCCCTCAAGCGTTAATTGAAGCTTCAAGGCATATTGAGTTATACGACATTGAAACAAAAAAAGATCCTTCAAAAGAAGGGATTTTTACTTTGGAACCCTTGCTTCCTTCAAAAAATTCTCCGAAAGAAACAATGGATTTAATAAAAAACGTGATTGACCGAACTCTGAAAGATGGAAAGTTTCCTTTAATGATAGGAGGAGAGCATTCTATCACTTTTGGCGCGGTTGAAGCTTTCAAAGAAAAATTCTCTGATTTTTCAGTTTTGCAAATTGACGCTCATACTGATTTAAGAGACGAATTTGAGGGCACAAAATATCATCATGCCTGTGTAATGAAAAGAATTAAGGACTTGGGTATTCCCATAACTCAGGTAGGGATAAGGAGTACCTCAAGAGGAGAAGATAAAGCTGAGAATATTTTTTTCTCTCCTGAAATTCCCATAGATCAAATTATTTTAACTCTTAAAGATAAAGTTTATTTAACTTTTGATTTGGACGCTTTTGATCCTTCAATTATGCCCTCTACTGGAACTCCAGAGCCAGGCGGTCTTGGTTGGTACGAAACCCTAAATTTGTTAAGGCAAGTGGCTCAAAAAAAGAAAATAATTGGTGCTGATGTGGTTGAGCTGGATCCGATTCCGGGATTAGCCGCTCCTGATTTTTTAGCCGCCAAATTAGTCCACAAAATTATTTGTTATATTACTTAATTAACAGGATAGATCCTGACTTAATTTTCTAACGGACACCTTATTGGTGTCTGGTTTTTGATAAATGATTATTTTTTTCTTATCTAAAACCTAGTAAAAATTGATAAATACAAGAAGGTAAGGATTTTGAATATCCTCCTTCTAATATTGCAAAAGTCGGTGTTTTTAATTTCGATATTTTTTCTCCAATTTTTCTGTAGCTTTTTAGGTTTAACCTGAAATTTCCAAGTGATTCTCTCTCATGCCAATTTTTACCTTCTTCTATGTAAGTATCAAATCCAGCTGATACACCAAGAATATCAGGTTTAAATTGTTTAATTTTTTTTAGAGCTTTCTCTAGGGTTTGAAGATATATATTTTCAGAAGTTCCGGGAGGTAAGTGAAAATTTATACAATTCTTTTCGTTATTAAGGCCGGTTCCAGGATAGAGCGGAGATTGGTGAATACTGCAAAATAAGATACTTTTATTCCCTAAAAAAAGATTCTGCGTACCATCTCCATGGTGTATATCAATATCAAGTATGGCAGCTTTATTTATTTTTTCTTCTTTAAGAAGTTTGGAAATTGCCACTGCGATATTATTAAAGTAGCAAAAACCTTTTGGCGAATCTGAAGCGTGGTGACCTGGAGGTCTCATTAAGGAGAATGTTTTTTCTCCTTGAATAGCCAATAACGCTGCATGTATTGAAGCGCCCGTGCTTAATATTGCATAGTCATAGATGTTATTTAAGGCAGGGGTATCAGGATCGTTAAAGTTGCCACTTTTAACATCTTCAACGTGTTTCTTTGAATGTATGCTTAACAAGTCATCTTTAGAGCAGGGTTCAGCTTCTATAAATGTATAACTATTTTTTAATAGATCATAACTTTTTTTAGTTCTTTCTGGGCTTTCAGGATGCCCTCTTTCGTAATATTCAAAACTTTTTTTTGAAAAAATTATTTTCATCGTTATATTAAAATTTTATCATAAAGATTGCGGAAGTGTTAATTCCAGGGAGCTGTATATTTATCATAGAGAACACTGAGATGTTCTCTTGTATTTTAGAGAGAAAATTATATAATAAGGAACGTAAAATGCCAAAAACGAAAACTTATATTTTTATTCTTTTTATTTTTATTTTAGCTGGCTCGGCCGGATTTTTCGTTTTGAGTAAAAAAAGGCCTTTTAAATTAGGCTTGGATTTGCAAGGCGGCGCTCATTTAATTTATCAAGCCGATCTTTCAGGCGTATCTTCTCGGGAGAAGAGTGGTAAAATGGAAGATTTGAGAGATTTAATAGAAAGAAGAATAAATATTTTTGGAGTGGCAGAACCTGTGGTACAAATAACAGGGGAAAGGCTGCTTGTTGACATAGCTGGGGTTGAACCATCTGCCGCTATTGCTCAAATAGGGGAGACACCGCTTTTAGAATTTAAAGAACTTACTTCGATAAAAATCCAAAAACAGGATCAAAAAGTTGAAACTTTTAATGAAGAGAAAAAAGAAGAAGAATTTTTTGCATGGAAAAATACGGAGCTGAGTGGCGAACATTTTAAAAGAGCTGATATTTCTTTTGATCAAACAACTGGAGCGATAACGATACAACTGGAATTTACTTCAGAAGGCGCTAAAGTTTTTGAAGAAGTTACAGCCAGAAATACTGGAAAACCTTTAGCTATTTTTTTGGACGGGAAATCTATCATTGATACAACAGAAGATAATAAAATAACCGATGAAGATCTTTACTCTCCCGTTGTTCAAGAGAAGATTACGGGTGGCAAGGCAGTTATTACCGGTGAAAAAAATATAGAAAGAGCAAGGCAAATTGTTTCTCGTTTGAAATCCGGAGCTTTGCCCGTTCCAATTTCTTTAATCTCGCAACAATCAGTTGGCCCGACTTTAGGAAGGGTTTCTTTAGAGGAATCATTAAGGGCTGGAGTAATTGGCTTAGCTGCTCTTATCTTGCTCTTAATTTCGTTTTATCGATTGCCCGGATTTTTTGCATCTCTGGCCTTGGGGATTTATCTTATTTTAATTCTAGCCCTTTTTAAATTAATTCCCGTTACCCTTACTTTAGCAGGGATCGCCGGTGTTATTTTATCTTTGGGTATAGCGGTTGACGCCAATATTCTTATTTTTTCCAGAATGAGAGAAGAATTAAGGAAGGGATTGAGTTTTCCTGCTGCCTTGGAAGAGGGTTTTAAAAGGGCATGGACGGCAATTAGAGATGGCAATTTAACCGCTTTAATCGTAGCTTTGATTCTTTTTAGCTTTGGCAGTAGTTTTGTTAAGGGGTTTGCTTTGACTTTGATAATAGGAATTTTACTGAGTATGTTTTCAGCAATTATCGTTACGAAAAACTTTTTGAAAATCTTTGAGAAAACTAAATTTGAAAAGTTTACTTGGTTATGGAGATAA
>JBBTXV010000034.1:3348-16312 GCA_038062035.1 Patescibacteria group bacterium
ATCAAACATAGAAAAATTTATTATATTTTTTCTGGAGGATTAGTTGTTTTAAGTATAACCTTCTTTTTTATATTTGGTTTGAATTTAGGAATTGATTTTACTGGCGGTAGTATTTTAGAGCTTGAGTACAAGGGCATTAGGCCGTCTAACCAGGAAATTGAAAAAAACTTGGAGATTTTTAACCTCGGGACAATTTACGTTCAACCAACCGGAGAGAAAGGCATAATCATCAGGATCAAAGAAGTATCGGAAGCAACGCATCAGGAAATAATTAAAAAACTTAGAGAAAAAAATGAATTTCAAGAAATGAGTTTTCAGTCAATAGGCCCAATAATCGGCCAAGAATTGAAAAGAAAAACCCAAATTTTACTTGTAGTTTCCTTAATCGCAATTCTGTTATATATTGCCCTGGCTTTTCGTCAGGTTTACCGACCGGTGAAATCTTGGCAGTATGGCTTGATAACTTCGCTTGTGGCGCTTCACGACGTTTTAATACCTTTGGGAGTATTTTTTGTTCTGGGAAAGTTTTCTGGAGTGCAAATCACTATTCCCATAATCGCAGCTTTGTTAACAATTTTGGGTTACTCTCTCAATGATACGGTAGTGATTTTTGATAGAATCAGGGAAAACCTTCTTAAAAGAATAGGAGTTAATTTTGAAGAAACCGTTAATAAAAGTTTAAATCAAGTCATTGTAAGGTCTATTAATATTTCTTTGGCCACTATTTTGGTTCTATCAGCTATCTTTTTTTGGGGTGGGATCACCTTAAAGTATTTCGCTTTGGCCTTAATAATTGGAATCTTAGCTGGGACATATTCATCTATTTTTATTGCGGCTCCCTTGCTTGTTAGTTTATCTCTTTGGAAAGAAAAAAAATAGCTTGACAGATATTTTCCGCATGATATTATAAAGGCAGTCCTCCCTACGCTAGGGGCAAAAGCGACCATTCTTCGGAATGATTGTTTTGCCCCGTTTTTTTTAAAAAAATTCCCTGCTTTTCGCAAGGAATTTTTGCTTTCTAAAAGATGTTCTTCTTCTATTTTACATTTGCGAAATAAGATATTTCTAGGGAAACTATTCGCGAAACGAAAATAGTCTAATTTTCTTCTTCTTTAGATTCCTCCTCCTCTTCTTCTTTTTCTTCTGAATCATCCATATCAAAACCAAACCTATCTTCTTCTTGAGAAAATAGAGGAGAAATTAATCTGTCTTCAATCATGTCTTTTTATTTTTTTAAATTTTATTATTACGACCTTTTTAATATCTCAGAGCCATTATAGAAAACCAAAAGACCTTGTCAAGATTATTAAAGCATCCTTAGAAAATAGAAAGGGGTAGGCAAGAAAAGATAATAGTTCTACTTTCTTTCTCTTGAAGAATACCTTATAATTTAATAAATAGATCAATGGATTAATTTTGATTTAAAGCTATTCTTCTTTATGATGAATAATATTTTAGTTCTCTGGTTAACCTGGCATTTTTTTGAAGCCCCAAGAGAAATTCTCAAAGCATTGAAGAATTTTCTTTTATTCAATTTAAATTATTTTTCTACTTCTCTTCTTTTAAAGACTCTTTTTTCTCCTTGGCGAAAATACGAATGGTCTTTTGGCCGAGGATTTGATCCTGCAAGATATTTTGAGGTAGTTCTTTCTAATCTATTTTCCCGTTTTATCGGCACGATTGTGAGGAGTGTTTTAATTATAACTGGTTTAGTATTTGAGATTTTTATGATCTTAGCGGCTCTTATTATCTTTTTGGGGTGGTTATTTTTACCACTCTTTTTAATTTTGGGGATTTATTATGGTTTCAGACAAATTTTACTTTAATTTAAAGAATGCGATAATTTTCCGGTCAGTTAAATGGGGTTTTCGTTCGTTTTTTAGATTTACTCCGCTTCTCAAGAAAATATCGCTCTTTTTATTTATTTTTATATTTCCTATTTTTTTGTATGGTTTTTTGACTGGATATTTCTCTTCTTCAATTTTATCTATTTTACTTGGTTGGCTGATGATTTTTTTGAGTGCAACTATCTTATTTTGGGAATTAGAACTTTTTTTTAATTCTAAAGTTAAAAAACCCAATCTAAAATTGAAAATTAAAGATGCTCTCTCTCAAGGCGGTATCATTAATTATAATCTAGCCGATTTTTTAAATTATGAGAGTAGCAGAGATGTTTGGTTTTCTTTAAAATTTGCTCGTTCAAGACAATTGCCTGAGATTAATTCAACGATTTTGGCCTATTTTATTCTGAAAAATAATCTAAAATTAGGATTTGTTTTTTCTCGAATTCTTTTGGATTTAAGAAAAATTACAGGAATTTTAAAAAAGGAAATTGAAAATCTATCAAAAGATATTTTCAAAGAAGAATACTCTTTAGATTTTCAAAAGTCAATTTTAGGAGCCATCAAGATTGCTTCAGACAGGGGTAGAGAAATAGTCAAGACGGGCGATCTTATAAGCGCCATTTTTGAACATAACTCCTTGTGTAAAAAAATTTTAATTGAAAATAATTTAAAAACAAAAGAGATTGAAGAATTAACACATTGGTTAGAAGATTTGGAAGATAAAATATCAGAACATAAAAGATTTTGGGAATGGAAAAATTTATTAAGAAAGGGCTCTTTAGCTAGGGAGTGGACGGCAGGATTCACTGTTTTATTAGACCAGTTTTCAATTAATGTTACAGAGTTAATGAGAAAGCAGGGATTTCGGGATATTTTTGCTCATCAAAGAGAGGTTGAGGCAATGGAAGCAGTTCTGGCGAGAGTCGAGAGAAATAATGTTTTAATAGTAGGGGATTCTGGTAGTGCCAGAAGAAGTATGATTGAGGCTTTGGCTAATAGATGCGCTTTGGGAGAGAGCTTGCCTGAATTGAATTATAAAAAAGTGATGATTTTAGATCTGCCCAAGGTAGTAGCGGCTACAGGAAATACAGAAGAAGCTGAAGAAGTTTTAGATAAGATATTGAACGAGGCAGTTGCTGCTGGCAATGTAATATTGGTTATTGATGATATCTATAATTACATTAGCGTTCCAACCGAAAGAAGGGTCGGAGCGGTTGAAGTTTCAGGGACTCTTTCTTCTTATCTGGCTTTGCCCTCATTTCAGTTTATTGGTATTACCACTTTTGATGGTCTTCATACAAACATTGAACAGAATTCCGGCCTCCTGTCTCTTTTTGAAAAAATAGAGGTCTCAGAAATCTCCGAACAGGAAACTTTATTTATAATACAAGACCGAGCTTTAAGATCTGAGAGAAAATATAAAATTATTGTTTCTTATCCTGCTGTTCAGGATATTATTTCTCTTTCAGCAAGATATTTGACAAGTCTTCCTTTCCCAGAAAAAGCAATGCAATTATTGGATGAAGCGATGGTTAATGCTGCCAGAAAAAGAAAAAGAATAGTTTTACCAGAAGATATTGCCCAACTTATTACCCAAAAGACTCAAATTCCAGTTGGGGAACTTGAAAGTAAAGAAAAAGAAATTTTATTAGATTTGGAAAATTTGATTCACCAAAGAATTATCAATCAAGAGGAAGCGGTTGGAGAGATATCTTCAGCGTTAAGAAGAGCAAGGGCTGATATTACAATTAGAAAAGGTCCGATGGGAGCTTTTCTTTTTTTGGGACCAACCGGAGTTGGGAAAACCGAAACCTCAAAAGCTTTAGCTGAGATTTATTTTGGATCTGAAGAAAAAATGATTCGTTTGGATATGTCAGAGTTTCAAGAACTTAAAGATATTGCAAGATTAATTGGTTCAAGGGGAGAAAAAGGAATGCTGACAACTTCTATTAGAGAAAATCCTTTTTCTTTAATACTTTTGGACGAATTCGAAAAATCTCACCCAGATATTTTAAATCTTTTCTTGCAAGTTTTTGACGAGGGCCATCTAACCGATGGTCAAGGTCGAAAAGTTGATTTCAAAAACGCCATTATTATTGCCACTTCTAACGCTGGCTATCAAATAATTTTACAGGTTTTAAAAGAAATAACACAAGGAGGTCCTTTATCGCTTGATGAGAAGCCAGTTGGCAAATCTAAAGAAGTTTGGGATGTAGTCAAAAAAAGACTTCTAACTTATATTTTTGATAAAGGAATTTTTAGGCCGGAATTGATAAACAGATTTGACGGAACAATAGTTTTTACACCTTTGAGCAGGGAAAATCTTTTGGATATCGCTGAATTAATGCTCCAAAAATTAAAGAAAAATCTAAAAGAAAAAGAAATTGAATTTATAATTACCCTTCCTTTAAAAGAAAAAATTGCTGATTTAGGTTACGATCCAATTTTCGGAGCAAGAGCGATGAGAAGAGTTATCCAGGATAGGGTTGAGAATATTTTAGCTTCAACTTTATTAGAAGGTAAAATAAAAAGAGGAGACAAGGTTGAAGTTGACTCTCAAACTTTTGAACTTAAAATTAATGCTTAATCAAAATCACCCAATCAGGATTCTTTTTTGGGCTGTCATTATTTTATTGCTTGGAATTGGAATTTCCTTGGTTACAAAAGCTTGGAATCCTTTTTGGAATCCTTTTCGGCCGAGCCCTGAAAGGGTGGTTGAAAGAGCAATTCAAAAAATGAGAGAATTGAAAACTTTTAGATTTGAAACGGAATTTAATTTTGAAGCGAGAGAAGAAAATAATAAAATTCTGGATACCTCCATATTTTTTAAAAATGATTTAGACAAGACAGATTCTCAAAACTTAAAGATAGCCGGAGATTTTACTATTGAATTCTCGTTTCTCTCTTCACGAATAAAGGAGAATAAAAATCAATTTTCATTATCTGGAGAAAATAAAATCATTGGCTCTATTTCTTATTTTAAGATAACAAATCCTCCAGATCCTTCTTTTTCAAAGCGAATTTTAGAATCATTAGGCGTTGATTTAACTGAAATTAAAGAGCAGTGGATTAAATTTGACCAAGAAATTTTTCTTAAGGCTGTATCTGGTCAGAATATTGAGAAAGAGATTATAGATCAAAATCTTCAGGAAAGAGAAGAAGTAAAAAAAGCCATAATTAAAAAACTTGAAGAGCTCCTTGGAACATATATTGTAAAAAAGTCTCTTCCAGACGGAGAAGTTAATGGAGTTAAAACAAATCGTTATTTGCTTATTTTGAATAAAGAAGAAATCAAAAGGGCTTTACCAGAAATATTTACTTTCACAGGGCAATTTTTGGGGCCGGAGGGAATTTTAGAATTGGGAGTATTGCAAGACTTACTTCCAAGAATTAATGAATTTTTAGAAATGAATGAAGGGCTTCCGGTTGAGGTTTGGATCGGTCAAAAGGATAATTATCTTTATAAAATTAAATTAGACGAACAGATTAATGTGGCTAAATTAGTTAAACCATTAGAGGCAGGTAAGATTTCTAACGCTGTGCCCGGGCAAGTTAATTTGAAGCTCAATATAGATTTTTCTAATTTTAATCAATTTTTACAAATTGAAGCACCTTTGGAAACAGAGTTGCTTGAAAATATTATTTTGCCTGATTTTCACCCTGATTATTTTGAGTTTTTATTTTACGAAGGAGATATCTAAAAGATTAAGATAATAATATAGTATAGCGCTCTAGTTATTTGGGAGCGTTTTTAATTTGAAAAGGAAAGATAGCTTGTGAATTATTTGTGGATAAACTCAGATTTTAAGGCGATTTTCAAGTTAACTCACTTATATTGACTGAAAGAGATGGAGTAGGTTATAGTGGTGGTGTAGTGGGAAATTGTGGATAAGTAGTTAATAACAGCCATTTTCTGTGGAAAAGTAGTATGTTTATAGGAGAATACGTTTATACTATTGATCATAAAAAAAGATTATCTATACCTTCAAAATTTAGAAAAACGCTCGGGAAAAAAGCTGTTTTAACAACTGGTCTTGATAATTGTCTTGTAGTTTATCCAATCCTTGAGTGGCAAAAATTAACAAAAAAATTAGAGGGTCTACCCAATGGCCAAACAGATGCTAGGGGTTTTGTGAGAATTATGCTGTCTGGAGCAGTTGACGTGACTTTTGATAAATTAGGACGGATTTTGGTGCCAGATTACCTAAAAGATTACGCTCTTTTAAAAAAGAATGTATCAATTTTAGGTCTTTCTAATCGAATTGAGATTTGGGAACAAAAAAGATGGCAGGATTATAAGGACAGAACCCAAAAAGATATAGGAGATATGGCTTCTAGGTTACAGCAATTAGGAATATAAAACAAAGTGCACATTCCCGTTCTTAAAAAAGAAGTTTTAGAATATCTTAACCCAAAACCAAATGAAAATTTCGTTGATGCGACAATCGGTTTTGGAGGCCATACATCTGTTATTCTTGAACGAAACAAGCCCAAAGGAAAAGTCCTTGGAATTGAGGCAGATCATGAATTTTGCAAACTCGTAAAGAAAGAATTTTCAGAAAAACCCTATCAAGCAGAAATTAGAGAAAGATTTATTTTAGTGAATGATTCCTATATTAATTTAAAAGAGATTGTTAAAAAATATAAATTTCAGCCGTTGAAAGGGATATTATTTGATCTGGGAATGTCGAGCTGGCATTTAAAAGAATCTGGCAGGGGATTCTCCTTTCAAAAAAATGAGCCATTGGATATGAGATATAATCAAAAAAATCTTGAAACCGCAGAGAGGATATTAAACTACCGTTCTTTTTTTGAAATCGAAAAAATTTTAAGAGAATATGGGGAAGAAGAGTTTTCTCAGAAAATAGCTGGTAACATTGTCGCTACTCGAAAACTGAAACCGATTAGGACTACATCTCAATTGGTGGAAATTGTGAAAAAATCTGTTCCCTTTTGGTATAGAAAACAGAAGAGGCATTTTGCGACTTTTACTTTTCAGGCTTTGAGAATAGAGGTTAATGATGAGTTAAATAATTTAGAAAAATCATTGCCCCAAACTTTAGATGTTTTAGCTAAAGGCGGAAGATTAGTTATAATTTCTTTTCATTCTTTGGAAGATAGAATAGTGAAAAATTTCTTTCTTAGCAAAGAATCTTACGAATTAGATATTTTAACGAAAAAACCGGTTATACCAACAAATCAAGAAGTTAAAATAAATCCTTCTTCAAGGTCGGCAAAGCTAAGAGCAGCAGTTAAAAAATGAACAATATTTTATCTCTTAACTTATTATTCAGAGTTAAGAAACCACATTTAAAATTAAGTTTAAAATCATTTTACTTTCTAAGCACTGTTTTATTGTCTTCCCTTTTAGTTTTTTATATCTTTCAGGTAACTTTTCTTGCCAAAGAGACATTTTTGCTTCAGAATTATCAAAAGAGAGCAAACGAACTTGCAAGAGATAACGAGAATTTGGAGGTTGGTTTATCTCAGGGGAATTCATTGGAAAAGATCGGAAGTTTAGTGGGGAGCCTTAATTTTGAAAAATCAGATAAGGTTCGTTATCTCCAGATTTTAGAAGGTCAAGTTGTTTCAAAGTAGTAAATAATTTCTTTTCGGAAGATATGAAATTTTGGCGGGTAAATCTTGTTTTAATTTTTCTGATTATTTTTGGCTTGGCTCTTTCAGCTAAGCTTTTTTTGATTCAAATTAGAGATCATGAATACTGGAAAGCTTTAGCTCAAGGGCAGCAAAAATTCTTTGACCAAAAAGAAGGAAAAAGAGGAGAAATTTTTTTGGAGATTCAAAATAACGATGTTAAAATTCTTCCTTTAGCCATAAATAAAGAGGAAGAGCTTGTTTTTGTGTCTCCTTTTGATATTTCAAAGAAGGGAAAAGATTTTGAAGAGGTGGCAAAGGAACTAAGCCAGATTTTAAAAGAAGACGAAAACTCCATTTTAGAAAAAATTCAACAAGGAGAAAAGGATGAAAGCCTTTATGTTTTAATAAAAAATAGATTAAATTCAGAAGAAGTAGGAATTTTGAAAAAAGCGAATTTACCCGGAGTTCATCTAAAAAAAGAGAATTTAAGGTATTATCCCCAAGAAGAGTTTGCTTCAAAGGTAATTGGTTTTTTAGGAGGAGATAGTGGAGGGCAATACGGCATAGAGGGTTATTATAATGAGAATTTAACAGGTTCTGAAGGAATTCAGGGAGGAGAAAGAAGTGCTTGGGGATACTTGATTAAATTAACTTCAAAGCCCATTGAAGAAGGATCTGATTTAATTTTAACATTAGACTATAATATTCAGTTTACGGCCGAAAAATTATTAAAAGAAGCGAAAGAGGAGTTGGGCATTGAAGGAGGACAGATTATAGTTGGGGATCCTAAAGACGGCAAGATATTGGCCATGGCGGATTTCCCGAGTTTTAATCCAAATCAATATACCAAAGAATCAGATTTGGAAGTATTCAAAAATTCAGCCATTCAAAAAATTTTTGAACCAGGTTCTGTTTTTAAACCAATTACAATGGTAGCTGGCTTGGATACTAAGAAAGTTACTCCTGAAACTAAATACGTAGACGAGGGTATTATAAAAATTGGCGGTTATAAAATTTATAATTATGGTCAAAGAACTTGGGGAAATCAAACGATGAACGAGGTTTTGGAAAAATCTATTAATACCGGAGCTGTTTTTGTTGAAAGACAAATTGGCCATCAAACCTTTTTGAATTATATTGAAAAATTCGGCTTTTTTGACCCAACTGGAATTACTCTGCAAGGTGAAGTATTCTCAACTAATTCTAATTTTAAGAAAGGATATGAAGTAAACTTTGCTACAGCTTCTTTTGGCCAAGGCATAGAAATGACTCCTTTGCAATTATTCCGGGCAATCTCGGTAATTGCTAACGGAGGCAAGATGGCAAATCCTTATATCGTCAAAAAAATTATTAAAGATGAAAAAGAAATTATAACTCAACCTAAGGTTTCTCAAAATCTAATCGTTTCTCAAGATGCCGTTAATCAGGTAACTTCTATGATGATTAATGTGATAGAGAAAGGTTATGGAAAAACAGCTAAAGTTCCAGGATACTATATTGCTGGTAAAACCGGAACCGCCCAGATTCCTTTTGGCGCTTTGGGGATTAATAGATCTGGTTATTCAGATAAAACTTGGCAGACTTTTGTTGGTTTTGCTCCTGCATTTAATCCCAGGTTCGTCATTTTAGTGAAGCTGGATAATCCAAAATCCAGAACAGCTGAATATTCAGCCGCTCCCATTTTTGGAAAATTAGCTAAGTATATTATAGGTTTGTGGCAAATTCCGCCAGATCAAGAGGTTGAAGAAAAATAGATAATGAATATAATAATATTGAGAAATGGCCCTATCGTCTAGCCCGGCTTAGGACGCATGGTTCTCATCCATGTAACAGGGGTTCGAATCCCCTTGGGGCCGCATTTTAGAAAATCATAAATTAAGTTTCACTAAAATACTCATAGAATTGGTAGGATTAAACCGTACGAGAAATCGTACGGCCCTGTTTTTATAATCATTTTTTTCTGATAAAATAAGAAATATGCAACGATACTTAACTTCCGAAGGTTTTGAACAATTTAAAAAAGAGTTAAAACACTTAAAGACTATTGGAAGAAAAGAAATTGCCGAAAGAATAAAGCATGCGGCATCTTTTGGCGACCTGAAAGAAAATTTTGCTTATCACCAAGCCAAAGAAGATCAGGCCTTTTTGGAGGGAAAAATTTTGGAATTAACATCGATAATTCGAGAAGCGAAAATCATTGAAAAACCGAAAAATGGGGAAGAAAAAGATAAAGTTCAAATCGGTTCAATAGTAACGATCAGCTCAAATGGCTCAAAGCAGAAATTTCAAATTGTGGGGCCAGAAGAAGCTAATCCTTTAAAAGAAAAAATTTCTATGCAATCTCCTTTAGGGAAAGCTGTTTTAGGGAAGTCATTGCTTGAGGACTTTACGGTTGAAACACCCGAAGGAAAAGTTCAGTATAAAATAATTGAGATTGGATGACTTAAATGAGGGAAATTTACGCAATAGCTACGCTTTCTGGCACTATTATTGGGGTTGGTATTTTTTCCCTGCCCTACATTACTTTAAAAGTTGGCTTCTGGGTGATGCTTGGCTATTTTTTTGTTCTGGGAAGTTTAGTAATTTTGATTCATAGTTTTTTTGGTGAAATATCTTTAAAGACACCTGATTTAAAAAGATTGCCAGGTTTTGCCAAAATCTATCTTGGTCCAAGTGGAGAATTTTTTGCCTATCTTTCAATTATTTTGGGGATTTTTGGCGCTCTTTTAGCTTACTTAATTATTGGAGGGGAATTTCTAACCCAGCTTCTCTCTCCTTTTTTTGGAGGGAATCAGATGCTTTATACCATCCTTTATTTTAGCATTGGAGCTGTTTTAATCTTCTTTGGAATAAAGGCCGTAGCCAAAGTAGAGTTTTGGGGATTAATTCTCTTTTTAATTATTTTGTTAACTGTTTTTTTAAAAGGGCAATCTTTTATAGTTGCTGAAAATCTTTTTCCCAAGCCCAATTGGTCTTTTTTCTTTTTGCCTTATGGGTTAATTCTTTTTTCTCTTTGGGGGGCAGCTTTGATTCCAGAAATAGAGGAAATGTTGAGAGAAAGAAAATCGGCGTTAAGATGGGTAATACCAGTTTCAATTCTGATCCCGATGATCGTTTATCTTTTTTTCATTTACTTAATTTTGGGCATTACTGGGCCTCAGACAACCCAATCAGCTCTATCTGGAATTGAATCTGTTTTGGGTGATGGAATAGTGTCCTTGCTTATATTTTTTGGTCTTTTAACGACTTTTACTTCTTTTATTGCCATAGGGCTCACTTTAAAGAAAGTTTTTTGGTATGATCTGAAATTTAAAAGAAATTTAGCCTGGATAATTACCTGTTTTGTCCCTCTTTTCCTTTTTTTGATTGGAATAAAACAATTTATTTCTGTAATTTCTTTTGTCGGCGCAATAACGATTGGAATAGAAGGAATTTTAATCTTGCTGATTTACCGAAAAATAAAGCCAAAAACTATTTTGGCTTACCCTTTGATTTTGATATTTTTGGCCGGAATTATTTATGAGATTATATACGGAATGAAATTTCTTTAGAAATTTTATGTTATGATTTGGCTTTATTATATTCTGATTTTTATTTCCTCTTGTCTTTTAATGACTTTTTCAAGCGAGTGGTTAGTTGAGAAAGTTCATAGAATTGCCCTTTTCTTGAAATTAAAAGAGTTTGTCGTGGCTTTTTTTCTGATGGCTTTTGCTTGTTCGCTTCCCAATCTTGTTGTTGGTATAATTTCTGCCCTAAATGGAATTCCCGAACTCTCTTTTGCCGATATCGTTGGTGGCAATATTTTTGACCTCTCGGTTGTTATTGGATTAACAGCTTTAATTTCAAGAAAGGGTCTGTCAGTTCAGAGTAAAACCGTTCAAGGAAGCTCTCTTTTTACTATTTTCGCTGCCATTCTTCCCATCTTTTTACTTTTTGACGGTTCTTTATCTCGAACGGATGGTATTTTGCTTATTTTAACTTTTTTTATTTATGTTTCTTGGCTTTTTTCAAAAAAAGAAAGATTTACTAAAATTTACGATCACGGCAAAGAAGAGTTAACCTCTAAAAAATTTTTCATTGATTCAATTTCTTTGATTTTAGGGGTTTTATTACTTTTACTTGGAGGAAATGGAATAGTAGCTTCAGCTCAATTCTTTTCTCAGGCCCTAAACTTTCCTCTGGTTTTAATTGGGATTTTTATTGTCGGGGTGGGGAATTCTTTACCAGAACTGTTTTTCTCCATTCAAGCGGCTAAGAAAGGCCAAGATTGGCTGCTCTTGGGGGATTTAATGGGCGGAGTCGCAATTACGGCTACTTTGATTTTGGGTATTGTGGTTTTAATTCATCCGCTTGAAATCAATGATTTTTCACTATTTGCCATTGCTCGTATCTTTTTGATAATTTCATCTCTTTTCTTCTTACTCTTTGTTAGAAGTAATAAGAAGATTACCCCTCAAGAAGGATTTATTTTATTGGGAATTTATTTTGCTTTTTTAATAGTTGAAATCCTGCTTAAATAATGATATCTTACGATTAGAATGCCAGATTTTCTTTTGATTATTCTAATAATTTTGCCCCTTTTTATTATTTTTGGGGCTTTTATTTTTTCAATGAGAAAATCAGGATTGGATAAAAGCCAAAATAGCCTGATTCGGGACTTGGAAAGAAGGGTAACAGACTTGGTTTTAGAGATTAAGGGAAGCGTGGATAATACTTCCCATGCTATGCATCAGCAAATTTCTTCTTTTACCAGAGAAACGGTTCAGATGAGAGAAGGCCTTAAGCAAATTCAGGAAGAAATGAAAAACATTTCTTCTTTTCAGGAAATTTTTAAAACCCCAAAACTAAGAGGGGAATGGGGAGAGGCTTCTTTGGATCATATTTTAAGCGAGTATTTCCCTCAAGAACTTTATTTGCGCCAGTATCTTTTTTCCTCTGGAGATAAAGTGGATTTTATTTTTAAATTGCCCAATGGTAAATTACTGCCAATTGACTCTAAATTTTTTTCTGATAATTTCACAAAACTGATAGAAACTAAAAAAGATGAGGAGAGGAGTTTTTTTCAGAAAAAATTTATTCAGGATATAAAAATTAATATTGATAAAATTTCTTCAAAATATATTCTGCCTTCTGAAAATACGGTGGATTACGCCTTAATGTATATTCCCGCCGAAGCCATTTTCCATCATATAATGTTTAATTTGAAAGAAGAGGATATTTCAGATTACGCCAGGAGAAAAAAAGTTACTTTAACTTCTCCCAATACCATTTATTTAACCTTAAAAACAATTGAGCATTGGTTTCGAGACACCCAAATCTCAAAAAGAACTCAAGAAATTTTGCAGAGATTAAGCCGAATTCAGCAAGACAGCGAAAAGTTAATGGAAGATTTCCGGAAATTAGGAAGTCATTTAAGAAATGCTAATTCATCTTATGAAAGCTCGGAAAAACGGCTTACCCTTTTTGGAGAAAGGGTGGAAAAGCTTATTGAAACAAGAGAAACCAAAGAAATTGAGGAAAAA
>JBBTXV010000035.1:0-8750 GCA_038062035.1 Patescibacteria group bacterium
TTAAGTATATTCTTTTCCTTGGATTTTATTTTACCATTATCTTTTTTTCCCCTTCTTTTATAATTTTTGGTATTCTTATGGTTAAGATTCCATCAGCCATTGAAGCTTGAGATCTTGCAGCATCAGCTTCCACAGGCAGAATAATTTCCCTTGAAAATGAACCCCAATAGCATTCTTGATAGAAATAATTTTCTACTTTCATTTCTTTAGCTTTTTCCCTTCTTCCTTTTATTACGACCGTATCTCCTTGAGCAGTGATGTCCAAATCCTCAGGCTTTACTCCTGCAATCGCTGTCTGGATGACAAGCTCATCTTCTGTCTGGTAGACGTCAACTGCCAACTGACCTTCAGGTTCCGGCCACTTTTTTTCCTCAATTTTTTCTTTGGGTTCCAGTTCTTTTAAGGGAATTTCGCTAACCTCAGGATTTATTTTTTTTGTCTTAGCTGGTTTTTTCTTTGCTGGAGTTGTTAATTCTAAATCCTCGTCGTCCTCAGTCAGCCCCTTTTTAAGTTTTTCAAGAAAAGACATAATAAACCGCGAATATTGTAACCACAAATAATCTCTAATATCGTATTCGTGATAATTAGTGAATTAGTTATTAGTGGTTAAATTTCGCAAATACTTTTTATTTCTTTTAATTTTTTAAAGGATAAGGTTACAAAGAGGGATAGACTAATTAATATGCCGGCGAGCAAAAAAGCGAAAGTAATAAATAATGGGTAATCTGCAATTTCCATTTGTCCATTTATTTCTTTCAGCCCTTCCCCCATTTTTATTATAGATAGGTTATAGAGACCATGCAAGAGAGTAGCTGTCCCCAAGCCAGTCAAAATTAATATCCCTCGTCGTTTCGTTTTTAAAAATGATAAAGCCAAAAAGTATCCTAATAATCCTGAAGCTAAGGCGTGTAAGAAAGTGGCGCCTACAAATCTCAAGAGCGAGAGGAAGAAGACGTCCTGGATTAAGAAATAAGATCGTAGTGGAAGAAGAATGAGAAGGTTCTCAAAGGCGGCAAAACCCAAAGCCGCAATTATCATATAGAGCATTATATCGGTTGGTTCATCAAGTTCTGGGGCGCCAGACAAATTTTTTTTAAAAACAAAATATTTCAGGAATTCTTCAATAAAAGCTACTCCCAGGAAGATGTTTAAAAAGGATATCAGGGCGGGATATTCTATGATTTTTTTAAATCCTTCAAAAAGCCCCCTTTCAATAATAAGAGCGGGTATAGCAACCAGCATTCCATAGAGAAAAACCCTGAGAATCATTTTATTTGATTCGGGGTGGGCGTCTTTCCTCAGAAAAAAAATCAGCCAAATAAAACTTGGAGCGAGAGCAAAAATAATTAAAATTAAATAGTTCATAAACCTTTAATTTGAATATTGCATGTTTCTTATGAGATGGGCCATTCCTCAACCATTAAGCACTTTTTTTTGTTTTTGATAGGTATTTTTTGATAGATTTCCTCGGTAATAAAAGGAATGAAAGGGTGTAAAAGTTTTAAAGACGTTAACAAAACATAAATCAAAATTTTTTTGGTTGCTAAACTCTTCTGTTTTTTTGATTCCTCAATGTAATAATCGCAAAAATCATGCCAGAAGAATTGATAGAGCGTTTTGGCGGCTTGGCCGAACTGAAAACTATTCAAATCCTTATTAACCAATTTTATTGAATTTTTTAAGGATTTAATAATCTTTTTATCTGCCTGAGTTTTAATTTGAAGGGCAGTTAGCTGGTCTAAATTTCCAACTTGCTTTAATACAAATCTACTTGCATTCCACAACTTGTTGCAGAATTTTTTCCCCATTACGATGTTTTCTTCCCCGAATTTAATATCTTGATTTCCAAGAACTTGATAAATTATTCCAAAACGAGTAGCGTCAGCTCCGTATTTTTCAATAAGGTTTAGAGGATCAACGCCAATGCCCAAGGATTTTGACATTCTTTTTCCTTCTTTGGTTAAGACGGTGGCGTTAATATAGACATCTTGAAAAGGAGCTTTTTTCATAAACTCCATTCCAGAAAATATCATTCGGGTTACCCAGAGATTTATAATTCCCCGGTCAGTGGCCAAAACATTTGTCGGATAAAATTTTTCAAGGTCGCTTCCTTTTTTGGGCTTACCCCGATCGTAGTTGAGTGGCCAGCTGAAAGCGGCAAAAGGCCAAAGGGCTGCAGAAAACCAGGTGTCTAAAACATCAGTTTCTCCTTTAAGAGGGATTTTATGCCCCCACCAAATTTGCCTTGAGATACACCAATCTTTGATATTCTTTAACCAGTCAAAATAAGGCTTTTCCCATCGCTTGGGAATAAAATTCACCTCACCATTCTTCACTAATTTCATCGCTGACTTGGCAAGTTCATTCATTTTTAAAAACCACTGCTTTGAAAGGATCGGTTCCAAATTAGTGTTGCATCGGTAGCACTTGGCAATGTTATGGGTGTAGGGCTCAGTTTTTTCTAGAATCCCGATTTTTTTCATATCTTCAACAATTCTTTCCCTTGCTTCTAAAACTTTTAAACCAGCGTATTTGCCGGCAAGTTCGGTCATTCTGCCCTCAGGCCCTATAACTTGTTTTTTCTCCAAATTATGTTTTTCTCCCAATTCAAAATCCCTTAAATCGTGGGCTGGAGTAACTTTCATCGCTCCCGTGCCAAATTTCATATCAACTGAATTGTCGCCAATGACTTTCATTTTGGTTGGGCCCAAAACCGTTTGGATGTCAATAATTTGCCCTATATATTTTTGGTATCTTTCATCTTTTGGATTGACAGCTATTGCCGTATCTCCGAGTTTTGTTTCGGGTCTCACCGTAGCAATGGTTAATGGCCCGTATTTAATATAGTAAAGCTGTGTCTTTTCTTCTTTATATTCAATTTCAAGATCGGAAAGGGAAGTGCCGCAACGGGGGCACCAATTAATAGTTCTTTCTCCTTGGTAAATCCAGCCTTTTTTGTGGTAATACAAAAAAGCTTCCTTTACTGCCAAAGAATAATTTTCGTCTAAAGTGAATTTAGTCCGCGACCAATCCAAGGAACAGCCGATTTTTTTCAACTGTTCCAAAATAAGATTTCCGTATTTCTCTTTCCACTGCCAGGCTTTTTCAATAAATTTTTCCCGTCCCAAATCAAAACGGGTTTTTCCCTCTTTCTTTAATTCTTTTTCAACTACATTTTGAGTAGCAATTCCTGCATGATCGGTTCCAGGTACCCAAAGAGTTTTAAATCCTTGGAGCCTTTTGAAACGAATTAAAATATCCTGGATTGTAGCATTTAAGGCATGGCCCATATGCAGCTCGCCTGTGACGTTGGGTGGGGGAATTACTATAGTGTAGGGTTTTTTGTGGCGCTTTGGTAATTTATCCGGATTAAAAAAACCGGATTTGAGCCAGAGATTATAAATTTTATCTTCAGTTTTTTTAGGATCGTAAGCTTTTGGTAATTCCATACCTTTATTATAGTCTTAAATTAGCATTAGCTTCAATCGTTTCTGGTTTTAACTCTTTATTTTTTAACCAATAAAAATAAGCGCTTGTAGCTATCATTACCGCATTATCAGTGCACAGTTTTTTTGGCGGAACCAAAAATTCAACCTTAGATTCTAAGCTATAAACCTTAAATTGTTTGCGAAGTTCGTTATTGGCAGAAACACCGCCGCCTAAAATTATTGTTTTTGCTTTAAAATCTTTAGCCGCTTTTAGGGTTTTGCTGATTAAAACATCAATTATGGCTTGCTGAATTTCATTGCACATTTCTTTTATGTATAGTTTTGATTTTCTGACTTTTTCTGGCCGGCTTTTAAAGTCGTACAAAACCGCTGTTTTTAATCCCGAAAAACTAAAATCATAATTTTTTTGATGGATCATTGGCCGAGGCAGATTAGTTATTAATTTGTAGTTTGTGTTTTTTAGTTTTTTTACTTGCTTAGCGATGGCGGGTCCTCCTGGGTATTCAAGTCCTAAAATTCTGGCGGTTTTATCAAAACACTCTCCGGCTGCATCGTCTCTGGTTTCGCCGATAATTTTGTAACTCCCAATATTTTTCATCAAAATAAGCTGAGTATGGCCGCCCGAAACCACTAAACAAATCGCCGGGAAAAAATTAGTTTTTGGTTCTTTGCCAACGAAGTTGGCAAAGATGTGGGCTTCAATATGATTTATAGGGATAAGAGGAAGTTTCCATTTTTTTGATAAATCTTTGGCAAAATTAATTCCGGTCCACAAGCATGGTTCAAGTCCCGGTCCGATTGTTACGGCGATTAAATCAATCTTTGGGTTTTTAGTCTTTTTTAGAGCTTTTTCCAGAACAATTGGCAAATTTTTCTGGTGTTCTCTTTTAGCCAGAGTCGGATAAACTCCTCCATATTTTTGATGGAGATTCACTTGCGACGCAACCACATTGCTTAGAATTTCAAATTTCTTCCCCCGAATTTTAAGAATAGCAATAGCCGTATCATCACAACTTGTTTCAATGCCTAAAATAGTCATAAAGCATAAAACATGAAAAATAAAACAAATTGTTTCATGTTTTATGCTTCATGTTACATGAGTTATTGCTTTTTTTCAATTTTCGTGATAATAGTAAATTACTAAAAACTAGTAACTAATTAAGGTCCCATCGTCTAATGGTTAGGACAGCGGGCTTTCAATCCGCTAATACGAGTTCGAATCTCGTTGGGACCACTGAAAACGAGAGCGTTTTATCTCTAAACTTGAAAGGAATAATTTATGAATGATTATTACCTTAAAATTGGCAATGCCTCTGATTTGAAAAATCCTAAAGAAAGGGCCATTTTTAGATTTTTTGAAATATTGCCAGGACTTCTTTCTTGGGGGACTTTAATTACTATTGTTGTTTTGTCTTGGTTAAAGCCTGTCTGGATGGCTATTTTTATTATCGCCTTTGTTGTTTACTGGTTTTTCCGAGCTATTTATTTTTATTTTCATTTGAGGAGCAGCTACCGTAAAATGAGAATTAATGAAAAAATAGATTGGCTGGAAAAATTGAATAAATTGAAGCTGAATCGATCCCCTTTGCTGATTAAAGCTTGGCAAGATATTTATCACTTAGTGATTTTACCAATATATAAGGAGCCATTTATTCTTCTTCAAGATACTCTTACTAATCTTAAACTTGCCAATTACCCAAAAGAAAAAATGATTGTCGTTTTGTCTGCTGAGGAAAGGGCGAGGCAGCACCTTGATCCTATTGTAAATCAGGTGAAAGAAGAATTCTCTCAAAGTTTCTTTAAATTTTTAATTACCTGGCACCCAGCCAATTTGAAAGGCGAAATTCCCGGTCACGGTTCCAATGACGCCTGGGGTGCCAAGGTTGCCAAAAAATTGGTTATTGATACCCTAAAAATTCCCTATGAAAATATTATTGTTTCTTCTTTTGACGTGGATACCTGCGTTTTCCCAGATTACTTTTCTTGTCTTACTTATTATTATTTAAAATCCAAAAAGCCAACCAGAACAAGTTTTCAACCAATTCCTTTGTATATTAATAATATCTGGCAAGCTCCAGCTCTTTCTCGAACTTTTGCTTTTTCTTCAACTTTTTGGCAGATGATGTGCCAAGAAAGGCCGGAAAAACTTTTAACTTTTTCTTCTCACGCCATGTCATTTAAGGCCATGGTTGATGTTGGCTTTAAACAAACTAATGTTATCTCCGACGATTCCAGGATTTTTTGGCAATGCTTTTTTAAATATGATGGTGATTATCGCGTTCAGCCCATTTTCTATCCCTTAGCCATGGACGCTAATGTGGCCCAAACTTTCTGGCGAACAATAATCAATATTTATAAACAGCAAAGACGTTGGGCTTGGGGAGTGGGGGAAATCGCTTTTTTTCTTTTCGGGGCTCTCAAAAATAGAAAAATCCCTTTTTCAAAAAAATTTTCTCGGGCCTTTGATTTATTTGAAGGCCATTGGTCTTGGGCTAATGCCTCAATTATAATTTTTTGTTTGGGCTGGTTGCCTTTAATTTTGGGAGGGGTGGAGTTTTCTCAAACCATAATTTCTTATAATTTACCAAGAGCCGTAAGTTTTATTCTCACTTTTTCAATGCTTGGTATAGTCGGCTCAGCTTACTTTAGCATTCTTTTACTTCCGCCAAAGCCGTTACACTACGGCCGTTCTAAATATTTTATTTTTTTTATTCAATGGTTTTTCCTTCCTTTAATTATGATTTTTTTTAGCGCATTACCGGCTCTTGATGCTCAAACAAGATGGATATTGGGCAAATATATGGGTTTTTGGCCGACGGAAAAAGTAAGAAAATAGTTACTCCAAATGTATTTTTTGCCTAAATTCTCCCACCTCCTTTTTAAGTAAAGGATACTGTTTTAATTCAGGGTCTTTTTCCAAAATATCCTTGGCTGTATTCCTTGCTTTTTCAACTAAAAAAATATCTTTCAGGGAAGCCATGATTAAATCGGGTAATCCAGACTGCCTTATCCCAGACAAATCTCCCGGGCCTCTGATTTCCAAGTCCTTTCGAGCTAAAGCAAAACCGTCTTTTGCTGTTAAAATAGCTTTTAATCTTTGTTTAGTTTTTTTCGAGGGAGATTCGGTGAATAAAAAACAATAAGATTGATATTTTGATCTTCCCACTCTTCCTCGAAATTGATGAAGCTGGGCTAAGCCAAATCTTTCAGCGCCCTCAACCATCATAACCGTGGCTTCTGGCACATCAATGCCTACTTCCACGACCGAAGTTGAAACTAAAATATCAGATTTACCATTTTTAAAGTCTCTCATTATTTTATCTTTTTCTTTCGGTCTTATTTTACCGTGGAGCATCGCTATCGTTAGATCTGGAAAAATTTCTTTAGAAAGCTTTTGGTATTCTTCTTTAACTGTTTTTGTTTCAGTTAAAAACAGAGTTCCCGATTTTTTATTTTCCGGTTCAATTCTAGGACAAATAACAAATACCCGCCTTCTTTTTTTCACTTCCTTTCTGATAAAATTATAAGCTTTTTTTCTGTCACTTGGCGGAATAACTTTAGTAATTATTTTTTTCCTGCCCTTGGGCAATTCGGGCATTAAAGAGATATCAAGATCGCCATAAATCGTCAGAGCTAAAGTTCTTGGGATAGGAGTAGCGGTCATTGAAAGCAAGTGAGGGATTGTTAATTTTGTTTGCTCTCTGGAGTTTCGACAGAGGCGGGCTCTTTGCTCAACTCCGAAACGGTGCTGTTCGTCCAGAATTACCAAAGCTAACTTCCCGAATTTTACTTTATCTTGAATTAAAGCATGAGTGCCAATTAGAATATCAAGTTCGCCGTCCGCCGTTTTTTCTAAGAGTTTTTTTCGGGAAATTTCAACAAAGTCGTTTTTTATTTTTTTTGAGGAAAATTTATCTTCTTTTCCGGTCAAAAGGGCAATATTTACATTAAATTTACTTAAGAGTCTTGAAACTTCTTGAAAGTGCTGTTTGGCTAAAATTTCAGTTGGCGCCATAAAAGCTACTTGATAACCTGCTTTTACTGTGTTTAAGGCGGCTACGGTTGCGACTACGGTTTTGCCAGAGCCCACATCCCCTTGCAAAAGCCGGTTCATTGGTCGGTTTTTTTCTAAATCTTTTAAAATCTGCCAGATAGATTTTTTTTGGCCGTCAGTCAGTTTAAATGGTAAAGAAGCGACAAACCTTTTAACGATATCTAAATTCAGAGGGACTTCAATTGTCTTGCTTTTATTAAGTTTTATCCTTTCTCTAAGAGCAAAAAGAGCTATTTTAAAAATTTCTTGAAAAGCAAAACGGCCTCGAGATTTTTTTGCAAGTTCAATCGTTTTTGGAAAATGGATTTGCCAAAGCGCCTCTTTCAAGGGTAGAAAATTTTCTTTTTTTATAATTTCTTCTGGAAGGTAGTCTTGAATTTGATTTTTTATTTGGATCAAGAGAGGTTTGAGAATATAACGGAGCCATCTTGAAGAAAGTCTTTGGGTTTCAGGATAAATTGGAACGAGACGACCAACGTGAGTTAATTCTTGCAAGGGACTTATTTTTTCATAAATTGGACTGGCCAAATAAAGCTCGGCAGGAGATTTTTTTGTTGTTTTGCTAATAAGTATTTTCCCGGCTAAACAAACGGTATCTTCTTCTTTTAAAACATTTATTAGATAGGGTTGATTGAACCATATAATTTTAATTGTTCCAGTATTATCTTTAAGGATTGCTTTGGTTAAGGCCATTCTTCTTGGCCAGATTCTTGTATTTTCTATTTCTAAAATTTGTCCTTGCAGGCAAACCTTTTCCCCTAATTTAACTTGAGAAATCGGAACTAAATTTGAAAAATCCTCATAACGATGAGGAAAATGATAGAGAAGGTCGCCAATTGTTTTTATCCCTAACTTTTTGAGCTTTTTTTGGTAAAAAGGCCCGACTCGTGCAATTTTTTCAATAGGCGTGGAGAGGCTCATAATCTATTTTATGAAAAATTTAAGAAAAAATCAAAAAATAAAGAGAAAAGCCTCGATCAGATTTTTACTAAAATAGGTTCTGGTGCCCTCGAGAGGAGTCGAACCTCTATTTGAAGCTCCGCAAGCTCCCGTCCTATCCATTGAACGACGAGGGCAAATTACTTTTTTTAAAATATCATAAAATCCATTTTTTTTCAAATTGACTTTAATTAATTTTGCCTTTAGAATTGAATTGTTGGAGAGGTGGCTGAGTGGTTTAAAGCAACAGGTTGCTAACCTGTGCCTTCGCAAGAGGGCCCGTGGGTTCGAATCCCACTCTCTCCGCC
>JBBTXV010000036.1:0-2495 GCA_038062035.1 Patescibacteria group bacterium
AATAATTTTTTTATATCGTCAGGGTGCAATCCAGTCGTTGGCTCGTCTAAAATGTATAATGTTTTACCAGTAGCTTTACGGCTTAATTCAGTGGCTAACTTTATTCTCTGGGCCTCTCCCCCAGATAACGAGGTAGCTGGCTGGCCAAGTTCGACATAATTTAAACCGACTTCTTTTAAGGTTTTAAGTTTAAAATAAAGAGGAGGGATGCTTTTAAAAAACTCCAAAGCTTCTTCAATGGTCATTTTTAAAACATCTGCAATATTTTTACCCTTATATTCAATGGTTAAGGTTTCCTTGTTAAATCTTTGACCTTTGCACTCTTCGCATTCAATATAAATATCTGGCAAAAAATACATTTCAATTTTTTTCTGCCCTTGGCCTTCGCAAGCCTCGCATCTGCCCCCCTTCACATTAAAAGAGAAACGGCCCGGAAAATATCCTTTAACCCTCGCTTCTTTTGTTTTGGAAAAAATATCTCTAATGAAAGCAAAAGCGCCCGTATAAGTGGCTGGATTAGAACGGGGGGTACGGCCAATCGGAGATTGATCAATCAAAACTACTTTATCTAAATATTCAGTGCCCAAAATCGCCTCGTGTTTTCCAGGCTCTTCTTTTGATCTATATAATTTTTTCAACAAAGCTCTGGCTAAAATATCATTCATTAATGTGCTTTTACCAGAACCTGAAACCCCGGTAATGCAAACAAATTTTCCAAGCGGGATTTTAACATCAATTTTTTTTAAATTATGTTCATTGGCCCCTTTAATAATTAAGTATTTGGTATCAGCCTGCCCCGTACCAAATTTATTCTGGTTCGGGGGCATTTGGTATTTGGTATTTTTAACTTCAACCTTTTTTCTGCCAGATAAATAATCTCCGGTTAAAGTATGCGACTTCAAAAGTTGCTTTGGCGTTCCTTCAAAAATTACTTTTCCTCCATGCTTCCCTGCTCCCGGACCAATATCAATAATAAAATCCGCCTCCAGAATAGTTAAAGGATCGTGTTCAACAACCACAACCGTATTGCCCAAATCCCTCAATTTTTTTAAAGTTTCAATTAATCTCCCTTGATCTCTGGGATGAAGACCGATTGAAGGTTCGTCTAAAATATATAAAACGCCGGTTAGTTGAGAACCAATTTGAGTAGCCAATCTTATTCTCTGCTCCTCGCCACCTGATAAAGTACCAGCTTTCCTATTAATAGTTAAATACTCCAAACCCACATCAATTAAAAACTGAATCCGATTGATAATTTCTTTAATAATAGGATGTATAATTTTCAGATCGCTGACATTTAGGGTTTTTCCTTTCAAGATTTTCTCAAAAAATTCTTTCACTTTGTCAATTTCCATTTCAACAATGTAATCAATCGATTTATCAGCAATGGTGACAAAAAGAGCTTCTAACTTCAATCTTTTGCCCTGGCATTTTTCGCATTTCTTTTCCACCATATACTGTTCAATTTCTTCTCTGGTATATTCAGAATCGGTTTCGTGGTATCTTCTCTGCAAAGAGGGAATTACACCTTCGAACTTGCCAGAACCCTGCAAAATTAAATCAATCTTGGATTTGGGCAAATTTTTGACCGGCTCGTTCAAGTCAATATTTTCTTTTTTGGCCAATTCCTGCAACTGCCACAAAAAAAATCCCTGCCTGCCAACCTTATGGGAAGCATGAGCCCAAGGGAAAATCGCTCCTTCGCTTATTGATAAATTAGGGTTTGGGATAACTAATTTTGGGTCAACCTCTAATCTTTCTCCTAAACCATGGCAAGAAGCGCAAGCACCATATGGACTGTTAAATGAAAAAATTCGGGGCTCCAATTCTGGCAAAGAAATACCACAATCTTCGCAGGCAAAATGCTCGCTAAAAATCAAATCTTCCGATTTATTTTTATTATTTTGTATTATTACAATACCCTTTCCCAGCTTTAAAGCGGTTTCCAATGAATCAACTAATCGTGATTTATCTAAATCTTTACTCAAAACCAACCTATCTACCACCACTTCAATGTCATGTTTCTTATATTTAACCAGCACCTTTCCTAAGGCCTCTTCTATTTGATGCACCACTCCCTCAATCCTCACTCTGGCAAAGCCGGTTCTCTGAATTTCTTCCAAAACTCCCCTGTATTCCCCTTTTTTTCCCCGAACCACCGGCCCCAAAATAGCGATCTCGCTGTTTTTTGGCAATTTCAAAATCTGATCAGTAATTTGGTCTATAGTCTGGCGGGAAATCGGTTTTTTACACTTGGGGCAATGGGGTTTGCCGATTCTGGCGAATAAAAGACGGAGATAATCGTATATCTCCGTTATCGTTCCGACCGTGGAGCGAGGATTATGAGACGCCTTTCTCTGATCAATAGCAATGGCCGGGCTTATTCCTTCAATTTTATCAACGTCGGGCTTATCCATCACTCCCAAGAATTGCCTGGCGTAAGCTGAAAGCGATTCAACATATCTTCTCTGTCCTTCAGCATAAAGCGTATCAAA
>JBBTXV010000037.1:0-3700 GCA_038062035.1 Patescibacteria group bacterium
CAAGAGTTTCTTCTTGTTTTTATTTATAATATGCCAAAAAAATCTCAGATAACGAAAACAAATACAAGAGCAGATGAATATACGGCAAAAGATATTTATGTTTTGGAAGGATTGGAGCCGGTCAGAAAACGCCCTGGAATGTATATTGGTTCAACAGGGCCTGAAGGCATTCACCACTTGATTTGGGAGTGTTTTGATAACTCTTTGGACGAAGCAATGGCAGGTTTTGCCAAGAACATTGAAGTTTGTTTGCTTGCTGGTAATAAGGTAAGGACGACAGACGATGGCCGAGGAATACCAGTAGAAATGCATCCTCAAACGAAAAAATCAGCTTTAGAAACCGTGATGTGCACCTTGCACGCCGGTGCTAAGTTTGGCGGCGAGAGTTATAAAATTGCCGGCGGCCTTCATGGGGTTGGAGTTTCGGTAGTGAATGCGCTTTCCAAATGGTTAAAAGCTGAAGTTTGCCGCAATAAAGTTAAATATGCTCAGGAATATTTAAAGGGTAAGCCAAAGACAGCTGTTAAGAAAATCGGCGTTTGTTCAAAGTCAGGTACTATTATAACTTTTGAACCAGATCCTGAAATTTTCAAAGACGTTAAATTTGATTTAAAAAGGATTTTAAATCATCTTCGCCAACAGGCTTACCTTACTAAAGGAGTAAGAATTACTGTTGTTGATCAGAGGGATAAATGGTCAAGGCCTTATACCTTTTATTTTGAAGGCGGATTACCATCATACGTTAAATACTTAACCAAAGGCGTTATCCCTCGCCACGAAAATATTTATTATGGTTCTGGCGAGAAAGAAGGGATATTTGTAGAAACCGCTTTTAAATATACCGAAGAATTTGAATGTTATGAGGAAAGTTTTGCTAATAATATTAACACTGGCGAGGGTGGCACTCATTTAACCGGTTTTAGGACAGCGCTTACCAGAACTTTGAACGATTACGCCAGGAAAAATGAACTTTTAAAAGGAGCTGATGATAACTTATCTGGCGATGATGTGAGGGAGGGGTTGACCGGCGTAGTTTCTGTTAAGATAAGAGAGCCTCAATTTGAAGGCCAGACTAAGGCAAAGCTGGGAAATCCAGAAGCAAGAGTGGCAGTTGAGGGAGTGGTTTCAGAAACTTTAGCTGATTTTTTGGAAAGAAACCCTCAAGACTCAAGAGCCATTATTGAAAAATGTATTTTATCTGCCAAAGCCAGGAAAGCCGCAAAAGCTGCCAGAGAAACAGTTTTGAGAAAAGGAGTTTTGGAAGGGTTGGCGCTGCCCGGTAAATTAGCTGATTGCACCAGCAAAGATCCTGAAGAGTCAGAACTTTACATTGTGGAGGGTGAGTCAGCTGGCGGTTCCTCAAGGCAAGCCAGAGATCGTCGTTTTCAAGCCATCTTGCCTTTGCGTGGTAAGATTTTGAATGTTGAAAAATCTCGGCTCGATAAAATTTTAAGCTCAAAAGAAATTAGATCTTTGATAATTGCCTTGGGAACGGCGGTAGCTGAAGATTTTAATTTAGAAAAATTAAGATATCGCCGGATTATTTTGACTTTGGACGCCGATGTGGATGGTTCCCACATCAGAACCTTGCTTCTAACTCTTTTTTATCGTTATTTTAAGCCTATTATTGAAGCAGGTTACCTTTATATTGCTCAACCCCCTCTTTATAAAATCCAAACCGGTAAAGAAATTGAATATGCTTACACCGAAGAAGATAAAACCGAAATCGTTACTTCTTTGAAAAAGAAAATAAAAACTCATCTTTCAATTCAGCGCTATAAGGGCTTGGGTGAAATGAATGCTGAAGAACTTTGGGAGACAACTATGAATCCTGAAAACCGGGTACTCTTGAAAATCAATATTAAGGACGTCAAAGAGGCAGATAAAATTTTTGATACTTTAATGGGCGAGGAAGTTTTTCCAAGAAAGCGCTTTATCCAGACCTACGCCAAAAAAGTGAAAAATTTAGATATTTAAAAAACTTTTTTAATTGGGGTTGACATTTAAAATACCGTTGGTTATCATTTAAATGATGGCCCGCAAGGCCGTTTTAAAATTATTCGTAGATTCGGTTTTCCTATATGTTTGGTAAAATAATTACTTTTTTTAAAGAAGTTCAGGTAGAAATTAAAAAAATCAATTGGCCAACCAGGCAAGATATTATTAGATATACTTTAATTGTTATTGCATCCTCAGTAATCATTGCTTTCTTTTTGGGCGGCGTAGATTTAATTATTCAGAAACTTTTGGAGATATTTATTCTAAAGTAAAATTATATTGAGCACAACCGAGCACTTAAAGTGTTGAGTGCTTGGTACTCGTAATTACTCGTATGCCAAAACAACGTTTACCTCAAGAAAGAAATTGGTATGTTATTCATACTTACTCTGGCTATGAAGATGCCGTTGCCAAGAATTTGAAGCAACGGATTGAATCATTGGGTATGGAAGATAAGATTTTTAATGTCTTGGTGCCCAAGGAAAAAAAGATTAAAATCAAGAAAGGCAAAAGAGAGGTTTTTTCAGAAAAGATTTATCCTGGATATGTTTTGGTTGAGATGATAGTTACAGATGATAGTTGGTATGTGGTTCGCAATACGCCAAATGTTACTGGATTTGTAGGGGCTGGGACTACTCCTGTTCCTATTTCTCCAGAAGAAATTGATATTTTAAAAAAGAAAAGCGAGGAAGAAGTTCCTCAATATAAGATTGATTTTAAGGCAGGGGATTTGGTAAAAATTATTGATGGGCCCTTTAAGGATTTTGATGGTAAGGTTTCAGAGCTTGATGTTGAAAGAGGGAAAGTAAAAGTTTTAATTAATATGTTTGGCAGAGATACACCCGTTGAATTGGATTCATTACAAATTAAAAAAGTTTAATGGCTAAGAAAATAAAAGCAATTGTTAAAATTCAGGTTCCAGCGGGTAAAGCAACGCCAGCCCCTCCTATTGGACCTTCTTTGGCCCAGCACGGCCTTAATATTGGCGAGTTTTGTCAAAAAGTGAACGAGGCTACAAAAGAGAAGGTTGGTTTTACCATTCCAGTGGAAGTTACAATTTACGAGGATAGGACTTATGATTTTGTATTAAAACAGCCGCCAGCTTCCGAGCTTTTAAAAAAAGCCGCTAACATTGAAAAGGGATCTGGCGAACCAAATAAAATAAAAGTCGGAAAAGTAACCCGAGCCCAATTGAGAAAAATAGCTGAGCAAAAAATGCCAGATTTAAACGCCGAAACCATTGAAGCCGCTGAAAAGATAATTGAAGGTACTGCCAAGAATATGGGCATAACAATAGATTAATTATGGTTCTCTCAGATAACGATATTAAAAAATATATTAAAGAGGAAAGGATTAAAGTGAATCCAAAGCCGAATTTTAAGACGCAATTGGGTCCTTGTTCTTTGGATTTACATTTGGGCAATATCTTTAAAATTTTCAAAACTTCAGACTATCCTTATTTGGATCTGAAAAGAAAGATTGATTTTAACGATTTGATGGAAGAAATAAAGAT
The DNA here is from genome assembly GCA_038062035.1 of Patescibacteria group bacterium. Taxonomy (GTDB): domain Bacteria; phylum Patescibacteriota; class Minisyncoccia; order Minisyncoccales; family 2-12-FULL-40-12; genus JBBTXV01. The sequence continues at coordinate 3,512 of JBBTXV010000037.1, forward strand.
AAAAGATGATTCTCCCTTTATTCTTCAGCCAAAAGCCTTCGTTTTAACCACGACCAAAGAAGATTTTTCTTTACCAAATGATATAATTGCTCGTTTGGACGGCAGAAGTTCCTTAGCCAGAATCGGCGTCGTGGTTCATTTAACCGCAGCGAGATTTGATCCTGGTTGGAAGGGTAAGGCGGTGATGGA
>JBBTXV010000038.1:0-11473 GCA_038062035.1 Patescibacteria group bacterium
AAAATTCAAGTAGCTATAAAAAAGTACTAACATTAAATTTAGCTAATTATACCTTAATTGTCAAGCCAGTGAGGTAAATCTCTCACCTTTAAGCCCTATTGAATTATTCTTAGAACTTGTTAATATGATGATGTTATGAAAAAAGAAATCCATCCAACATATTACAAAAATGCTCAAGTTCGTTGCGCTTGCGGGACTTCTTTTAAGGTTGGCTCAACTAAAGAACATATGGAAGTGGAAATTTGCGCTCAATGCCACCCTTTCTACTCTGGAAAAGAAAAGATCGTTGATACCATGGGCAGGGTTGAACAATTTAAAAAGAGATTATCCAAAAAACAATTGAAAAAGAAAAAGTAAGGATATGAATGATCTTAAAAATATCAAAGAAGAATATAACGAGATATTGTCTCAGCTCAGTGATTCTGAGCTGATTTTAAATCCAGCAAGATTTGAAGAACTTTCAAAAAAGAAAGCTCTTTTTGAAAAAATCATCGATAGAGAAGAAGAGTTGAAAAACACTGAAAATAAAATCTTGGAAAACCAGGAAATTTTAACCGCTAAAGAAGATTTAGAATTGAACTCTTTGGCAGAGGCGGAGATTTTACATCTTCAAGAGAGAAAAAAAATCATAGAAAGGGAATTAGAATCACTATTAAAAAATAATTCTCAAGAAAAAGCTCAGTCAGCCATAATAGAAATCAGGGCTGGAACCGGGGGTGAGGAAGCCTCTCTTTTTGCAACTGATCTTTACCGAATGTATTCAAAATATGCCCAAAAACAGGGATGGCAACAAAAAGTTTTAGATTCACACGCTACTGAACTTGGAGGTTTTAAAGAAATAATTTTTGAACTCAAAGGAGACGTTTTTTCAAAAATGCAATACGAAGGGGGAGTTCACCGAGTCCAAAGAATCCCCAAAACTGAAAAAATCGGTAGGGTTCATACTTCAACTGTTTCGGTCGCCGTCTTGCCAAAACCAAAAAAAGCTGAAACTAAAATTAATCCCCAGGACCTAAAAATTGATTTTTACAGGTCTTCGGGTCCTGGAGGCCAAAATGTCAACAAAAGAGAAACAGCTGTCAGAATTACTCATTTACCAACTGGCTTAGTTGTTACCTCTCAAACCGAAAGAAGTCAACTGCAAAATAAAGAAAATGCTCTCTCTGTTCTGGAAGCAAAGATTTTAGAAAGACAAAAGGGGCAAGAAGAAAATTCAATATCTGGCAATAGAAAAACCCAAATTGGCAAAGCCAAAAGGGCTGAAAAAATTAAAACTTATAACTTCCCTCAAGACAGACTAACTGATCACCGAATTAAAAAAAGCTGGAGGAACTTAGAGAAAATTTTGGACGGAGAAATAAATCCGATTCTTGATATTTTACAAAAAAGCGGAATTTAAGCGAATTTATCTATTAAAAACCCCTTGCTCAATCCATTTCTGCCACTGATCGGCTTTTTGCATAACCGAATTTCTATACCAACTCCCGCCTGCCCGAGTACAAGAAGCAGTCATTCGGTTCGTACCACATAAATAAGCCGTTACCGCTCCAATTTCATTCTGTCTGTTCTGACTGACAGCATCCCAATCGGATAAATATGAAGCTGCAGCTAAAAAGGCATCTTTTACTCTCCAAGGGCTAGCTGGCCTTGTACCGATAGAATTTTCCACCCTGCTCTTGTATCCTAAATTCAGCCAGGTATTAGGCATAAACTGGGCTGGGCCCATAGCTCCTCCCCACTGAACCTTACCGCCATTAACCGAACAAGAAACAGGAGTACTATTTGGATTCATACCAAGCTCAGCAACGATTGATTCAAAAGAGGCCCACTGATTGCTTCGCATAATATCTTTGTAGGTTAAATTGGGATAGCGACAAGAAGGCTTCCCAGCGCAATTACATTGCCCAACATTTTTCCCGATAGCGGACTCAATTTCTAAAAGCCCCAAGATGAGAGCGGGTCTCACCCCAGTAGCGCTTCCAGCGAAACTAGCTAACGCATAAGCTTCTTCAAAAGTCGGAGTATCAACATCTAAAACCTGAGCTAACTCAAAAATTCTCTTCCTAATTTCAGATGCTTGTTTCTGGACCCCCTCTCTTTCTTTCAAAGATTGCTGGTATTGGGCTTCGGTCATCTTTAAAACCTGCTCTTGCTCTTTTCTAACCTCTTCTGACTGCTGCTTCTGAAGAGTCTGAACCTTTACCACTTTTCCTACTTCTTCTTTTTCCTCATCTAAATTTTGTTTTTGAGTTTCCAAATCAGATTTTAAAACTTTAATATCTTTAAGCAAGTCTTGACTTTTTTGATGTAAGGCTTCCAAAGCCACCAAATTATCAAAAAAATTAGAGAGTTTTGGTTCTGCAACCAAAATTTCAAGAAGAGATTTTTGGTCTTCTTCAGAAAGTGTTCTTAAAATGGCGGTGAGCTTCTCTTTTGTGTTTTCAATCCTAAAAGAAGTTTTCCCAATAGAAGACTCAGTATCTTTAATCTGGAAACCAAGATCTTGTATGGTAACATTCCCCTTTTTAATCTGAGTATCAAGCTGGCCGATCTTGGATTTCAAAACACTAATTTGATTTTTAAGGGTCTTTTTTTCTTTATCGGTTCTCGTAATATCTTTATCGTATTGGGCAATTCTTTCTTCCAGCTCTTTTAATTGCTGTTCTAAATTCACCCTCTCTTGCCCCTGAACAGTCTGGGCAAAAGTTAAAATAGAAGGTAAGACAAAAAACGAAAAGAAAATTATCAGTAAAATTATTTTTGAGATTTTTTTAAACATCAGTTTATGATTTCCTAAACCGCCATTGAATTTTTCTAATTTACCTTACTCCACTTCCTCAGCTTGCTCAACCTTCTCTGGTTTTTCAATTTTCTCTACATCCTCTACTTTTTCCTCAATGGGTTTTGCCAACTCTTCTTCTATTTTTTCTGGAGGAGTTACCAAAGCCACAATCTCATCTTGATTTTTTAATATCTTTATACCTTCTCCCACTATTAAATCTTTAATTAAAATACGATCTTTAAATGTTTCCAAATTCCCGATATTAACCTTTATCTCTTTGGGAAGTTTTTGAGGCAGAGCTTTAATTTCAACTTCAGAGATATTTTTTACCAAAGTACCCTCTAATTCTTTTACCGCCTTTGAAATTCCCTCAAAAATTATAGGAACCCTTACCTCAATTTCCTTGTCTAGTCGGGGCTGATAAAAATCAACGTGAATTATCTCTTGAGTTAAAGGGTCCTCCTGAACTTCATGAATCAAAACAAGAAGTTGCTTATTTTCAAGCTCAAGCGAAATAAGGGAGCTTTCTCCAGCTTCCTTATATACTTTCTCGAAATTCTTACGGTCAATCTCTAAATTCTGAGATGCTTTCAAGGCTGGACCGTAAAGATTACCAGGCAAAATGCCCCTTTTCCTTAGGTTTAAAACCTTCCTCCCAAGACTTTTACGAATTTTAACAGAAAGACTAATCATTTTGAATTTTTATTATTCCTGTACTATTCTAAACTTTTTTCTAATTTATTCAAGCTTATTCAAGATTATAAAAATTATGCTTTATCTAAAGAACCGAGTAATTTTATTTTATTTTCTGCAACCTCTCTTACTTTCTCAATGACATTAGGCATGTATTTATAAGGGACGATTTCGTCTGAATTCTCATTTAAAAAATCTTTTAAAGCGTCTCTGAAAGCCTTTCTTAACGCCGTATTAATATTTATCTTATTTATCCCTATTTTTATTACTTCTTTAATTTCTTCCTCAGAAACTCCAGAAGCTCCATGTAAAACTAAGGGTATATCCCCCACTCTTTCTTTTATTTTTTTCAAGTGAAAGAAATCTATTTTACCTTCTTTTGCATGACCGGTTCCGATATTAACGGCTAAACGATGAATTCCTGTTTCGCGGTAAAAAAGAACGGCTTTATCAGGATCGGTTAAATTTCCTGAGCCAATCTCTTCCATCTCCCCTCCAATAGATACTTTCTTTTCTTTAGCGTATTGAACTAATTTTTTAGTTGTTTCTATGTTCTCATCAAACTTTAATTCTGAACCATCAAACTCACAGGTATCGTAACCTTTATCAATCGCTGCCTTGCAAGAATCAAACGATTTTCCATGATCAAGATTTAAAAAAATAGGCAAACTGAATTGTTCGCGAAAGTTTTTAACTAAGGCAACAGCGTTTTCTATCCCTAAAAACCGGCTCTCTCCTTCAGAAGTTCCCAAGATAACCGGGCTTTTTAACTCTTTTGCAGCTTCAATAATAGCTTTTAATATTTCTAAATTTGAAAAATTAAACTGAGGGATAGCCCACTTTTCTTTTAACGCCTTCTCAAAATAATATTCTAACGGCTTCATTTAAAACCTATTTATCTAAAAATTTCCTTAACTATTTTGACTTTTGGCCATCTTTGACCTTTTTTCAATAAACCGGTTTTCGCTCCCCACTTGCTAACACAAAAACCGGAATTAGCCATAGCTAACTGCATAGCAAAAATTATATCGTTTTTATCAATTATTCCAGCCACGAAACCTGAACCAAAAGCATCTCCAGCTCCGGTAGCGTCAGTGAATTTTAATTTTAGGGTTGGAATTTTATATAGGTATTTGGAATCTAAAACAACGGCGCCGTCTTTTCCTTTAGTCATAATCACTATACCCTTAGTCATTTTATAAAGTTTTCGAAAAATATCTTTTTCTTTGTTAAAAGAAATCTTAGTCAATAGAGAGGCTTCTTGACGATTCAAAATTAAAATATCTATCTTCTTAAAAATTCTTTCCAGGATAGATTGAGGGAATTTCAATTGGTTATAACCTGGATTCCAAGCGACTTTAATTCCATATTTTTTAGCGAAATCAACCAAATCCTCGGTTAGCTTAGATAATTTCCCGGAAAATGGAGCTAAATAAAACCATTTGGTTTTTTTTATCTCCTGCCACAACATATCTTTCTTATCTAAATCATCTGAAGCTCCCCGATACACTAAGGCAGTTTGGTCTCTGCCAGGATAAGCCAAAAAAACCGAAGTGCTCGTAAGTTTATTTTTGGATTTTGAAATAAACTCTGTATCAATTTTCAAATTCTTTAATTCAGAAAATATCAAATTCCCAAAACAATCTTCTCCCACTTGACCGCAATAAGCAACCTTTAATCCTTGATTGGCAAAAGTGGCTGCTGAATTTGTTCCCCCGCCCCCTGAAGTCAGTGAAATATCGTCTAACTCAATTTTGGAACCTAAAGTCAAGCAAATTCCCTCGCCGGTTTTGAAAGATTTTCCCAAAACTGACAAAAACTGCCTTGATTTGGCGTAAATATCTTGAGTAGCTGAACCAAAAGTAATAACGTCTTTCATATGTAAAAATAGTACCTATTGGCTTTGGTGGTACTATTTTTTATTATATCTTTCCTTAGCTTCTCCAATCAATTTTTCCGCTTCCTGCTTATCTCTAAAATCTTTGAGCTTAACCCACTTTCCTGGCTCCAAATTCTTATAATTTTCGAAAAACTCCTTAATTTCGTTTCTCAAGTGCTCAGGAATATCGTTTAATTCTTTTATTTCAGCAAACATTGGGTCAATTTTTTCATCTGGCAAAGCTAAGATTTTGTGGTCAATACCAGCTTCATCTTCCATTTCCAAAAAACCAATGGGGCGAGCTGAAACAAAACATCCAGGAAAGGTCGGAGACGTTGAAATTAAAACACAATCCAAGGGATCACCATCCTCTCCCAAAGTATCTTTAACAAAACCGTACTCAAAAGGAAAATACATTGGGCTGTAAAGCGTTCTATCTAATTTTATACCGCCCAAACTCTCGTCAAGTTCATATTTTTGAACAGAACCCTTGGGAATTTCCACAAAAACAATTATTTTAGAGTTTTTGTTTTCCATAAATATATTTTATCTTTTTTTATTTACTTTAGCAATGTGTAGAATCGTTTTAATAACCGTGTCAGGATTTAAAGAAATTGATTCTATTCCCTCTTGAATTAAAAAATCAGCGAATTCCGGAAAATCAGAGGGCGCCTGGCCGCAAATGCCAGAGTACTTTTTCTTGTGACGGCAAGCCTGAATCGCCTCTCCTATCATTTCCTTCACTGCTTCGTTCCTCTCGTCCCCAATTTTGGCGATATCAGCTGAATCTCTGTCTACCCCTAAAACCAATTGAGTCAAGTCATTAGAGCCAATGCTCATCCCGTCAAAAATATCCAAAAATTCTTTCGCTAAAATTACGTTAGAAGGAATTTCACACATTACCAAAACCTTTAATCCATCTATGCCCTTCTCCAAGCCATATTTCTTCATTAATTCTAACACGGTTTTTCCCTCTTTAACGGTTCGGCAAAATGGCAGCATTAGCCAAATATTTTTTAATCCAAAAACATCTCTCACTCTTTTGATAGCTTCAAGCTCCATCTTAAAAGCTGGCTGAAATTTCTCATCGTAAAACCTAGAAGCTCCTCTGAGACCCAACATCGGATTCTCTTCTTTTGGCTCAAAGAGTTCGCCGCCCACGAGCTGGCGGTACTCGTTTGTTTTCAAATCAGACAATCTAACAATAACCGGATTTGGCCAAAAGGCGCTGGCAATCTGCGAAATTCCCTCGGCTAACTCTTTTACAAAGTATTCTTTTTTATCTTTATACTCAAAAGTCATTGTTTCAATCTGAGATTTAATCTTTCTATCTTTAATTTTTTTAAAATGGTGAAGAGCTAAAGGATGAATCCTGATTTTTTCAGCTAAAATAAATTCTATCCTCGCCAAACCCACTCCATCAACCGGTAAGAAAGCATTCTTGAAAGCGATATCTGGCGTTCCTATATTAACCATGATTTTGGTTTTGAGTTTAGGGATTTTTTTTAAATTATATCTTTTAATTCTAAAGGGAATTTTCCCTGAGAATATTCTACCTCTCAACCCCTGGGTGCAATCTACTGTTATCAATTGACCAATTTTCAAATTTTTAGTTGCTGATTTTGCTCCTACAATAGCAGGAATTCCCAACTCCCGGCTAACAATAGCCGCATGAGCTGTTTTGCCTCCCTCATCCGTAACAATAGCTGAAGCTATTCTCATAATAGGCAGCCAGTCAGGATCTGTCATTTTAGTTACCAAAACTTCCCCTTTTTGAAATTGATGCATTGCAGAAAGATTCTCAATCATTCTTACCTTTCCCTGGCCAATTTTGTTTCCAACAGCAATACCCTCTAAAATCGGTTTCTTTTGGGTTTTGAGCTGATATTCTTCGTAAAATTGGCGGGCGCGGGAAGCATGAATTGTCTCTGGTCTTGATTGAACAATAAAAAGCTCGCCTGTTTTTCCATCTTTTGCCCATTCAATATCCTGAGGTCTTTTATAATGGTCTTCAATTAAACAAGACCAACGAGCTAAGGTTAAAATTTCTTCATCATTTAAAGAAAATTTCAATTGATCTTCTTTGGGAACGTTAACCTCTTTTAATCCTCCGCTCTTGCCGTATATATATTTTCTTGTTTTTCTACCAAAATTCTTGAGGATAATTGATTTGTAACCCTGCTTTAAAGTTGGCTTAAAAACATAAAATTCATCAGGCGTAATTTTCCCTTTAACAATCATTTCCCCGATGCCATAAATTGAATTTATCAAAACAACGTTTTGAAAGCCGGTTTCAGTGTCTAATGTGAAAATAATGCCGGAAGTTGCGAGGTCGCTTCTAATCATTTTTTGAATCCCGATGGACAAGGCGAATTTAATTTGGGGTATCTTTTTTTCTGCGCGGTAAGCAATTATTCTATCTCCAAAAGCTGAAGCCAAGCATTCTTTTACCGACTTCAATAAATTCTCTTGACCTGAAACGTTTAAAAAAGTTTCAAATTGACCGGCAAAAGACATATTGGGCGAATCCTCAGCAACGCCCGAAGACCTCACAGCAACATCAACTTTTTCCATATTATATTGCTTAGATAAGCTCTTGTAAGCCTGAGTTATCGCCTCTTTTAAATCTTTTGGAAACTCCGCTTTTAAAATTAAATTTCGGGCGGCTTTACCCGCTTCCTTTAAGCTCGCCAAACTCCCGGGTTGAAATTCCTTAAAAATTTTTTTTAGCTCTTTATCAATCCCGTTTTCTTTCAGAAAATGCCAATATGACTTAGTATTCAAAATAAAACCGTCTGGAATTCTAACACCTTTTTTGATAAGATGCTTAGCCATCTCTCCCAAAGAAGCATTCTTTCCCCCAACTAAAGGAATATCTTTTAAAGAGACATTTCTATACCATAAAATATATTGATTCGATTTTCTCATTCTATTTCTTAAATAAGCTTGGGAGTTGAGCCAAAGTTTCTTGATTTGTAAAAAGGCCCATGATTAAAATCGCAATTCCCAAAACCACAAACAAAATATCAAGAATAATAATGAGGAATCCTTTTTGATTTTCCATTTTTTGAATTTTTTCTTTAATTTTTTCGACCACTTCTGGATTAGCCAAAGTAGAAAGATCTCCTAAATCCTCTCCGATAAATAATTTTCTTAAAATTCTTCTCATGATTTTTCCAGATCTCGTTTTGGGCAAATCCTCAACCAAAATGACTTCTTTTGGCAGGGCAACTGGCCCAATTTCTTTTTTAATTTGATTAATAATTTCTTCCTTTAAGTTATCAGGCGCCTTCAAAGAAACTACAAAGGCTAAGGGTACTTCACCTTTAATCTCATCTGGGACGCCAATAACTGCGGTTTCAGTAACAGCTGGATGCAAATCAATAGCCGCTTCAAGTTCTCCAGTGCTTATCCTGTGTCCCGCCACTTTAATTACATCGTCCACCCTGCCAATAATCCTAATCAAACCATTTTGGTCGCGAACAGCCCCATCTGAAGTAAAATAAACTTCCTTTCCATACTGACTCCAATAAGTTTCTAAATATTTTTCAGGATTTTTAAAAATCCCTCTCAGCATGCCCGGACTAAAAGGCGGCAAGATTACCAAGTTACCATCTTTAATATCAATATTTACTCCTGGGAAAGGTAATCCGGTATGAGCAGGTTTAAATGGCCCAATGCCTGGCAAGGAACTGATTAAAATCCCGCCGGTTTCCGTTTGCCACCAGGTATCAACAAAAGAACATCTTCCCTTTCCTACTTCATTAAAAAACCATAACCAAGCTGATTCATCAATGGGCTCTCCAACCGAACCCAATAATCTCAAATTTTCAAACTTATATTTCTTAATAACATCTGCCCCGTATTTTTCAAACATCCTAATGGCGGTTGGAGCTGTATAAAAAATTGTTATTTTATGTTTTTCAATGATTTGCGCCCACCTGTCAGGATTTGGCGAGTCTAACGCCCCTTCAAAAATTAATGTGGTAACGCCATTAAGTAAAGATGAGTAAATCATATAGGTATGTCCGGTTATCCAGCCGGGGTCTGAAGTGCACCAAAAAATATCTTCTTCGCGAAAATCAAATATCCATTTACCGGTAAATTTCGTTTGGACAGCATAACCTCCGCAAGTATGCTCCACTCCTTTTGGCTTTCCTGTTGAACCCGATGTATACAAAATAAAAAATAGGTCTTCTGCATCCATTATTTCTGCCTCGCAAAATCCATCTTCGTTTTTAATTGACTCCTCGTACCAAAAATCCCTGCCATTTTGCCAATTAATTTCGCTATTAGTTCTTCTCACGACAATTATTTTTTCAATTTTTGTGTCGTTAACGCCCTCGTCAGCCGCTTGTTTTAAGTTAATAGCCTTTCCCCGACGATAATAACCATCAGCTGTAATCAAAATTTTTGCCTCGGTATCTTGCAGTCTAACTTTCAAGGCCTGGGGTGAAAAAGCGGAAAAAACAACTGAATGAACCGCTCCTATCCTGGCAACGGCCAGCATTGAAATTACCACTTCAGGAACAATAGGCAGATAAATTCCGACCCTATCCCCTTTTTTTACTCCCAGTTTTTTCAAAGCATTAGCAAGTTTGCATACTTCAGAAAAAAGTTCTCCATAAGTTAGAATACGATTTTTTTCCTGAATCGGTTCTGCTTCCCAGATTAAAGCCGGTTTATCTCTCCTTGCTAACCAATCTTTCTCCCCGCCCGAGGCGGGTCCGCCTTGGGCGGAAAAAATATTTGAGGTAATGTTGATTTTCCCGCCAATGAACCATTTAAAATACGGCGGGTCATGCTCAAAAGTTTTTTTCCATTTTTCAAACCAAAAAAGCTCCTCAGCCAATTTCCCCCAAAACCCAATCGGGTCTTTTAGGGCTTCTTTGTAAATCTTATCGTCATTCACCCAAGCCCTCTTTTTAAATTCTTCGCTTGGATAATACAAATCTCCTCTCTTTAACATATTGATCTATTATAACTGAAACAAAGAAAAAATAAAGAGTTTTTCAAGAACTTTTAGCTTTAAAATCCTTATAATTTCCTCTTGTCAGGCTCTTTTTTTCAAATAAAAAAGAGTTAATAATTTTAACTCTTCAAATCACTCAAACCAACCTAAACGCTAAGATTTTTTACCAATGAATTCAGCGAATTCAGCTAAACGACAAGCATAGCCCCATTCATTATCATACCAGGCAATTACCTTCACTAAATTATCTTTTACCATGGTTAAGGGAATATCAACAATAGCTGAAAAAGAATTGCCCTTGTAATCTGAAGAAACTAAAGGAGCATCCTCAACTCCTAAAATTCCTCTTAATTCTTTTTCCTCTGATGCTTTTTTGAAAGTATAATTCACTTCCTCTACTGAGGTCTTTTTTTCCACTTGGCAAAATAAATCTAAAATTGAAACTATGGATGTTGGAACTCGAAAAGCGATACCATCTAACTTACCGTCTATTTCCGGAATCACCTTGCCAATGGCGGATGCCGCTCCAGTGCTTGTTGGAATAATATTTAAAGCGGCCGCCCTTGCCCTTCTCAAGTCTGAATGAGATAAATCTAAAATTCTCTGGTCGTTAGTATAAGAATGGCAAGTGGTCATGAAACCATGGATTATTTTAAAATTATCATTCAAAACTTTAGCTAAGGAAGCTAAACAATTCGTAGTGCAGGAAGCCATTGAAACAACGTTATCGGTTTTAAAGTTATATTTCTCCTCATTTACCCCTAAAACAAAAGTGGGCACCTCCTTTGATTTTGAGGGAGCGGAAATTATTACTTTTTTTGCCCCGGCCTCCAGATGCAATTTCGCTCCTTCGTATTCCGTGAAAAAACCAGTACACTCTAAAACAACATCTACTCCAAGCTTTTTCCAAGGCAAGTTTTTCGGATCTTTCTCAGCCAAAAACTGAATATCTGAAGGAAAATTTTTATCATATATCCCATAAACCGAATCGTACTTTAAAAGATGAGCCAAGGTTTTTTGGTCTGTCAAATCATTAATCGCCACCACTTTCAAATCCGGATGCTTATCAAGTATCCTCCGAAAAGCAGGCCTTCCGATCCTGCCAAATCCATTTATGGCAATTTTAATCATAAAATATAATCCGAAT
>JBBTXV010000039.1:0-2406 GCA_038062035.1 Patescibacteria group bacterium
CCGGAGTTTTTATTTGACGGACATCTTGGCTTTAGCGAGGATATTCCTCAGGGAAATTCTAATTTTGCGTGCATTCGCAAAAAATTTAATCCCCAACTCCAGGATTGCTCTTGCCTCGTATAGTTTTGAAGGAAATTATACGGGGTTTTGTTTTTTACTCTTCCCCAGCTACTCTTTCTATTTCTTCAATTGTCGTAATTCCTTCCAAAACCTTAATTAAACCATCCTCGTGCATTAAGACCATTCCTTTTTTGATTGCTAATTCTCTCATATCAACGATTGAAGGATTTTTAAAGATAAATCTTTCCATTTCATCGTCAATTAAAAAAGTTTCGTAAATTCCTATTCTTTTCCGATAACCAGTGCCATTGCACTCTTTGCATCCTTGGGGTTTTGGAATTTTAAAACTAGATTGAAAAAAGGCCTTGGGCAGGATTTCTTTTTTAACATTCTTTAAACCATCTTTTATTTTCTTTGCCTCTATTTCTGAAGGGAGAGTGAATTTTACGCATTTTTGACAGACTCGTCTTGGTAATCTTTGAGCAACGACCATATTAATGGCAGGAGCGATGGAGACAGTTTTAACTCCCAAATCAACTAATCTGGCTATGGCTCCGGCGGCATCGTTGGTATGTAAAGTGCTAAAAACTAAATGGCCGGTTAAAGCGGCCTGGCAAGCGATTTCAGCTGTTTCCAGGTCTCTAATTTCGCCAACTAAAACAACGTCAGGATCTTGGCGAACGATTGCTTTAAGGCCGGAAGCGAAGGTATATCCTTTTTTGGAGTTGACCTGGGTTTGAGAAAGGCCTTCCAGGTGATATTCTACAGGGTCTTCAATAGTTATAATTTTCACCTCAGGGCTGTTAATTCTTTTCAAGATAGCGTAGAGAGTAGTTGTTTTACCAGAACCAGTGGGTCCAGTAATAATAATCATTCCATTTGGTTTTTTAATTTCTTTTTTAAAAATTTCTACCAAGTCTTTTCTTAAACCCAAAGCTTCAATTTCAATTAAATTTTTGGGATTTAAAACTCGGAGGACAATCGTTTCTCCCCCTTCAGACGGGAGAGTAGAAGCTCTGATTTCTATCACTGTTTCTTCCTCTGAACCTTCTTGGTTTTTTTCTGAAAGTAAAATAGTAAACCTGCCATCTTGCGGCCTGTCAGTAACATTGAGCTTGATGCCAGAGAGCAATTTAATTCTAGAGAGAAGGGTTTTGTAAGCTTTTAAAGAAAATCCAGCTGCATCATTTAATATCCCATCAATTCTTAATCTGAGCTTCACCTCTTCTTTTTCTGGTTCAATATGAATATCTGAGCTGTCAAGTAAAATGGCTCCCCCTAAAATAGCTTCTAAAAGTCGAGTAACTTCAGCCGTTAAAAACTCTTTAATCTTACTTATGTAAAGAGAGATATTTTCAACGGTTTGAAATTCGTCTAAAACTACTTTTACTTCACCGGTAATTTTCGGCCTACTTGTTTCCATTATTTTCGTTTATAATTAGTATTAATATGCGATCTCTTTAAGAGAAAATATAATCTTTCTTAAAATTACCTTATTTTTTTTGAATGGTCAATTCGTGTTAAAAAATCATTCTTTTTTATGTCCGTTTTTTTCTCATCTTCTGCCTTGAATACAAAAAAAGCTGGTGAAATCTTGGGTAGAGAATTTTTAAAGATGCCGAAAATGAAAACGGCCTTGGCTTTGGGGCTTCAAGGGGATCTGGGAAGCGGAAAAACTACATTTTTACAGGGTTTTGCCAAAGGATTGGGAATAAAAGGAAAAATTATAAGCCCTACCTTTGTTCTTATTAGACGATTTCAGTTTAAAAATTCAATTAATAGAAAATTCAAAGATTTTTATCACATTGATTGTTACCGGTTAGGAAGCTCAAAAGAAATTCTAAAGCTCGGCTTTAAAAAAATTATATCTAATCCTGAAAATATCGTTGCTGTAGAATGGGTTGATCGGATCATTAAATCCTTGCCCAAAAATAATTTAATATTAAATTTTGAAACCTCCGCCTTAAATAAAAGAATGTTAAGATTGTGTTATAATAAAAAAAAGATGGGGAAATTTAAGAATTGAATGAAATAGAACGAAGCAATGCCAAAATTTTTTTATACGGCCACTTCTTTTCAAGGAGAAAAAAAATCAGGAGTTTTGGAGGTAAAAAATGAAAAAGAATTATCTCAAATCCTCCATCAAGAAGGTTATTTTTTAATTTCGGCCAGCTTTGAAGAGAAAACCTCTCCAAAAAAATCTTTAACAATCTTTTTTTCTTTTTTAAAATGGGTATCGATAACCGAAAAAATGCTCTTTGTCAGGAATCTTCGAGTTATGGTTTCAGCCGGTATTGCCTTACCCAGAGCCTTGAGGACTTTATCTGTTCAATCTAAAAGTAAAAA
>JBBTXV010000039.1:2506-4695 GCA_038062035.1 Patescibacteria group bacterium
TCAGCTTACGCTATCAGGACATTAAGCTCTCTTTTTGCGGCCGGCGTCCCTATTGTCAGGTCATTGGAGATTATTTCTGGAACCATGAGCAATATTTATTTTAAAAAGACGATGGTTGAAGCCGTAGAAGTAATTAAAAAAGGAGGCAAGCTTTCGAGCGCTCTCGTCCCTTATCCAGACCTTTATCCTTCTTCAGTTGTCCAGATGATTGAAGTTGGAGAGGAAACAGGAGAGACCTCCTCAATCCTGGCAAAATTAGCTGATTTTTTTGAGGAAGAAGTAACTAATTCCACCAAAAATTTGTCATCCATAATTGAACCAATTTTAATGCTTATCGTTGGAGCGACAGTCGGTTTCTTCGCTGTCTCAATGATTCAGCCAATATATTCAATGTTAGGAGCAATAAAATAATGAGAATTATAATTTCTCTTTTGCATTCTCGTTTTAAGTGCAGGAAAGGATTTAGTTTAATTGAAGTTTTAGTCGGAACTTTCTTAGTTTTAATCGTATTCTTGGGGATTTTCGGCGCTTATCAATTAGGATTACAGGTAGTTGGTCAGAGTAAAAATAAAGTTATTGCCACTTATCTTGCTAACGCCGAATTAGAAAAAATCAGAAACCTGCCTTACGGTTCGGTTGGCGTTCAAGGTTCTTTTCCGAGCGGAATTTTAGCACCAGAAAGCGAAATTACTCAAAATAATATTACATTTAAAACAAAAAGAAGGGTAGATTATGTGGTTGATTCAGCTGACGGCTTAACTTTTCCCGGAGACGAGTGCCCGAATGATTATAAAAAAGTCGAGATTCAGGTTTCAGTTTTAGGTAAGTTCGCAGCTGAAGTTTTGATGCTCACAGACATTGTCCCGAAGAATCTTGCCCAAGAGTGTGGTGAAAGTGGCGGAATTCTTTCAGTTACAGTATTTGATGCTTTGGGCGTGATGGTTCCCTTGCCCTTAATTGAAATCAAAGACCCAAATACTGATACAACCCTAAAGAGCGTCAGTCCTTCAGGTGGGCAACATTATTTTGCTTTGGCTGCTTCAAGTTATAAAGTAGTCGTTTCCAAATCTGGTTATAGCTCTGAAAGGACTTATGGAACTAATGAAGTAGTTTCTCCTTTAAATCCTCATCCAATAGTCTTGGAAAATCAGCTTACCGAAATTAGTTTTTCCATTGATAGGTTGAGTAGTTTTTCAGTAGATACGGTAAGCAGAGTGGATGCTAAAATTTTTCCTGTAGCTAATGTTACTTTTAATTTAAGAGGAGAAAAAATTATTGGTTACAACGCTGGAGGAAGTCCAGTGTATAAATACTCCGAGAATCACACCACTAACTCTCAGGGGCATAGTAATATTTCAGGCTTGGAATGGGATAATTATAAATTTTCAATTGTTTCCCCGCTTAGTTTAAGCTTGGTTGAAACGATTCCTGCTCCCCAGCCAATATCTTTAGTTCCTAATACAAGCCTTGAAGTAGATCTGTTTTTAAGCCCAGAGAATGCTCTTTTAGTTACTGTCCAAGACAGCATAACATCAGCGAAAATTTTTTCAGCGGCGGTTAGATTATATAATCTTGGTTTAGGATACGACGTTACCCAGTATACTGATGAAAACGGTCAGACTTATTTTGTCCCTCTTCAAGCTGCGGAATACACCTTGCAAGTTTCAGCTGTAGGTTACTCTGGCTCTATAACCCAGGTATCGGTTTTTGGTAATACTACAAAGACGATCCAGCTTGGTCCGGGGGAAATTCAAATAGGCAATAATTTATGAATAGTTTAAAATAAAAATGGAATTTAAGGATATTGATAAAAAGTTATTCAAGCCAGGAAGCGCTTTTGCTGGTTTCACTCTTACTGAAACCTTGGTTGCTATTTTCATTTTTATTGTGATGATGAGCGTATTAGCTGGTCTTATTGTTACGCTTTATAGAACTCAAAACTATACCTTAGAGCAATCCCTCGGCATTGATGAAGCTAGGAGGGGAGTTGAAATTATGGTTAAAGAGATTAGGGGGGCTGCGGTTGGAGACGATGGTTCATATCCCATTGAGAAAGCTGATGATAAAGAATTTATATTTTATAGCGATATTGATGGAGACAATAAAGTAGAGAGGGTAAGATATTTTTTGGGAACGGTTAATTCAGGAAGCCAAACTCAAGAATGTCAAACTTCCTTGCAGGGTGGAAC
>JBBTXV010000039.1:4795-9480 GCA_038062035.1 Patescibacteria group bacterium
TTTTTGGGAGATGCTAACAATACGGTTGATCCTCTCTGTCCTTACGCGATGAAAGCTAACTTTGAATTTTCATGGTCAGAAAACTTACAAGGGCTTGATCACGAATTTAGGAAGGGAGTGATAGAGCCAGTTGAGGATATTAGCGGTCAAGTCAGCTACCCTTTAAATCAAGAAAATATTCAGGTTATGACTTCTTTTGTCCGAAATTTGTCGCCAATTTTCAGTTATTTTGATGAAAATGGTAATCAGCTCGTCAACTATCCGGCTCGATTAATTGACACTAAATTAATGAAAGTTTACTTGATTATCAATGTTGATCCTAATCATTCCCCTCAAAATTTTGAATTAGAATCATATGTTCAATTAAGAAATTTGAAAACAGAATGAACAAAGGGGTTATTATAATTTATGTTTTAGTTTTTGGCCTAATTTTCCTGATTTTGGTCGGCGGACTTTTTGGTTTTATTCTAATCCAGTTAAGATTTTCTGCCCAAAAAGTTGCCTGGAACAATGCTTTGCATATTGCTGAAGCTGGATTTAATTATTACCGTTGGTGCCTTAATAATAACGTTGAAGGAAATTGTCCGACTGAAAAAGATTATTTTGATCCGGGCCAAAATGTCGTTGGACGATTCTCTTTGGATATTGCTGGCCAGACAGCTTGTGGCCAGACAATTCAAAAGACTATTACTTCTACGGGTTGGAATAATAGTTTCCCGAATCTAAAAAGGAAGGTTAAAGTTTTGTATGCCAGAGAGTCTGTTGCCAGCTTTTCCTATGTTTTGAACGCAAATGTCTGGATTGGCTCTGATCATAAAATAAGAGGTCCATATCATTCCAACGGCGGCATTAGATTTGACGGCGAGAATCAATCAATAGTGAGTTCGGCTAGAGATACGTGGGTTTGTACCTCTTCTTTTGGCTGTTCTCCTTCTCAAGACAAACCAGGGGTTTTTACAACCAGCAATAATGCCAATCCTAATTTATTTAATTTTCCTGTTCCGCCATTTGATTTCAACGGTATCACCATTGATTTAGCCCAGATGAAAATCGCTGCTCAGGCTTCGGGAATTTACCTGCCTCCTTCTACCAATCTTAACCCTCAAGGAAGAGGATACCATATAAAGTTTAAAAATAATGGCGTTTTTGAAGCCTGGATAATTACCGGACTTTCCGCTACTAATGCCTATTCATTGGAAGAGGGTTGGCACAATGATTATTTTACAATTACCAGCGAATCTTTTTATAATACCTACACCATACCCCCAGAGTGTTCAGCTATCTTTATTGAAGATAATATCTGGCCAGAGGGAGAAGTTAAGGGAAAAGTTTCCATTGCCTCAGCCAATCTTATTAATCCTAATTTAGATACTGATACAATCCTTCAGGGAAATATAGATTATACTAAATTGGATGGCTCAGATGGCTTAACCCTGATCGGGGAAAGAAATGTTTTAATTGGGCCTCAATCGTCAGATCAAATGAAAATAAGAGGAATTTTCATCGCTCAAAAAGGCCGTTTTGCCAGGAATCATTACCCGAATAATTTTAGAAATAAATTGGAGATTTTCGGTTCAATAATTAGTAATGGTCGAGTAGGGACTAAGTGGACTTCCAATGGCCAGATGGTCTCTGGTTACTCAAACAGAGAAAGCTATTTTGATTCTAATTTAGTCTATAGCGCTCCTCCTTTCACTCCCAACATTAATCCAGATTTTAAGGTTATAAGGTGGCAAGAATTAAAATAATTGCAGAAAATATTAATCATAATCAGAATGCTTTGGATATGATAGAATATATTAAACTGGATTCGTAAAATGTTTTTAGATTCTTTAAATTTAAAACTTGAATCGTTTGGATTAGATATTTCTGATTTATCTTTGAAGATCGTCAAGCTTAAGAAAAAAAGAGGAACTCTTAAATTGGTTTCTTTTGGCGAAACAGAAATTCGGCCTGGAATAATTGAAGGAGGCGAGATTAAGGACGAGGAAGCTCTATCTAAGATTATTGAAGAAGCAGTTTTAAAGGTAAAAGGGGAGAAGTTGAGAACAAAATATGCGATTTGTTCCTTGCCCGAAGAAAAAGCTTTTTTGCAGGTCATTCAAATGCCAAAGATGTCTGATGAGGAGTTAGGAAAAGCTATTCGTTTTGAGGCCGAAAATTATATACCCTTACCCGTTGAGAAAGTTTATTTAGATTTTCAAAAAGTTAAACCTTTTTCTGACCATTTAGATCATACAGATGTTCTTCTCGTCGCTTTGCCAAAAAATATCGTAGATCCTTATGTTTCTTGCTTGAAAAAATCAGGGTTAATCCCCTTAGCTTTGGAAGTTGAGTCTCAGGCAATTTCTCGGGCGCTTGTAAAAGGAGAGGTAACTCCTTTTCCGATTTCAATAATTGATTTGGGCGCTACCAGAGCCAGCTTCGTTCTTTTCTCTGGTTATTCCCTGCATTTTACTTCTTTAATTTATGCTTCTTTCCATAAAATTACTCAAACCCTTGCTCAAAACTTCAATATTGATTTTGCCGCGGCTGAAGAATTAAAAAGAAAATATGGCCTGGAAACTGGTGTGAAAATTCGTTTCAGAAAAAAACCGGGCGATGTTAAAGTTGAACAAGAAACTATTGAAGATAAAGAAATTTTTAATGTAATGATTCCTTCTGTGCTTGAACTGGCAGAACAAATTAAAAATCGTCTTAATTATTATCAAACCCATGTTTCTCATGAACATCTTAAGATTGGCAAAGAGGATGGTAATTTGGGCGGGGTGAAGAAAATTTTACTTTGCGGGGGCGGAGCTAATTTAAAAGAATTAACTCACATCCTTTCTCTTGAATTAAAAATTCCTGTTGAAACAGGGAACCCCTGGGTAAATATTCTGCAAGATCCTTTAAGAGAAGTTCCCGAAATGCCCTATCTTGAGTCTTTAAGATATGCAACGGCTATTGGTTTGGCTTTGAGAGGGGTTAACGATAATAATTAATCGCTTTGCTGGTTTTTCATTAATATATAGCAAGATTTCTCGCAGCGCAAAAAAATGATTAATTTATTACCAACTCAACAGAAAAATGAAATAGAGAGGGAAGAAAAGTGCAAGGTAATTTTAATTTTAGGGATATCCGTTCTCATTTCTTTTTTATCTACTTTTTTGATTTTATCAATAATTCAAATTTATATTTTTGGGCAATTAGAATCTAAAAAAAACTTTTTGGAGCTAGAAGAGAAAAGACTTAAGGACCCGGTAATTAAAGATATTCAAGAAAGAGTTGTCCTTTTGAACCAAAGTATTCTTAAATTAGATTCTTTTTATCAAAGCCAAGCGGAATTAACCGGTACCTTGGAAAAAATTTCGCAAGCCATACCACCTGGAATTTATTTAACCAATCTTTCTTGGCAGAAAGAGAACTCAGAGTTAAAAATAGTTGGTTTCGCCTCTCAAAGAGAAGATCTATTTCATCTTAAAGAAAACCTTGAGAAGGAAAATTTTTTTTCCGATGTTAATTTTTCACCCACCAGCTGGGTTAGGCCAAAAGAAGTGAACTTTCAAGTTACATTGAAGGTTGGGAAATCAAAATAGAAAAGTTAAATTAAAAAGAATATGAATTCTGATAAAAAAATTTATATTACGATAACGATTTTTGTAGTCGTGAATCTTTTATTTATTTTTTTATTAATTTCACCCGCATTAAATAAAATTAAAAAGAACTCTGAAGAGTTGCTTAATAAAAAAGCTAATCTTTTTTACTTAGAGAAAGAGGTATCGGGCTTAAAATCAATTCAAGATACAAAAAATATAATTTTAGATAACCTGAAAAAAATTAATGAAATTTTTATTGATTCGGAAATTCCAGTGGATTTTATTAATTTTCTGGAAAAGGAAGCTGCTCTTTCTCAACTTTTAATAGAGGTTTCTCCAATCACTATGCAAAAAATTACGACCGATTTTTGGCCAAGTTCTTTCTTTCAGATTACAGTTGAAGGATCTTTCCCTAATTTCTTGAAATTTTTAGAAAAAATAGAAAATGGACCTTATTTAACAGAGATTATTAACTTAAATTTAAACAGGAAGACCGAAAAAAGAGGGACCGGCAAAAATGAGGTTGAGGTTGAGAAAATCAATAGCGGTTTCTTAATAAAAGTTTTTACCCGTTGACATATGAAATTATTTTCTTCAATTAAAATTAACCTGAATAAAAATAGAGGACTCCTTCTTTTCTTTAAGGGTTTACCCAAAAAACTAGCGAAAAAGCCCTTATACTCCATTCTAACTATTTTTTTATTTTCTTTAATTTGGGGTGTTTGGCTTTTTTATAAATACGTTATTTTAATTGAAAAAACAGAACCTCAGGTACAAGAAAACTTGCTTCAAATTGAAGATAAGGCTTATCAAAGAATACTATCAGAATGGCAGGGGCGAGAAAAAAAATTTAGAGAAGCTGATTTAAAATCGCATTTAAATCCTTTTTCGCAATCGGTTGACTGAGTAAAATTTTTGAGCTAAAATTTAAAGTTGTAAGTTTGCCCCGGTAGCTCAACTGGATAGAGCTACTCCGTTCTAAGGAGAGGGTTGGGGGTTCGAGTCCCTCCCGGGGCGTTTAATGGCGGTCGTAGCTCAATTTGGTTAGAGCGCTTCGCTGTGGCCGAAGCTGTTGCGGGTTCGAATCCCGTCGATCGCCCCAAAATT
>JBBTXV010000039.1:9580-11280 GCA_038062035.1 Patescibacteria group bacterium
TAAAAAATCGAAGTTAATTTTTTTTGGTGGTCCGGTATTGGTAATTATCCTGGCTACGGCTCTTTACGCTTCAGTTCTCAAAACTAAGAAAATAGATGTGGAAGAGGAGTTGGCGACCGGATTAACCCCTGGAACTGAAGCCGTTGAGGAAGAAGAGCAAGAGTCGCCTCCTGAAGAAGCGGAAGCAATCAACCTGGCGGCCATTGGAGCGATTGACGCTTATCGAATTAGCGCCGACCAAATTTCCAAAGCCAATTTAGCCAATCAGCTTGCTGCTCGAAGAACTGTTCTGGCCAAAACAATTCGTTTAGGCAACCTGCCGTTGGTGGAGAAAATGCTTCTTTCAGCCGAGCATTTAGCGGCTGTACCGGCCGAACTAGCTTCCGAAGTGGAAAAATCAGTCGTTCTATCTGGCGAACTTTGGACGATTCACCAAGATCAAGGAAAAGAAGCCAACGGAGAGATCCAATTAGTCAGATCAAAGAACAAGCGCCAGTTGATTGTTGGTGACCAGTCGTACAATGTTTTCCTGCCTCAACATTTAGATTCAAACGAGGTTAGCCCGAATGTCAGTCCGAGGGCGAAAGTTGATTTGACGGGAATTGCTCTGAGGGACGATATTTTGGCTAAGCCAGAAAATATAAGCCAAACGGCCGACCTTCTGCCGCCAGCGTTACTTCCGGTGACTAACGGGGCAGCAAAACCAACGAAAGTCGCCCTTGTCTTGGTAAATTTTAGCAAGCGAGACGAGTTCATTACGGTCGCCGCGGCCAAGGAAAAGATTTTTGGGCTGGATGGTGAGAAAAATGTTCATGGCTGGTATAGGCGGCATTCATTTGGCCAAGTGAGCTTTTTGGGCCACAATAGCCCGGAAGGCGATGTATTTGGCTTCGTCACCGTCCCCAACCCAGGAAACCGTTGTCAGCTGGGAAAAATCACCCTCGATGTTCTAGCCGCCCTGGCTTCTGATCCAGCTACTCGATGGCCGGGCATTGAGAAGTATCGGGCGGCCATATTTGTTCTTCCCTCGAGCGGCTGTCCATTCCTGGTTGGCGCCGCTTCCGGCATGGTTGCTTGGGTGTCTGGACCGGTCGGTTTCGCCTCAACCTCCCTAACAGCTCACGAAATGGGTCATATTTTCGGCCTCGGTCATGCCAGTTCGGCCTCTCGTGCAAAGGCCCAAGGTCAGTGGAAAGTGGAGAACGAGTATGGTGACCCGAATGATGTTATGGGCAATGGCAGAGGCGCGTTTCATGTTTATCATCAGCAGAAACTTGGCTATTCCCTCCCGAACAATATTAAGGTGGTTGATAAGACCGGATCATTCACTTTAGAAAGGGCCGAGAAAGAATCGGCTGAAGTAAAATATTTGCGGGTGCCGATTCTGGCCCATCAGACCCTTGATGGTTTATTTCCCGGAACTCCGGAGGTTGGTCTAGAATATCGCGGCTCGTCGGGGGCGGTGATTGTTCGATTAGAAACCCATCCAGCCGTTGATACTCACGGCCCGGTGTTGGTTCGGACTCTCAAGGAAGGAAAAGTGTTGGACGATATCGCTGATTCCGGATTGAAAATTACCTATCTTTCCAGAGTGAACAATAAGGCCAATGTTGAGGTAGTAGTGAGTCAGCCAACCTGTATCCGTGACATCCCAGGAATTGTTGCCTCGCCGGTTAGCCAAGTCGGCCGAAAGGGGAAAC
>JBBTXV010000040.1:0-11823 GCA_038062035.1 Patescibacteria group bacterium
GAATCGACGTCTGACACCATTTTTGCTATATTAACAGAAGAAACGGGTTTTTTAGGAGCCTTAGCTGTTATTGCTCTTTTTTTAACGTTTTTATGGCGAGGAGTTAAAATTGCTAAAGAAAGCCCAAGTATTTTTTCTCAATTAACGGCACTGGGAATTAGTTCTTGGATATGCCTTCAAGCTTTTATCCATATTGGATCTGCTATTAGAGCCCTGCCTCTTACCGGTATTCCCTTACCTTTTATTACTTATGGAGGTTCTCATTTAGTGGCAGAACTAATCGGAGTGGGGATTTTACTTAACATATCAAGGCAAAAAAATTGAAATTTATTGAAAAAATAAATATTTCCTTAGAAGGAAAATTAAAACTTAAATGAAGATTCTTTTTACCGGCGGTGGAACCGGTGGTCACATTTTTCCGATAATTGCTATCGCCAGAGATTTACAAAATTATTATTTAGAAGCTAACTTTCAAAATGATCTTCAACTTTTTTTTATTGGCCCTAAAGGAGAAATTTCATTAACCGAGCTAACTCAAGAAGGAATAAAAGTCAAAATAATTCTAGCTGGGAAAGTTAGAAGATATTTCACAATCTTAAGTTTCTTTCAAAACATTATTGATGTTTTATTTAAAATTCCTCTTGGAATAATCCAAGCCTTCTTTTATGTTTTTTTTCTGGCTCCAGACGTTATTTTTAGTAAGGGAGGTTATGGATCTATTCCGGCAATAATTGCTGGTCGTCTTTTAGGAACTCCGATCTTTATCCATGAATCAGATGCTATGAGGGGCTTAGCCAACCGATTCTCTCATAGATTTGCTTTAGAAATTTTTACTTCTTTTTCCCTTGAAGAAACAGAGCATTTTCCTCGAGAAAAAATGATTTCCGTTGGTAATCCAATTAGACAAAGGCTTTTGGAAATTTTTTTGGAAGGGGATAAGGAAGAAAGTAAAAAATTATTTCAAATAACAGGAGAAAAACCTTTAATCCTTTTTTTAGGCGGTTCTCAAGGCGCCCAACGTATTAACGATGTCATATACCAATCTTTAAATGATCTTTTAACTGATTTTGAAATAATTCATCAAGCTGGTCCGAAAAATTTTAAAGAAGCTCAAAGTTTATCAGAAGTTATAATAAACGAATCTCTGAAAAGGAATTACCATCTTTATCCATTTTTAAACGAAACTGAACTAGCTAGGGCAATGGTTTTAGCTGATTTAATTATTTCTCGAGCTGGTTCTGGTTCAATTTTTGAAATTGCAGCTTTTGGAAAACCATCTATTTTGATACCATTATTTGAATCTGCCCAGAATCATCAATTAGAAAATGCTTATTTATTTTCTGAAAAAGGGGCTTGTTTGGTTATTGAAGAAGCTAATCTAACTCCCCATTTTTTATTAGATAGATTAAGATATTTATTTTCTCATCCAAGTAGATTAAAAGAAATGGGAGAAAAAGCTCAATATTTCGCTAGGCCAAAATCATCTCAAGTAATCGCTAGTTATATTATAGAATATTTAACTAAATGAAAGAAAATTTAGATTTTCAATTCTTAAAACCCGGGGCGATAAGAACACGATATGCTCCCGCTCCAACTGGATCTTTACACATCGGGTCTGCTAGAACAGCTTTATTTAATTATTTATTTGCGAAAAAGAATCAAGGTAGTTTTATTTTAAGAATTGAAGATACTGACATATCAAGAAATGAATCAATTTTTGAAAAGGAGATTTTAGAAACTTTAAAATGGTTAGGTATTGAATGGGACGAAGGACCGGATAACGGAGGTAGTTTTGGACCATACAGACAAAGCGAACGGCTGGAAATTTATAAAAAATACTTAAAAAAATTATTAGATGAAAATAAAGCTTATTATTGTTTTTGTACTGAAGAAGAATTAGATGCCCAGAGACAAGAACAAATGAGTAGGGGAGAGGCACCGAAATATTCAGGTACTTGCGCCAATTTTGCCCCAGAAGAAATTAAAAAAAATCTTGGGGAGAAGAAAAAATATATTATAAGATTTAGAGTTTATCCTCAAAAAATTATTGTTAATGATTTAATTCGGGGAGTAATAGAATTTGACACAACTTTAATAGGGGATTTCCCTATTGCAAAATTCTTAGAATACCCTCTTTATAATTTTTCTGTGGCGGTTGATGATATTGAAATGAAAATATCTCATGTGATTCGAGGAGAAGACCTGCTACCCAATACCCCAAAACAAATTTTGATCCAAGAAGCTTTATTTCTTCATTCAAGAGAAGAGAAATTATCTTTGCCTTCTTGGGTTCATTTACCATTAATTTTAGGCTCAGACCGTTCCAAATTAAGCAAAAGACGTGAAGCTACAGCTGTTTCTGATTACAAAAAAGATGGTTACTTATCAGAAGCTATAATCAATTTTATCTCTTTTTTAGGCTGGAACCCGGGAACGAATAGAGAAATTTACTCTCTTGCCTCTTTGGTTAAAGAATTTTCCCTAGAGAAGATTCAAAAAAGTGGAGCCGTTTTTAACCTTAAAAGACTAGATTTTTTAAATGGATTCTATATCCGTCAACGTTCCATTGAAAAACTAACTGATCTTTGTTTACCTTACTTAATAAAATCTAAATTTATTTCAATAGATTCTAAGAAAAGATACATAATAAATGAAATGAAAGAAATTATTAGTTTTAATTATTTGGAAAAAATTATTAGCATTTATCAAGAAAGATTAAAAAAATTATCAGAAATTGTAGAATTAACTGATTTTTTCTTCAAGGATAAATTAGAATACGCAAAAGAGCTTTTAAAATGGCGGCAAATGAAGGACGAGGATGTTATTTTATCCCTCAACAGGTTAGAAATCGTATTATCTAAGATTCAAGAAGAAGATTGGCATAAAGACAATTTACAAAGAATTTTATTAGCTGAAGCTGAAAAAAATAGCAATAGGGGAGAATTATTATGGCCGTTAAGAGTGGCTATGACCGGAAAGGAAAACTCTGCTGGTCCTTTTGAAATTGCTGAAATACTGGGCAAAGAAAAGGTCTTAAAACGAATGCAAGAAGCTAAGTGTCTAATATGATAACTTTTTTTATCAAACAGCCCTTAGTATTTATCAGCTTTTTCGTCATTATTAATTTTTTTATTCATCCAGTTTTAGCTTCTGCTGAATTAGAGCCAATTCCTTTGCCTCAAACATTAAAAGAAGCAAGAAACACAGGGGTAGATGCCTTAAAAACCCTGCCCAAAGCCATAAAAAATGGATGGCAAGAAACCCTTGGACTTTTAAGATATTGGTGGAATGCTTCTTTGCCTTGGTTAAAAATTATATGGTTTAAAATTAAAGCTCCTTTCTCTAAAGAAATAGAAAGAAGAGAATCTATAATTAAGCAAGAAATTAAAGAATATCAAATCCCCCAAAGTACTTGGGATAAAAAATCTATTTTGTATAGATTAAAAAAGCTCATTAAATAATTAGGCCATCCTTGAGGGGAGAGTGCTTGACAGGTGTTTTCAGAGCAATTATCCTAAGTATAGAAACTTCGCATAATGTATGTTTATCGAAGTATAATATAGGAGAAACCAACTAAGCTCTATTCTCGTGAAAAAAGAGGTGAAAACCATAATTGAACATATAAATGATTTTTTGGAATACTTAGATATTGAAAAAGGTTTAAGTAATAAAAGCCAGGAAACTTATCAAAGATTTATTGATAAATTTATAAATTGGTTAAAAACGAACCGCCTGGAATCTCTTTTTCCGCACGAACTCAATGATGATCATATCCGGAAATATCGTATATTCCTCTCCCAATCATTTAATAAGACAACTAAAGAACCGCTTAAGAGATCAACTCAGAACTACTATCTTATTGCTCTCCGTAATCTCTTAAATTACTTTACCGATCGAAACATTGTATCTTTACCTTCAGAAAAAATAAAACTGATTAAACAAAAAGAGAAAACAGTTACGTTCCTTACCATAGATCAAATTGAAAATCTGTTATCGGCCCCAAGTATTAAATCTGTTGCTGGTCCAAGAGATAAGGCTATTTTGGAAACTCTATTTTCCACTGGCTTAAGAATATCTGAATTAGTGAGTTTAAATCGTGAACAGCTCTCAAATTTAGAAAATAAAAAATACCTTGAATTAGGTATTATTGGCAAAGGCGGCAGGGCTCGTACTATTTATTTTTCAGAAAGGGCTTTAAATTGGTTAAAGAAATATTTAGATAACAGAAAAGATAAAGAAAAAGCTTTATTTATCAATTTTAAAGCTTCTAAAGATAAGATTGGCAAAAGATTAAGCGCTCGTGCAATTGAAAATTTAGTAAAGAAATATGCCCTCCTTTCCAGTTGCCCAATCACAACAACTCCCCACACCATCCGTCATACCTTCGCTACTGATTTATTGAGAAAAGGGGTAGATTTAAGGGTAATTCAGGAATTTTTGGGGCACCGCAATATAGCTACCACTCAAATTTATACGCATATTACTCGCCCTCACTTAAGAGAAATCCATCGTAAATTCCATGGAATTAAAGAGAAATAATTTTTTAATTTCCGAATCTACGAGACCGTATTTCATACTCTTCAATAGCTTTATCTAAGTCTTTTTCGGAAAATTCTGGCCAATATTTCTTGGAAAAATATAATTCAGAATAAGCACCTTGCCAAAGGACAAAATTAGAAAGACGTTGCTCTCCCCCAACCCTAATAATTAAATCAGGGTCTGGAAGACCAGCTGTCGAAAGATATTTTTCAATTAGTTTTTCAGTAATTTTAGCAGTTGGAATCTTTTTACGAACGATTTGCTGTAAAGCTTGAGCAATATCCCACCTCCCCCCATAACTAACAGCTAAGTTCAAATGAAGATTTCTATTGTTCTTGGTAAGATCTTCAATTTTAGAAATTACTTTTTGTAAAGATTTTGGTAATTTTTCTTTCTGACCGATTATTTTTACTTTAACCTGTTTTTTTTGAAAATCTTCAATATTTTTTTTATCAAACAGCCCTTTTTCAAAAAGCTGCATTAAAGAATTAACCTCTTTTTTTGTTCTTCCCCAATTTTCAGTTGAAAAACCGAAAGCTGTCAAAATTCTTACCCCTTTTTTTTGACACCAGTAACAAAAATTAATAAGGTTTTTGTATCCTTCAAAATGACCCTCTGGAGCTGATAAGCCTCTTTTTTTAGCCCATCTCCGATTACCGTCTGGAAATAAAACTATATGATATGGCGCTTTACTCATTCTTAGGAATTAAATAACGGAACGGTCCGATAATACTCAACCTTTATTGGTTCTTTTTCTTGTTTCTTTGCCGTAATGAAACCAAGGGAAAAAGAAAGCAGGGAAATTAAAATTATAGCAATCAAAAGCATTATATCATTTTCGCGGGTTTTGACAAATATTTTTATATTTGATAACATGTCTAATATAATTATAATCTTAATATTTTATCGATTTAGTTTATGGCAAAAACCAAAGCGGCTGGTACTACAAGATTAGGAAGAGATTCTTTACCCAAGTACTTGGGTGTTAAGCTTTCAGAAGGCGAACTGGCTCAGGCAGGTAGTATTATCATTCGTCAAAGAGGTACAAAATTTCTTCCAGGGAAAAACGTTGCCAGGGGAAACGACGACACGCTTTACGCTAAGATTCCTGGCCAAGTTCATTTTCAAACAAAAAGAAAAAAATCATTTGATAATTCTCAAAGAATAGTCAAAATTGTCCATATTAAAACAAACTAACGGTTATTAGTTAACCATTAGCCTTTCTCGTTTTACGCAAAGAACAAGCCTTGATAAAATCTCTAAATAAAGGGTGGGGCCTCAGGGGTTTTGACTTGAATTCAGGATGAAACTGGGTACCCAGAAAAAACGGATGATTTTTAAGTTCAATAATTTCTACCAGATCTTTTTCCGGATTAAAACCCGCCATAACCATTCCCCTGCTTTCTAATAAATGACGAAATTTGTTATTAAGCTCATAACGATGGCGATGACGCTCATATATATATTTTTTTCCATCATACGCCTTATGGCTTTTAGTACCGTTTTGAATCTGACACCGGTAGGAACCCAACCTCATTGTCCCCCCGTATTTTCTTTCTTTCAAAAGAGCTTTTTGTTCTGGCATCACATCAATAACCGGATTACACTCTGGCCTGAATTCTGTTGAATTAGCCCCCTTCAAACCACAGACATTCCGAGCAAACTCAATTACGGCTAACTGCATTCCCAA
The DNA here is from genome assembly GCA_038062035.1 of Patescibacteria group bacterium. Classification (GTDB taxonomy): domain Bacteria; phylum Patescibacteriota; class Minisyncoccia; order Minisyncoccales; family 2-12-FULL-40-12; genus JBBTXV01. Next base: position 6,230 of record JBBTXV010000040.1, read on the forward strand.
GCAAAGCCCTAAATAGGGAATTTTATTTTTTCGGCAAAATTCAATCGCTTTAATTTTCCCTTCCACTCCCCTATTCCCAAATCCTCCAGGAACAATAATCCCATTATATTCCTTAAGTTCTTCCAATGTTTTTTGGTTTTTTTCATATTTATCAGCTTCTATCCAAGAAATTTCTGGTTTTAAATTAAAAAACCAAGCTGCATGCTTAATTGATTCAATGACTGAAATATATGAATCCATTAAGGTAAAGTCTCCGATTTTAAAGTATTTACCGACAATTCCAATTTTTACACTTTTTTTTCCGCCTCTTTTAATAACCTTTAATAATCTTACCCATTTTTTAAAATCTGATTTTCTTGCTCTTAAATTAAATTTCTTTAAAATCCGACTGCTTAATTTTTCTTTCTCAAAATTAATTGGTATTTCGTAGATTGACTCAACGTCTGGGGCAGAAATAACATCTTGAGAATTAACACTGCAAAAAACAGATATTTTCTTTTTTCTCGGTAAATCTAAGGGTACAACTGATCTCGCAAGGATAATATCTGGTTGAATTCCAGCTTCATTCAACGATCTTACGGCATTTTGAGTCGGCTTTGTCTTCATCTCCCCTATGGTTTCTGGCAATGGCAGATAAGTTACTAAAAGAAAAATAACATCTTTTGGCTTTTTTAACCGCAACATTCTAGCTGCTTCCAAGAAAAGCATATTTTGATACTCTCCTACTGTCCCGCCAATTTCTACCAAAACAAAATCGGCTTGATAAATCTTAGCCGCTTTTGAAATTCGAGAAATAACTTCGTTGGGAATATCTGGTACGACCTCAACACATTTCCCTTTGTACCCCAAGTTTCTTTCTCTGGTAATGACAGCTTGGTATACTCTTCCGGTAGTAATATAATTTTCGGTACAAAAATTCTGGTCTAAGAATCTTTCGTAATGACCGACGTCCTGGTCGCATTCCGTCCCGTCATCAGTTACAAAAATCTCTCCGTGTTCAACGGGATTCATCGTACCAGCATCAACATTAACGTAAGGATCAATTTTGATGGCGGTAACTTTAAAACCTTTGCTCTGAAGAATTTTACCTATTGAAGCTGTTGCTATTCCTTTACCCACCCCTGACATCACACCGCCCGCCACAAAAATATACTTTGGCATTTAAAAATTCGCGCAGTTTGATGCTTATTTTTAACAAAAAGCTTCTACGCGAAATTAAAATTATTTTTCTTCTATAACTATAACTTTTATTTCTACCTCTAAATTATGGTCAAGCTTAATTTTTAAGGGATATTCCCCCACCCCTTCAATCGGTTGAGTTAATTCAATTTGGTTCTTTTTTATATTAAACCCCATTTCTTTCAATTTTTCTGAAATTTTTTGAGGATTTATTGATTCAAAAAGTTGTTCTTTATCCCCTATTTTAACCTGAATCATAACTTCCAAGCCATCTAAACTAGAAGCCAAAACTTGAAAGTTTTTTAACCCTTCCTCGGCTTTCTTTTCCTCAACTTCTTTTTGTTTTTCTACCCAAGCCAAAATCTCCTTAGTTACTGGTTTTGCCAAACCTTTCGGGATTAATAAGTTTCTTGCGAAACCCGTTTTCACTTCTTTAATCTCGTATTTTTTACCTATCTTTTCTACGTCTTGCAGGAAAATTACCTTCATAAACCACTATAAATCATTAATTTAACTGATTATTCGTAAAGATTCGTGATTATACATTCTATTACAGATTTTTTATTATTTCAATAGCTTTATCTAACTGTGGATCTTTTTCTTCTTCGTAATCTTTTTCCGTCATTTCTATTTTTATATCCGGCTCTAACCCTTTTTCAGAGATAAATTCACCTTTTGGCGTTAACCAATGAGCTATCGTAATTTTCAAAGAATATCCTTTTCTTAAACTTTCTAATTCTTGGACTGAACCCTTCCCAAAGGATTTCTCTCCAATTAATTTAACTTGACGATTATCTCTTAGAGAACCAGCTAAAATTTCAGAACCAGAAGCTGATCCTTGGTTGATTAAAATTACTATTGGATACTGCTTAAATTTAGCATTGCCTTGGGCTTTGTAAAATTGCTGTTCTTGTTTCCCTCCAAAATCTTCTATAGTGACAACTTGACCTTCTTCTAAAAACCAGCCGGCGATATCTTGAGCGACCTCTAGGTACCCGCCTGGATTATTTCTTAAATCTAAGATTATTTTCTTAGCCGGACTATTTAAAATTTCAAAGGCCGCTTTTGAAAAATCGAAATCCGCTTTTTCACTGAAATTGTAAAGCTGAATGTGAGCTATGTCATCTTCAACTAAATCCCATTTCAAAGAAGGAATATCAATAATTGCCCGAACAATTTTAATCTCTTTTTCCTTATCCCATCCTTGACGGAAAATTGTTAAAGTTACCTCCGTATTTTTTGGCCCCCTAATCATACTAACCGCTTCATCTACGGAAATCTCGCTCGTTATTGTATCTCCTATTTTAAGAATTCTATCACCCGGTCTAAGCCCTGCCCTTTGAGCTGGCGTCCCTTGCAAAGGAGATATCACTTGAAGTTCTTCGTTTCTTTTGCCAATTTCCATTCCTATTCCCTCAAAACGACCCGATACTTCCTCTAAGAATTTTTTAGTATCACTTGGGTTTAAAAGAACCGTATGAGGGTCTTCTAAAGCCTTTACCATGCCAATAGCAGCTCCTTCTATAAGTTTTTGGTCGTTAAGTTTTGAGGCATCAACGAATCTTTCTTGAATTAAACTGTAAGCCTCCCAAAAAAGAGATAAATCAATATCGGCAGGAGGACAAACCAAACACTTAGACTGCCCGAAAGATTCTCCTAAGAAAAATCCTGCCGTAAAGCTTAAAAAAATAACTCCAACCCCTATTAAAATTAAGTTCTTTTTTATCGCCATTCTCCTTATATTAATCTTGTATTCTATTATATCAATATATCAAACTTATACAATAAAAAAACCTTGTCTTAATATTTCAAACAAGGTCTTTTGTGATTTAAAGTTATTTTTTATCTTGCCTCTGTATTTTATTCACCAATATTTCCAACAAATTTTTAACTTCTTCTTGAGCTTGAGATTCATTTTGACTCTCAATAAACTTATTCCATTGCTCCAAAGCCTCTGGGTCATCTAATCCTCTAACATCTGTTTCTAATCTCAACCTTGTTTCAAAGTCAACTTCAGTTTCTGCCTTCAAAACTTTTTCAATAAAAATCTGGAGAAACGATAAAACTTTTTCGTTTTTTTCTTGGGTGGTTAAAAAAGTTTGGAATTGAGACAATTGTTTCTGATTATTAAGGTATTTTACGAAAAAAAAGATATTTGAAAGAAGTAAAATAATAAATAGGATAATCCAAAGAATATTGGACTTAGATAAAATAATTGATCGATTTAACATTGAAAACTTTATATTTATTTTATATTTTCCTGCTATTTGCCTCTAGTAACCTTCTTTTAAAAATTCTATCACGATAAAAGTTGTAAAACAACAATAGTATTACAACTATAAGGATCAAAGTCTGCCAGTTAATAATCTTCAACCACCAATATTTGGTCTTTAATTCAATATTCACATGAACTCCCCTACCCTCTGACACTTCAAAAGGTTTACCCTGATACTCAAGATAACCTGGAGCCGTTACTGCCAAATAATAAAGGCCCTCTGGAACTAAGAATGAGTATTTACCCGTAACATCAGTTATTTGGGGATTTTCTTGCTGATATTCTTTGGACCTCCAAGGTTCGTATTGGTTCTTTTCGATATTAAACCAGTGCAAAGAAATAATAGCTCCGGGAATCCGAATTTCTCTTTCTTTATCTTTCTCAAAAACATATCCTTCCGGATCAACCACGGTAATTAGTCTGATTTCTTTTTGGCCGAGCTTTATGTCTTCATAATCCATAACTGTGATAATTTCGTATTCTCCTTCAGCAACAGGGGTTTTAATTTGAGCAGTGTAAATTCCATCGTTATCTTCATCAGTATATTCAAATTCTATCAAGACCAAAAGATTTTCAATTTCAGCTGGATTATGATTTTGAACAAAAGAAGGGAAGGCAAAAACTAAAGAAGCTAATAAGGAACGTAATGGAATTTCTGATCTTAGAACAGTCTTTTTTGATTTAAAAACAACGTATCCTTTAATCTTCTTAACTGGTTTATCGGGCTTCACTGCTAATTGTATTAGCTTATCTGAGATAGTGTTAATTTTTTGATTAAGCTCACCTTTTTGATTAACAGATAAGTCAATATTAAAATCTATTAACTCATCTCCGGTTTTTACGAATACAATTTCTGTCGGAATATTTTCTTTAATCTTCGGATCCAATTTTGCAATTGGTATGCCTTGGGGTAAAGCAAATTCACCCGGTTCAATTTTTACCGACGGCAATCCTAATCTTTCAGTTAAACCTGGTAAAGTAAGTTTAATTGGCTGTAATTTCTTTACATCGGTAATTTTGACAATACCGATTTGTTCAAAAGTGTTTTTTAATTCAGGGAACTTCTCTGTTAACTTTCTAATATTCTTGGGTAAGGGCGCTAAAACAAACTCTCTGATTGGCTTTGCGGGCAATAATTGCCAATTTCCTCTCAGAGCTAAAGGCGCTCTTGTTAAAAGCGAGGGTTCCTGAACAATCTCAGTATCTGTTATCCTTAATCTTAATTTTAATATCTCTTCTAATATTTTCTCAAAAAGATCTTTACCTGGTTTTAAAATTTTTGAAATTAATAAAGCGGTGCCTCCTCCCCGATTACCAGATAACGCTTCTGAATCGGTTGCTGCTACGAAAGTCCAATTAGTATTATTCCCAGAATTAGTACAATTCTTGCCAATGCAGTTAATAGCGGTGGCATGAATATTATTAGAATCTTTTACATCAACAAACTCAATATCTCTAGTACCCTGAGGATCTATTTTCCATTGAGTACCATTCGTGGCTGAACGAAGCAAAAGTAAATTACCTTGTATTCCTTTTAAAGTTGCGGTGTTTGTTATGGTTTGGGTTTTCGTCGATTCAAAAGTTAAGGTTACTTCAGCACTTGTCGTCTTGGTAAGATTGTAAAAGGTGCTGTTTCCAGATATCGTCTGATTAGTCCCGTCTAAGGTAACGGTACCTGCTCGAGCCGTAAAAGTTCCACTATTGCTGTAATTACCAGTTATGGTTAATGAATAGTTATTGGTATTGTCAACATCTAAGGTGCCTTGAGTAATGGTTAGATTATTGTTGATAGTGGTATTGCCTCCCAAGGTATAGGTTCCAGCGCCATCAGTCTGAAGATTGTAGTAGCCATTACTGCCACCTGTACCTGTCATCGCAGTAATAGTGGCAGACGTGGCATGGTTGTAAACAATTGTGCTTGTGCCGTAAGTAAAGGTGCCATTGCGAGTTAAGGGCGTGCCGTTAGCTGTCAGAGTAATGGTTGAACCATTGGCAGTTAAAGTGCCACCTGTGGCAATGTCCAAAAGACCAGTTGATAAAGCGTAGTTAGTTCCTGTAGTATCTAAGTTTGAAGTGGCTGAAGTAGTTCTGGTAATGGTTGTTGTTTTGGTAGCAGCCACCGTAATTGCAGCTCCCATGT
>JBBTXV010000041.1:0-13434 GCA_038062035.1 Patescibacteria group bacterium
TTTTAACTTCAATAATTGGTCGTGATTTAGCGTTCATACTTAAAAGTTTATTTTAGTCTTTTTGAGTGTTTTTATGACTGCGCTCGAACCCACCAATTCGTCGGTCAAAAATCGGAAAGTCTAATCTTGGAGCGGGTGAGGGGAGTTGAACCCCTGTCATCAGATTGGAAATCTGAGGTAATGCCGTTATACGACACCCGCAGTTTCGGGGTACTCGGATTCGAACCGAGACTAAATCCTCCCAAAGGACTCGTGCTACCGTTACACTATACCCCGATGAGCTATATTTTGAGTGAAGCGAAAAATACATTGGTATTTTAGCGAAATTCCCTATTTTCGTCAATTTCTTCTCTTGTGTTTACTTTTCTTTTCCTGTATTCTATTTTAAATATGATATAATGAAAAAGACATAAGGTTTAAAAATTTAATATCAAAAATAAAAATCCATGAGTTTTAAAACAACCTTCAGTCAATTAAATATCCCTGCTCAGTGCCAAAAATATAATGTTGCGCTCTGGCAATGCCCTTCATTCTTATTCTTTATGATGGGCATAGTGATTATTATTTCTTCTTTAACTGCCTATGCTATGGGCACTCGTTATATTGATAGCCCGGAAACCGTTGCTTTGATTGTTCTTATTTTTACAGCCATTTTATTTATTATGTCCTTTATCATAACTCAGGGCTTTGAAAGGCTGGCTGAAGCTTCTCGCTTGAAATCAGAATTTGTTAGCGTGGTTTCTCATCAAATAAGATCTCCTCTTACTAACCTGAATTGGACGCTTGATCTTTTAATGTCTGGTAATCTTGGCAAGGTTGAAGAGAAGCAAGCCGAGTACTTTAAGATTTTAAAAGAGAACAGCGGAAGAATGGGGGAACTGGTTGATGATTTATTAATAGTTTCTCGCCTGGAAACGACCAAGCTTTTAATAAAGAAGGAAGAAACAAGCCTGAGCGATATAACTCAAGAATTAATTAAGCAGTTTACTGTTTTTTCTCAAGCTTCTAACGTAGAGATAATTTTTAATCCTTCTTCAGATGTGCCGAAAATTTTCACTGATCCTTCTCAGGTTAAAGTAGCGATTGAAAATCTTTTAGATAACGCTATTCGTTATACAAAAGGAGGCGGTCGGATCACAATGACGCTTTCCAAAAAAGACAATAAGATTTTTTTTGAGATTGAAGATAGCGGTTTGGGCATTCCCAAGGAGGATCAAAAGTTCATCTTCCAAAAATTCTTTCGGTCAAATAATGCTCGAAAACACCAAACTCAAGGATCAGGCCTTGGTTTATACATTTCTAAATCCATTGTTGAAAGATTAGGGGGCCAAATTGGTCTTAGATCCCAAGAAGGTAAAGGGTCGACATTTTGGTTTGTTTTACCAATAAAATAATAGAAATATTCCCAATCTGCGAATGAGAATCCGAGTTTAAAATCCCTTATCCTTGAGAAAATTTTCTATATTCGGATAATAATTCGTAGTAATCGGTTTTGTTAACATGAAAAATATCTTGTTTATTGAAGACGAGTATGCTCTTCAAAAAACTTTTAGAGAGTTTCTGTCTCAAAAAGGTTATACGTTGATTTCGGCTATGGATGGAGAAGAAGGGCTTGAATTAGCCAACACCAGAAAGCCCGATTTAATTTTGCTTGATTTAATTCTGCCAAAAATTCATGGGTTTGATGTCTTAAAGAAACTGAAAGATGATGAAAAGACAAAAAATATCCCCATCATCGTTTTAACTTCTTTGGAAGGCGTAGGAGATGTGGATAAGGTGGTTGAATTGGGTGCTACCACTTACCTTATTAAATCCCAGTATACTTTGGAGGAAGTTTTGAAGAAAGTTGAAGAAGCCCTTGAGCAATAGTCTCAATACCATCCGAATTCAGGAGCGAATGACCAAGATTAAATTATTTGTAAATTCGATTTCCATTCTCAATTCGGATTTATAGTCTATGAGAGTTGAGCCGCAACAACTGAAGGCCTTTCTTTTGGACGCTGGATTGATTACAGAGGATCAATTTGAGAAAGCCTTAAAGAAAGCAAAAAAAAGCCAACAATTGGTTGGTGATATTTTAGTTTCCGATAAGTTTATTTCTCATGAACAATTGATTAAAACTCAGGCTTATATTTTGGGAATTCCTTTCGTTCATTTAGACAAAGAGATTATTTCCCCAGAAATCCTTAAAATTATTCCAGAGCCAATCGCCAAATCCCACAATATAGTTGCTTTCAGAAAGCAAGGCAATAATTTAGAAGTGGCGATGTTAGACCCAGAAGATCTTAGAACTATTGAATTTATCAAAAAGACGGCTAATTTTAAAATTTTACCTCGGCTGACAACCCAAGAAAGCATTAAAAATATTCTTCGTCAATACCAAAAGACTTTAGAGGCTGAATTCGGCGATATTATTAGAAAGGAGGCTGGGGTTATCCAGCCGATAAAAGAGAAGATTGAGTTTGAGGAAAAGGAAGAACTTCTTAAAGCGGCTGAAGAACTGCCGATTATCAGGATTGTTGATACTTTGTTAAAACACGCTATTTTGCAGAGAGCTTCCGATATTCATATTGAGCCCTTAGAGAAAGAAGTCGTTGTTCGTTATAGAATAGATGGTATTTTACGTGACGCGATGGTATTGCCCAAAAACGTTGACCAAGGAATTGTCGCGAGAATTAAAGTTCTCGCCGAATTAAAATTAGATGAGCATCGGCTTCCTCAAGACGGCCGTTTTAAAATTGAAACGGAATCTTACCATTATTCAATTAGAGTTTCTGTTCTTCCCACTTTTGATGGAGAGAAGATTGTTATGCGCCTTTTGTCAGAAACGACTCATGCTCTTACCCTTGAAGGACTTGGGTTGAGGGGTGAGACGTTAGAGAATGTTCAGCATCACTTAAGAAGGCCAGTTGGAATGATTCTTGTTACTGGTCCTACTGGCTCTGGTAAGACGACCACTCTTTATTCAATGATGGAAATTGTAAATAATCCTGGGGTTAATATTTCAACCATTGAAGATCCGATAGAATATCGCATGCCGAGGATTAACCAAACCCAGGTTAATCCTAAAATTAAATTAACTTTTGCTTCCGGTCTCCGAGCCTTGGTTAGGCAAGACCCTGATATCATTATGGTTGGGGAAATTAGAGATAACGAAACAGCAGCTCTTGCCATTAATGCTTCTTTAACCGGTCATTTAGTCCTTTCTACTCTTCACACCAACACGGCCGCTGGCGCTATTCCAAGAATGATAGATATGCAAGTTGAGCCATTTTTGATTTCTTCAACCGTCAATGTAATTTTAGCCCAAAGATTGATCAGGCGCCTTTGCGGCGAAAAAGAAAAATATACTTTAAAATCCCCTGAACTAAAAAACATTGCCAAATATTGTGATTTAGACAAAATATTAGAAATTCTCAAAAAGGAAAAAACTATTCAGCCAAAATCTTCTTGGTCTGATATTGTATTTTATCGTCCCAAGCCCACCAAAGAATGTCCGGATGGTTATCTGGGAAGATTAGGGATTTTTGAAGTTTTGCCGGTTACCGAGACAATTAAAGAATTGATCGTCAAGCAAGCTACTTCCGACCAAATCCAAGATCAAGCTCAAAAAGAAGGCATGAGGACAATGATTGAAGACGGATTTATTAAAGCAGTTCAAGGCGTCACTTCAATTGAAGAGGTATTAAGGGTAATAATTGAGTGATAATTTTTGATGTCAAACAAACGGTTTATTATTATTGACGCTAACTCTTTAATTCACCGCGCTTATCATGCTCTTCCGCCTTTGAGTACCTCAAAGGGAGAAAAAATTTCAGCTGTTTATGGATTTTTGCTAATTTTTTTAAAAGCCTTAAAAGAATTTCAACCTTCTTGGGTTGCTGCTGCTTTTGATTTGCCAGGATTAACCTTTCGGCATAAGGAATTTAAAGATTATAAAGCCAAAAGGGTTAAGGCGCCCGAAGATTTTTATCAACAGATTCCCAAAGTCAAAGAAATTCTAAAAAATTTTAATGTCCCTGTTTTTGAGAAAGAAGGTTTTGAAGCCGACGATATTATTGGGACAATTTCTAAAATAATTCCGCAATCAGATCCTGAAATTGAAACAATTATAATTTCAGGGGACTTAGATGTTTTGCAGCTGATTGATGAAAATACTAAAGTTTATACTTCAAGAAAAGGATTGAAAGACACGATTTTATACGATCAAGAAAAGGTTAAGGAAAGATACGGGCTTTCTCCCTCCCAATTAATTGACTTTAAGGGTTTAAAAGGCGATCCTTCCGATAACATTCCAGGAGTTCCGGGCATTGGTGAAAAGACCGCAATTAAATTAATTAAAGATTGTGAAAATATAGAAAATTTATACTTAGGTTTAGATCGCGTAGACCAACGCCTTCGTTTATTACTTGAGAAAAACAAAGAACAGGCATTTTTAAGTAAAATGTTGGTTCAAATCAGAAGAGATCTCCCGATCGATTTTAATTTGGAGAAGTGTCGTTTTGGAGATTACCGCAAAGAAAATGTAACCCAAGCTTTTAATGAATTAGAATTTTACACGCTCTTGAAAAGAATTTAACTTATTTTATGATAATTTTCCGAAGCTTAAAGAGTAAATTTGCCATAGGAATCTCTTGTATTTTAATTTTAGTTTTTCTTGCTCAAGCTTTTATTAATATCCGTGCGACAGAGAAAAAGCTAATAGAGGGGGCTAACCGAGAATCATTTATTTTTGCCCAGCTTGCCGCCAAATCTTTTGTCGACGCTTACGAATTTTATTATTTCTCCGATTTCCAAAAATTCAGGGAAGTAGTTGAAGATGCCAAGAAGCTTACGCCTTATATCAGCAGAGTCCGTTTAAAGGGCGAGGCAGGTAAGATTCTTTTTGACACTCAAGATATTGAGATTAAAGAAGGGGTTGGCCCAGTTTCATTGGAGCAAGCAGTTAGAGCCGAACTTTCTTACGATTATAAGAATAAAAAGAAGGGCAGGCTCTCTGAAATTACTTATTCGTTTTTTGACGAATCAGGGAGTGAGCAGCACTCTCTTATTTATTCCATTTCTTACCAAGCCGTAGAGCGAGAGAATCTTTCTGCTATCACGAGGGCTTTTTTCTTGGCCCTGCTTTTATTAAACCTCTCCATCTTTTTAATTAGTTTTCTTACCATTAGGATTACTAAACCTCTTTTGGAATTAGAACAAGGTACTCAGATTATCGCTAAGGGAAACTTGGAACATCGGTTGAGAATTAAAACTGGAGACGAAATTGGGAGATTGGCTGAAGAGTTTAATAAAATGGCAGAGAAATTGAGGGTTTTCATCAGGGCCTTAGTAGAATCTAAATCAACGCTTGAAAAAAGAATTAAAGAGAGAACCCGAGAATTGGAAGAAGAGAAAAATAAAACTTTGGCAATTGTTGCCAATCTTCCAGACGGAGTACTGGTTTTTGACGAAAAAAATAATCTCACTTTAATGAACTCCAAAGCTCAAGAATTTTTTAACGTTAGCTTGGAAAAAGTTAGGGGTAAATCTCTTTTTCAATTGAGTATTTTTCCCGGTTTGAAGCTCTTGGTTAATTTTTTTGGTGAAGAAATCAGGAAAGTTTTTAGGGAAGATTTTGTTTTGACAGAGCAGTTAGCTTTTAAGATAACTACTCTTCCTTTGATGCGAGAGGAAAAAGGGGCGGGTAATTTAGTCATTTTGCACGATGTTAGCCGAGAAAGACTGGTTGAAAGAATGAAAACTGAATTTGTCGCTCTTACTGCTCATCAGTTAAGAACACCGCTTTCCGCCATTAAGTGGACTATAAGAATGCTCCTAGACGGAGATTTGGGCAGAATAACTAAGAATCAAAAAGAGTTTTTGGAAAAAACCTACAAAAGCAATGAGAAAATGATCGCATTAATTAATGATCTTTTAAATGTAACCAGGATTGAGGAGGGAAGATATATTTACAAACCCATTCTTGCTGATTTTCTGGAGATTGTTCATGAGGTAGTACGTTCCAGCAAGGGCGCAATGCAAAGAAGGGGTATTAGTTTCAAAATTAATCTGCCAAAAGAAAAGTTGCCAGAAGTTTTTGTTGATAAAGAGAAGATAAAATTAGTAATTGAAAATCTTCTGGATAATGCTATAAAATACACAAAACCTAATGGCAAGGTGGCGCTTTCAGTGAAGAACAGTATAAAAGAATTAGAATTTGATGTGCAAGATACTGGTGTCGGTATTCCCAAAGACCAACAAGAAAGGGTTTTTACCAAGTTTTTCCGGGGGGCTAATGTAATGAGATTGGAAACCGAAGGGTATGGGTTGGGGCTTTTTATTAGCAAGAATATTATTGAAGCCCATGGCGGGAAGATTTGGTTTGAATCTCAAGAGGGCAATGGTGCGAAATTTTCTTTTGTTCTCCCTATTAATAATAAAAACCAATCAAAAAAGGCATAGGCAGAAGTAAGTAATCCTCTGAATTATTTGTCTTTATTGAATTTTTAGTTTATTATTAAAAAAGGTGCAGAAGTAAATAAGAGGAGTATAAGATGGCAAAAAAAGTTTTAATAGTTGAGGATGAAGAAATTATTGTTGACCTCCTTCAGAAAAAATTAAAAAACGAAGGATATGATGCTTTGGTTGCTCGTGATGGCGATGAGGGCCTGAAGGTTATGAGAAAAAGTAATCCAGATCTTATTCTTCTTGATATCTTAATGCCAAAAATGAGCGGGCTTGAGGTGATGGCTGAAATGCAAAAAGACGAACGGTTAAAAAAGATTCCGATTATTGTTATTTCTAATTCTGGTCAACCGGTAGAAATTGATAAGGCTCAGAGATTTGGGGCTAAAGATTGGCTGGTTAAAGCCGAGTTTGATCCTCAGGAGGTAATTGATAAAATAGAAAAACAAATAGGTAAATAATCATTAATAAATTTACACCCTATCCGTGATTATTCGAGAGTGAATTTATAATAATTAGTGGTAATTAAATGGAAAAGGCAATTTTAATTATAGAAGACGATAAATTTCTAAGAGAGCTTATTTCTCAGAAACTGAACAAAGAGGGGTATAAAGTCATTGAAGCTGGCGATGGGGAAGAAGGAGTGAAGAAACTTAAAGAAGAAAAGCCCGATTTGATTTTGCTTGATTTGATTCTGCCTGGAATAGATGGTTTTGAGGTTCTTACGAGGGTTAAAGAAGACGCTTCTGTTGCTCAAATTCCCGTAATTATTTTATCTAATCTTGGCCAAGTAGATGATGTTGAAAGAGGTTTGAAATTGGGAGCAGTTGATTATCTAATTAAAGCTCATTTTACGCCGGGCGAAATCATAGAAAAAATCAAAAATGTTCTGAAATAAATGCCAGAATTACCCGAGGTCGAAACCATTGTTCGTGGCTTAAATAACCGAGCACTCAATATATTGGGTGCTCGATTTCTTGGTGTTTGGACCGATTTTAAGAAACTAATAAAAAAGCCGAATAATTTTGAGAAATTTAAAAAGGATTTAAAGGGAAAAAAAATTGAAAAAGTTTGGCGGAGAGGTAAAAATATTATTTTTGATTTGAAAGGCGGAATCAGTTTATTGGTTCATCAAAAATTAACCGGGCACTTATTATGCGGGAAATGGAAAAAAGCTAAGGGTCAGTGGCGGTCGATAGAACGAGGCCCGTTAGATGATCCGATGAACAGGTTTTTACATTTAATCTTCTATCTTGATAACGGAAAACAATTAGCTTTGTCCGATCTCAGAAAATTCGCCAAGATTGAATTATGGGAGACAGATGAATTCAAAGAATCTCGAGAATTTAAGAGCCTGGGTCCTGAGCCATTGGAAAAATATTTTACTTTTGAAAAGTTTAAAAAAGTTTTATCAAAGAAAGGAAAAATTAAACAGGTCTTAATGGATCAAAATGTTATTGTCGGCATTGGTAATATTTATGCCGATGAAATTCTCTTTGAAGCTAAGATACACCCCGAGAAAGATGTTTTAAAAATTTTAGAAAAAGATTTGAAGAAAATCTATCTAACAACCAAAAATATTTTAAAGAAAGCAATTAAGGCAAGGGGGACAAGCACTTCCGATTTCCGTGACCTTGAAGGCAAAAAAGGTCTTTTTGGAAAAAGTTTAAGAGTTTATCGAAAGACTGGTCAAAAATGTCCTCGTTGTAGTGCGACAATCAGGCGAATAAAGATTGGTGGCCGGTCTGCTCATTTTTGTCCTGCTTGCCAGATTCTTGGAGATTGATCAATTGATAATTGATAGTATAGAAGTTAAGTAAAAATTTTAATATGAAGTGTGAAATTTGTGCTTTCAATAATCCAAAAGCAACGGTGGCCGCGGTGATTATCAAGAACAATAATCTTTTGCTTGTTCAGAGAAACGAAGATCCTTTTTTGGGGATGTGGGATATACCCGGCGGTTACATGAACCAAGGCGAATCGCCTGAGGAAGCGGTGAAAAGGGAGATTAAAGAAGAGCTTAGTGTTGAGGCGATAAATCCGGTGCTTATTAAGCAAGTTCCTGGAAAGGGTTTTTGGAAGGGGAAAGAACTTCCTATTATTAACTCTTTTTATCTTTTGGATATAGGAAATCAGAAAATAAACTTAAACGAAGAAAACAGCGATTTTAAATGGTCCCCTCTTTCAGATATAGGGTCGGAAAAAATTTCTTTTGACTCACAACGAAACTTCCTTGATTTTCTTAAAAAAGAATTTACCTTTGATTTAAACAGAGTTCGTGAATTGGTTTTTGAACTTGATTCTTTAGCTGTATTTAAAGAGCAATCTTTTTATCTCGCTAAAATTAACGGTTTTCTTGCCACCCGCTACGATGGTTCAAAGCTTATAGGCATGGGCTGGATTTTTCCACGTCAAACTCTTTTGAGAAAAGAAGCTGTGGTGGAAGATATAATAGTAGACAGCGCTTATCGGGGGAGAGGACTTGGCCGAGAGCTATTGCACGATTTAATCGTTTGGGCCGAGGAAAATAGGGTTGAGGTTGTAGAGCTGACGTCTAATTCAAAAAGGATTGCAGCAAACGAGCTTTACAAAAAATACGGCTTCAAACTTCATTCAACCAATCACTATTTGTATAGAATAGGAAATTAAAAATCTCAATTTTAATCAATTATGATTATTTTTCTTTACGGTGAGGATACTTATCGGTCAAAGCAGAAATTGAATGAAATAATTGAAAGTTACCAGAATAAATATCCAAAAGGGCTTAACTTGAAATTTTTTAATTTAAAGGAGAAAAACTTTCAGGAAATCAAAGATGACTTAGGGACGGCTTCAATATTTGGAGACAAAAAACTACTTATTTTTAGAGAGTCTTTTTCTAATAAGGAATTTCAGGAGAGTTTTTTAAAAGGTGCCAAGTTTTATCTTGATTCAAAGGATATTTGTGTTTTCCTTGAAGAAGGGTCTCCCAAAAAAGATAAATTACTTAATTTTTTGAAAAAAAACGCCAAATCTCAAGAATTTCAACCCTTGGTTGGCCAGCAATTGAGAAGCTGGGTTAAGGCTGAGTTTAAAAAGTACGAATGTCAGATTGGAGAAAGAGAGATGGAAAAGATGATTAATTTTATTGGAAATGACCTTTGGCAGTTTTCAAATGAAATAA
Source organism: Patescibacteria group bacterium (assembly GCA_038062035.1). Classification (GTDB taxonomy): domain Bacteria; phylum Patescibacteriota; class Minisyncoccia; order Minisyncoccales; family 2-12-FULL-40-12; genus JBBTXV01. Next base: position 9,611 of record JBBTXV010000041.1, read on the forward strand.
GAAAGCTCGTTAGTTTTAGTCAGGAAATAAGCGAAGAATCTATTAACCTTTTGGTTAATTCTAAAATTGAATCAGATATTTTCAAGACCATTGACGCTATAGCCATGAGAGATAGAAAATTGGCCCTTTCCTTAATTAAGGGGCATTTAGCAAAGGGAGATAACCCCCTCTATCTTTTTTCAATGATCAACTTTCAATTCAGGAATCTTTTGATGATAAAAGATCTTATTGAACGAGGCAAGCCTTTTTCTTTGATCCCTCAAATCACTCAGCTACATCCTTTTGTTGTAAAGAAAGGCTATTTTCTCGCCGGTAAATTTACTCTTCCTGAATTAAAAAAAATCTACCAGAGAATTTTTCAGGCAGATTTCGATATTAAAAAAGGTAAAATAAAACCGGAATTAGGCCTTGATTTACTTATTGCTAGCCTTTGATAATCGTTTTGTTATCTTGGATTTTTTCCTGGCAGCCGTGTTCCTTTTAATTATCCCGACCTTAGCCGCTTTATCTAAAATTTTGTAAGCTTGAGGCAGAAGCTCTTTGGCCTCAGTAGTTTTCCCCGAAGAAATTAAACTTTCAGTCTGTTTTAACAGCTTTTTAATCTTGTCCTTATAAGTCAAATTTCTCTTTTTCCTTTTGAAGTTTTGGCGCAGCGCCTTTTTAGCTGATTGAGTGATTGGCATATTCAATTTTCTATATTAAATTATTTTAGTTTTTTAATCAAGCCCTTCGTTTGATTTTTTAATTAAATCCCTTATTTTCGCTGCTCTTTCAAAATCTAAATTGCGAGCGGCTATTTTCATTTCTTTTTCTAAAAGTTTTTTATCTTGAATTATCCAGAATTCCGAAGATATTTCTTTTTCTTTCGGAGCAAATGGCCAGTCTCTGATTTCTTTAATAATTGCTTTGGGTTTAATTTTATTTTTTCTATTATACTTAATTTGGATTTTTCTCCTTCTTTTTATTTCTTCAATTGCTTTTCTCATTGAGCCTGTAATCTGATCGGCATACAAAATTACATGGCCTTCAAGGTGCCTAGCGGCCCGGCCCATAGTTTGGATTAAAGTGGTTTCCGACCTCAAAAAACCTTCTTTATCTGCATCTAAAATTGCGACCAGCGTTACTTCCGGCAAATCTAATCCCTCTCGCAGTAAATTTATTCCGACTAAGACATCATACTTTCCTTCTCTTAGCTCTTTTAAGATTTTCGGCCTTTCTAAAGTTTTTATTTCAGCATGAAGCCATTGAGAGTTAATTTTTTCTTCGGTTAAGTAATCAGATAAGGCCTCAGCTAATCTTTTAGTTAAGGTTAATGCTAAGGTTCTTTGTTTTTTCTCCCTCCTTTTTTTTATTTCCTCAATTAAATCTTTGACTTGGTTTTTTGTGGGCTTAATCTCAATTGACGGTTCCAGGAGTCCGGTCGGTCTAATTAGTTGTTCAATAATATATTTTTGGCCAGATTCTTTTTTTTCTTCTTCTCCTGGCGTAGCTGAGACATAAACGACTTTAGAGGCTTTTTCCTTGAATTCTTGATAAGTCAAGGGTCGGTTATCAATAGCTGAGGGCAAGCGAAAGCCGTGTTCAATTAAGGTTTTTTTTCTTGCCCGGTCTTGGACAGCCATAGCCCTGAGTTGGGGTAAAGTTTGGTGGGATTCGTCAATAAAAATCAAAAAATCCTTTGGGAAATAGTTAATTAATGCAAAAGGCGGCTCTTCAGGCTTCCTGAATTCTAAATGCCTTGAATAATTTTCTATTCCATGGCAATAACCAGCTTCTTTTATCATCTCTAAATCAAAATTAGTTCTTTGTTCCAATCTTTGGGCTTCCAAGAGCTTTTTTTGTTTTTTAAAATCTTTTAATGCTTCCTGTAATTCCAGCTTTATATTTTCCATGGCAATGCCTAATTTTTCTTGAGGAGTTACCCAGAATTGAGCAGGAAAAATTTTAAATTGATTGTTATGGTTTTTAAATTGAGGGTTGAAAGAATTTTTTGCTGTCAACAATTTATTGATCTTATCTTCAAAGAACTCTACTTTTAAGATTTCTTCGCCAGTTACCAGATAAATTTCAACTATGTCGCCCCTGACTCTGAAAGTGCCTGGCTTAAAGTCAATATCATTTCTTTTGTATTGCAGAGAAATTAGATGGTCAAGAAGTTCCTTCCTTTTTATTTTTTGTCCTGTTTTGATTTCCAAAGAGACTTTTTGGTAGTGTTCGGGCGAACCAATGTTGTAGATACAAGAGACCGAGGCGACAATAATAACATTTTTTCTGTTTGAAATATCCTGAATGGCAGAGTGTCTTAATCTATCAATTTCCTCGTTAATTTTAGCGTCTTTCTCAATATAAGTGTCAGTATGGGGAATGTAGGCTTCTGGTTGATAATAATCATAATAGCTGACAAAATAATGGACGCCATTATTGGGAAAGAATTCTTTAAATTCCTGATATAATTGGGCGGCCAAAGTCTTATTATGGGAAATAATAAGGGCGGGTTTTTGCGTTTTTTCAATGACTTTAGCCAAAGTAAAAGTTTTGCCAGAGCCAGTTACACCCAAGAGAACTTGATGGTTGATTCCAGCTTCCAAGTTTTCGGTTAATTTTTTAATAGCTTGAGGCTGATCCCCTTTGGGCTTAAAAGCCGATTTTAATTTAAACATTATTTGGGTTAAAATTAGAAAGATGAAGGAAATTATTAAAAAAGTTATTCCCAGGCGTTTTTTGGGTATCTATCATTTTAGTTTAGCTTTTTTAGGAGCTTTTTTCTACCGATACCCCTCAAAGCGCCTCAAGGTAATTGGGGTTACTGGCACCAATGGGAAGACAACGGTTACTGAAATGATCTCTAAGATTTTAGAAGACGGAGGGTTTCGGGTCGCTCTCTTGAATTCAATCCGTTTTAAAATCGGCGCCTTAGAAAAGAAAAATAATTTGCGAATGACAATGCCCGGCCGTTTTAAATTGCAAAAATTCTTAAGAGAAGCGGTTGATTCTTCTTGCCAATACGTTGTTTTGGAAGTGACTTCCGAAGGGATAAAACAGCACCGTCATAAATTTATTGATTTTTCCTTAGCCGTTTTTACCAATTTGTCGCCAGAACATATTGAAGCCCATGGTTCTTTTGAAAAATATCGCGAAGCCAAAGGGGAATTTTTTAAGTCTTGCAAGGGAATTCACGTTATTAACCAAGATGACCCAAACGCCCCTTATTTTTTACAGTTTCCAGCAGCCAAAAAAATTCTTTACAGCTTGAAAGATAGTACTTTACTTTCGGGTGAAATTAAGCTTCTTGGCGAATTTAATATTTACAATGCGATAGCGTCGCTTCAGGTTGGCTTATCTCAGGGAATTGATTTGGCGATTTGCCAAAGAGCGATAGAAAAATTTGATTTGATTCCAGGCAGAATGGAACTTGTTATTAACCAATCCTTTAAAGTTTTTGTTGACTATGCCTTTACTCCGAATGCCTTAGAGCAAGTTTATAAAGCCCTGACTTCAAAATTTATGGTTCAGGGTTTAAAGTTAATATGTGTTTTGGGATCATGCGGGGGAGGAAGAGATAAATGGAAAAGGCCGGTTTTGGGAGAGATTGCTTCTCGTTATTGCCAAGATATTATTGTGACCAATGAAGATCCTTATGATGAAAATCCGATGGAAATTATTGATCAAGTGGCTGAGGGGACGAAAGGCAAGGCCCTCAAAATATTGGATAGGAGAGAAGCAATCAAAGAAGCTTTGAAATTAGCTAAAACTGGCGATGTCGTCATTATTACTGGCAAAGGGTCTGAACCTTCAATCTGTTTAGCTGGAGGAAAAAAAATACC
>JBBTXV010000042.1:0-6468 GCA_038062035.1 Patescibacteria group bacterium
GGCGGAGGGCCAGCTGGCGGGGCAGCAGCAGTCTATGCAGCCAGAAAAAAAATAAAATCTCTTTTGATTACCAAGGATTGGGGCGGGCAATCCAATGTTTCCTTAGATGTTCAAAACTGGATTGGCATTATTTCAATGTCAGGATTGGAATTGGCAAAAAGAGTTGAGGAGCATGTTAAAGCTTACGCCAAGGACGTTTTGGAATTTGACGAAGGTTCTTTGGCAACTAAAATTAATAAAAAAGATTCTCTTTTTGAAATTGAAACCGATAATGGCAAAAAATACCAGACCAAATCTATTCTTTTGGCTTCAGGTTCTTATCGCCGGAAATTAGAGGTGAAGGGCGCTAAAGAGTTTGAGCATAAAGGAATAGTTTATTGCGCTTCCTGCGATGCCCCTCTTTTTAGAGATAAAGAAGTGGCAGTGATTGGCGGAGGGAACGCTGGTTTTGAAACCGCTCAACAACTTTTAGCTTGGGCTACTAAGGTATACATCTTGGAAAGGGGGGAAGAATTTCGGGCAGATCCCGTTACTCAAGAGATTGTTTTAAAGGATAAGAAAGTTTTTCCCTTGAGAACGGCCGAATTATTAGAAATTAAAGGGGATAAATTCGTTAAGGGTTTAGTTTACAGAGATCAAAAAGAAGGAAAAGAAAGAGCAGTAGCCGTGGAAGGAATTTTTGTTGAGATTGGCTCGCTTCCCAACAGCGATTTTATCAAGGGCTTGGTAGAGCTTAATAAATGGGGCGAAGTAGTTATTGATCACAAAACTGGCAAGACTTCAGCTGAAGGAATTTGGGCGGCTGGGGATGTTACTGACCAGCCGTACAAACAAAATAATATCTCAATGGGAGATGCAGTGAAAGCGCTTGAAGATTTATATCTTTGGCTCCAAAAGAAAAAATAATTCCCCACCTTGGGCGAGGACCCTTAATTTTTTCTTAAACATTTATTTTAAATCAGAAGAAAAAGAAAAAATAATTCCCCACCTTGGGCGAGGACCCTTAATTTTTTCTTAAACATTTATTTTAAATCAGAAGAAAAAGAAAAAATAAAACGAAGATGCAAAATTTACCATTTCATATCTTAAGAATAGGCATTGGCCTGACTTTTGTCTGGATAGGTTTTTTGATTCTCAAAAATCCAGAGAGTTGGGCGGGCCTGATTCAATCTTGGGTAATTTCTCTTTTGTCAATTTCACCCTTAAATCTTATTTGGGGAGTTGGTGTTTTTGATATTGCCATTGGTTCTTTCTTGTTATTAAATTATCAAGTTAAAATCGCTTCTTTTTTGGCCGCATTGCATCTTTTTTTAATTCTTTTGGTTTCTGGCATTAACACAATTACAGTCAGGAATATAGGGCTTTTAGCAGGAAGCCTTGCTTTACTATTGAGTAATTTTTCTCAAAAAAAATTATAAATATGAACATTAAAGGATTTTATCAATGTCCAGAGTGCAGCTTTAGATACGAAGATAAAGAATGGGCCAAGAAATGCGAAGCTTGGTGCAAGAAGCACAAGAACTGTAATCTTGATATTGTTTCTCATGCTGAACATCTTTCAGATTCTCAGCTGGAAGAAGTAGGGGGAGGTGAAAATAATTCAAAAAAGAATTGAAAATTTATTTTAAACACAATAAAACGGTTGAACTAAAAACAGGGTATGATATAATAAAATAAAGATATGAATATTAAAATAATTGAATGGGTATTAAGGATTGCGCTTTTTGGAGAATTTCTTGGCCACGGCGTTTTGGCTTTAGGAGGGAAAGCATCTTGGATTAAGTGGTTTTCTGTTTTTGGCGTTCAGGACGCTCAGATCGCAGCTAATCTTTTATTTATCATTGGGTTGCTGGATATTGGTTTGGCAATTTTGATTTTGATAAAACCTGTTCGTCTCGCTCTTTTGTGGATGGCTTTTTGGGGATTTTGGACTGCTTTAGTGAGGCCAATAGTTGGCGAACCAATCTGGGATTTTATTGAAAGATGGGCAAACTGGGGCGTGCCTTTGGCTTTATTGCTGCTTCTTGGCTGGCCGAAAAATTTTAAAGAATGGTTCAAATAAGATTATTTTTTCAATCTTTGGAAAGTTGAGAAAATAAATAAAATGTTATGTTGCGATAAAATATGGAGAAAGCTAACCAAAACAAGTTAACTCCCCTCGTTATTTTTTTAGTTCTCGGCGCCACCATTTTGTATTTTGCGAACGCCCTATCTCAAAAAGAAGAATTAGCCAAAAACACCAAGAATGAATCTTTGCTACCGCCATTGGTAAGCGAAACTTTAGCGGCTAGGTTTGATTATTTAAGCAAGGAAACAACAAATGCTTGCGGTGGCGGTAAAGATTATGTGGCTCAGCTTTCCTCGGATGGTAAAAGATTACAGGGTTCCTGTTGTAATTTGATGGACTTCCATAGCTATCAAGAACAGATTGAAGGGTTGAAAAAATACGCCGAATACGAGATTATCCCCTCAGATCCTTATAACATTGAAGCTTCTTTTGCAGATCGAATGATAGTTTATAATGACCAGACGAAACTTACCGTTGAACAGCAAGCTGTATACGATAAAGCAGTGGAATTATCTATGGAAGAGGGTCCTTGTTGTTGCAAGTGCTGGCACTGGTACTCATACGAAGGATTAGCAAAGTATCTTATTATTAATGAAGGATTTTCTGCCGAGCAGATTGCTGAGATTTGGGATTTATCTGACGCTTGTGGAGGAGAACATCATCATCATTAATCTCACAAATAATTATTATAAACTAATACTAAAAAAATTATGGAACAAGAAATAAAAAATTCAAAGAATTACCTTGTACCGGCCTCTATAATTGTGGCTGCTTTTCTTATTGCGGGAGCTTTTTTTGTTAGTAAAAATCCTTCAGTTTCTCAAATTAAATCTACTAAATCAGATACTAAAAAAAATCAAGTTGCTAAAGGAGATCGGGCGAATTCAAATAAGGTCAATATTAATTTTGAAGGCTGGCCGGCCATGGGCGACCCATCAGCTTCAGTGGTAATGGTAGAGTATTCTGATTTTGCTTGTCCTTTTTGCAATCGTTTCTCGCAGGAAACTTTGCCTTCAGTAAAAAAAGACTATATTGATAAGGGGAAAATACTTTTTGTCTATAAAGATTTTACCGTTGTTGGCGGAGAGAGGGCGGCTGAAGCTGCTCATTGCGCTCAAGAACAAGGGAAATTCTGGGAATATCATGATAAACTATTTTCTAAATCCGCCCAAGATAAATCTCAATGGGCAAATTCTGAAGTTCATCGTGGTTATGCCAGAGACCTTGGCTTGGATGAGGATGCTTTTTTGAAATGTTTTGAAGAGAGGCGATACGAAGAGATGGTTGCTCTTTCTAATCAAGAAGCAGCTCAGAACGGAGGAGAGGGAACACCCTATTTTCTTATTAACGGAAAATCAATTTTTGGAGCTCAGCCTTACTCAGCTTTTCAAATAGCTATTGATTCAGCTCTTAACGAGAGGCAGTAATCTTTTTGTTGTGAAACATCAATTACCAAAATTATTATATTCCTATAACTCTCTGGAACCTTATATTGACGAGAGGACAATGGAAATTCACTATCTAAAACATCATCAAGCTTACGTTGATAAGCTGAATGCGGCTTTGGAGGGGCAAGGAGAATTATCGGAAAAATCAGTAGAAGAGTTGTTGCAAAATCTTGACGCAGTTCCTGAAAATATTAGAAGCGCTGTTAGAAATCATGGTGGTGGGCATTTTAACCATAGTTTTTGGTGGCCCCTTCTGAAAAAAGATGTTGAACCAAAGGGTGAAATTATTAAAGCGATTGATCAAAAATTTGGCAGTTTTGATAAGTTTAAAGAAGGGTTCATCAAAGCTGCGTCTACTCTTTTTGGTTCTGGCTGGGCTTGGCTGGTTTTAAACAATGGGGAGCTGGAAATTTCTCAGACAGCTAATCAGGATTCTCCAATTAGTCAAAATAAAAAACCAGTTTTGGGGATTGACGTTTGGGAGCATGCTTATTATTTAAAATATCAGAATCGGAGGGTAGAATATATTGAATCCTTTTTTAATGTTATTGACTGGGAGCAAGTTAATAAAAATTTTCTAAGCCAATCTTAGAATTTGAAAAATTGGCGAAGATTGGAAACATGGAGGTCTTTTTTTTCATTCTAATTAGTACTTTCTTGGTAAGCTTGATTGCTTTTGCAGGTGTTATAATTTTCTTTTTAAAGGAAAATTTTTTAAATAAAATTCTTTTAATTTTGGTCGCTTTTGCCGCCGGCGCCTTAATTGGTTCAGCTTTTTTTCATCTTCTTCCAGAAGCTATTAAAGAAATAGGGGTTCAAGAAGGGTCTCTCTTGAAATTATTTCTATTTTTAATTTTTGGCTTTTGTTCTTTTTATATCTTGGAAAATTTTATCGGTTGGCACCATCATCATTCCAAAGAACATTTGGAGATAAAACCCATTGGTTATTTGATTTTAGTTTCAGACGGAGTCCATAATTTTATTGACGGTTTAATTATTGCGGGCGCTTATCTTATTTCTTTTCCTTTAGGAATTATTACTACCCTGACTGTGGCTTTTCACGAGATTCCTCAGGAAGTTGGAGATGTAGGGGTTCTAATTCATAGCGGATTTAAAAAGGTCCAAGCTTTATTTTTTAATTTTCTTTCCGGAGTTCTTGCTGTTCTTGGCGGGGTTATCGGATTTTTGTTAGCAGAAGTGATTGAAGGGTCTATGGTTTTTCTTTTGCCTTTTGCTGCTGGCGCTTTTATTTATATCGCCTCTTCAGATTTAATCCCTGAGATTAAGCAAAAAGGCAATCCCCAAAGAGAGTTGCTTTATTTTTTTATTTTCTTGATTGGGATAACTTTAATGTTCGCGATAAAATTATTTGGAGAATAGAATTCCTCTCTTATTATATTGCAATCTTTAAGCAGGATTGGCTTTTACCCGCTTTTTTATTTTAAGTATGGCCAGAAGATTAGAATACCAATAGAGAGAGCGCCCAAAGCCGCGAGTAAAACTATCGCCGCTAAGAGGTCTTTAATGATTCTTACTTTTGGATTATCTCTCGGCTCCAAAAAATCTAAAAACCGTTCCAATGCTGAATTTATAAGCTCCAAAGTTAACAAGGTAAAAATCATGGTGAGTAATATCCCTTTTTCCGTTCTTGTCGTTTGGAAATAAAGCATTGCGGCAATAATTGTAATAGCCGCAATGATAAAATATTTAAAAACCGGTTCTTTAATAAGAGTTTCCCAGATGCCATTCCAGGCAGTTTTCAAGCTTTTGAGAATATTTTTTCCTTCCTTCATTATATTATTTTACTCTTTATTAGTTAAAAATTATAGCCAGCTAAAGAAAGATAGGTTGACCTTTTGAACTTTCTTTGTTAGTTTTAAAAAAGCGCTTAGCGCTATTTTTTCACTCCGTCAAAACAGTAAAGCAGTTAATTATTTTTTTAAAGACATGCCAACCATTCAACAACTTGTCAAAAAAGGAAGAAAAAGAATAAAGAAGCGTCATAAAATGCCTGCTTTAACTTTTGGTTTTAATGTTTTAAAAAACCGACCAAAATTTTATCCCTCACCTTTCAAAAGGGGTGTTTGCCTTAAGGTTTTTACTGTAACTCCGAAAAAACCAAATTCCGCCCTAAGAAAAGTTGCCAGAGTTAGGTTAACCAATGGCATGGAAGTTACCGCTTACATTCCAGGAGAAGGCCATAGCTTGCAAGAGCATTCCGTGGTTTTAATAAGAGCCGGGAGAGTAAAAGATCTTCCTGGCGTGAGGTATCATGTGGTAAGGGGGGTTTTAGATACAGGAGGCGTTGAAGGAAGGAAACAGGAAAGAAGTAAATATGGAACTAAAAAATCGAAATAAATAATTTTATCATGAGCAGAGGCAAGAAAATTAAAAAAAGAGATGTTGCGCCAGATCCTTTATATTTTAATGTAACGGTGGCTAAATTTATCAATCAAGTAATGAGAGAGGGAAAGAAAACGATCGCTAGGAAAATCGTTTATGACGCTTTTGATATTCTGAAAGAAAAAATAAAAAAAGAGCCCCTGGAAGTTTTTGAGCAAGCGCTTCAAAACGCTAGCCCCCTTTTGGAAGTGAAGTCAAAAAGAATTGGAGGAGCTACTTATCAGATTCCCAGAGAAGTGAAAGGTGAAAGAAAATTGACTTTGGCTTTTAGATGGATAATTCAGGCTGCTAAGTCAAAGAAAGGAAAGCCGATGAGAGAAAAACTTTCGCAAGAATTAATTGACGCTAGTAAGAATATGGGGGCGGCGGTCAAGAAAAAAGAAGACACTCATCGTATGGCTGAAGCCAATCGCGCTTTTGCTCATTTTAAATGGTAATTTCGCTGGGCAACAAGCTTTAATTATCGCTCGCTGTTTATCACGAGGAGACGCAGTAATTTTCCCAGCGAGCTCCTGTATTCGCGGAGCGAGACAATTCTGCTCATATCTC
>JBBTXV010000043.1:0-2457 GCA_038062035.1 Patescibacteria group bacterium
GGTTAGGATCATATCGGATTCCCGAAAAAAGTGTTTGTCCCAGAATCTAACTAAAAGTTGCAGGACCAATTTTATTATATCTTTTTGAAAAAACGTTAGTCAATAGAAAAATACACAAGTTTTGCACCAATTAGAGATTTAGAACTTTAGCCATTTGTTTTATTAAAGAAATAAGTACTGGCGGAGCCAATAAACTAAAACACTCCTCCCCCTTATCATCTAAAACAAGCCAGGGCTGTTCAATTCTTTTTATTTCCTTGGATGAATTTTCCCATTCAAAATCATACTGAGGAGTAACCTCGTAGTCATCAATGAAAGTTTCCGCTTCTTTTTTGGGCACGGTATTCCTTAAAAGAATCTTGGGAATGCCATGAAGAGAAAAAGCCATTTCTATTAATTTCTCGTCCATCTTTAATCTTTCCTGAATAGGTTTAACTCCCATTTCGTCCCCTTCTTTTTGCACCAAAGGAACTTCTTTGCAATTTGGATTATCGCAAAGTAAGCAGAATTCTCTTTTTTCTTGATCAAAGTCTATTTTTGAAGTAGGGAATAATTTTAAGTTTCTTGAAGTTTTGCATAAAGGACAAACTCTTCTCCATTTAATCCTGGCGTCAATTACTGTCTCTGGAATATCAATCAAGACAAAAATATCAGGATCTTCCCGATAACCTATCAAATCACGGAAAAATAAAGAATAAGATATTTGATCCAAGTCCCTGGGAAAACCATCTATAAAAAGCGCTTTTCTCTCTTTCTTTTCAAGCTCTTTCTTAATCAAAGCTAAAATCAATTCAGTCGGCAATAAAATTTTGGTATTCCTCCCCTCTAAAAACGAAATAATTTCTTCTAAAGGAAATCTGCCCCGATAGTTTTTTTCCAAAAAGCTCAGAAGTTCTTTTCTTTTTTGAGGATCTGCCAGCTCTCCATCAATATTTCTTATCATATCTCCAATTGAAAAATGATCTATTCTTTCTGGAGAAACGATTTGGGCAAACATTTTGGCATAAGTTCCCTTGCCTGAATTTTTCTTTCCCAATAAGTAAGCAACAAAAGTCCCCTCTTTTAAATAATCTCTTATCTTTTTAATTTCTGAACCCGCTTTCAGCTCAAAATAATCTTTTAGTTCTTTTGGGTTAATGAGGTCAAATTTTTTGTTAATTCCCTCAATTTTAGTTTTGGAAACAGGAAAATTCACAGTGTAATTTTAATTATGAATTCTTAAATTTTTACCATTGCTAATAATTTCAACGTCTCCTTGCTGGTCAGTTCTCAGAACACTTATATCATAATTTTTCAAAGTATCCAATGTTTCTTGATGGGGATGGCCGTATCTATTTTTCTTCCCCGAAGAAATAACGGTGAAATCTGGCAGAACTTTCTGCAAAAATTCGTCGGCCGTTGATGTTCTGCTGCCATGATGCCCCACTTTTAAAACGTCGGCTTTTAGATTTATAGGTCTTTCCATTAATTCTTTTTCCACTGATTTGGGAGCGTCTCCGGTAAATAAAAAGGTGTTTTCCTTAAAACTTACCAGAAGGACCAGGGAAGTTTTATCTATGAGCGTATTGCCAAATTCTTCGTCAGCCTGATCTTTAAATTTTTCTTTCTCCAAACTCTCAAAGGGATGGATAACTTCTAAAATAACTTGGCCAGCTGTTATTTTTTGCCTCAGCTCAGCTATGTAAATTTTGGCCTCCTCTGCCATTATCGCTCTTTCCCATTGCTCAAATACAGCTGTATTTGCTGAAACTCCAGTCCATAAGATATTTTCAACTCTATAGTTTTTTAAGACATCAATAAATCCGGCTAAATGATCTTGATGGGGATGAGTCAGAATAATTAAATCTATGCTCCTATCCCAAAAAGGCATTTCTTTGCCTAATTTCTCCAAAATGGAAGAATCAGGCCCTCCGTCAATTAAAATCTGGTGATTTTGAGGCGTTTTAATCAGAGTGGCATCTCCCTGGCCAACATCTAAAAAGTTCACCTCAAGAACCTGAGGATTGTTTAAATCCCAAACTGCCCCCCAGGTTATTATATTGGAAAAGAAAAAAACTCCCAAGACCAAAAAGCTCACAGTCCTCAAGCTAACTCTCATTGGTATTTAATAGCCCAAAGCCAATAACCTGGCTTTGGGCTAAAAATATTATTAATTTTGTTAATTCTTTTTTATTCCTACTTTCCCAAAATCCTAAACATCTTTGTTCCACATTTGGAACAAGTGCCAGTTAGGGCCCTTCTTTTTGTTCCGCCCTTACCCTTCATTGAAACCTCTGTTTCGCCCGTCATGTCTCTCTTGGCTTTACATTTTACGCAATAAGCTTGTGACATATTAAATAGAATATATTAAAAAGCTAATTTTAAAATTGTACCGACCTTTACGAGCACTCAATGTATTGAATGCTTAGTTATCCACAACTTATTTTACCTTAATTGAAGCAAGAAATGAAGTCAAGT
>JBBTXV010000043.1:2557-9643 GCA_038062035.1 Patescibacteria group bacterium
GCTGACTGAGGGCCCTCAGCTGTAATAATTTTCCCTTCAACCACCACTCCTTCCTCTTGATAAAGAACTCCGTTATCTTTTAGAATACGAACTGGGCTTTTATCCAAGGGCGAGCTCCAAACAGTAGCTTTTTTTCCAGCCAAAACGCCGGCTTTAGCTAAAACAACCGGGGAAATACAAATTGCAGCCAAAAGCTTATCTTCTTTTACCGCCTCCCTGATTACCCTATATGAATTTTCATTATCAAGATATTTTAAGCATTCAGGACCCCCGACAAAAATTATCCCGTCAAAATCAGATAGATTCAAATTTTCAAGCAGAATATCAACCTTAGCTTCCCCTCCCTCAGCGCCAATTGCTTCTCCTTCTTGGTTACTAACAGTTTTTACTTCAATTCCTCCAGATTCCAAAATCTCTTTTGGCACAAAATACTCTTCATCTCGAAAATCCCGAAAAGCAACGATCATTGCTATTTTTTTACTTGGCATAACTTTTAAGGTTTAAGATATTTTGCCTTAGCAAGATTATGTTCTTTTAAAGTCTTGCTAAAGATAGTTTTTCCATCGGGCATTGAAAGATAATAAAAATATTTGCTTTCTTGAGGATAAATAGCAGCTAAAATGCTATCTAAACCGGGGTTAGCAATGGGGCCAAAAGGCAAACCCTTATTTTTATAGGTATTATAGGGAGAATCAATCTGAGTTTCCTCAATTGAAACTTTTGTTGTTCTTTTACCGGTAAGATAAATTATGGTGGCGTCAACTTGAAGAGGCATGCCAACTCTTAGTCTTTTCCATAAAATGCCGGAAACTATTTTTTTATCTTCCAAAGTCTTAACTTCTTTTTCAATCAGGGAAGCCATAGTAACAATCTCAAAAATTGACTTTCCTTGCATTTGAATTTCCTCTCTCATTTCTTTTTTGAGTTTACTGTCAAAATTACTGAGCATTCTTTGAATAATATTTTCAAGATTTTCTCCCATAGCTATCTCATAGGTATCTGGGAAAAGATACCCCTCCAAACCAATATAGATCGGTTTCTCTCTTATGAAATTAAAGTCTTGACTAAAATCTTTTGGACCTGCTAAATTCTTTACTTTCCGATAATCAATCCCGGGCGATCCTGTTTTTTCAAAAAATTCTTTAGCTGAAAACATCCCTCGCTTTTCAAAATATTCACTAATATCCTTTAAATTCCAACCCTCAACAATTGTAATTTTTTCCTTCAAAATATCACCCCTAACCAATTTCTCCACTATTTGAGGAATATTCATTGATGTATTCAAAGAATAAGGGCCAGATTGCAATTTGTCGCTTTTTCTCTTTAAAGAAACGTAAAGAAGAAAAGAAAATTTAGACTTTATTAATCCTTCTTTTTTCAAAAGAGATGTAATTTCTCTTGATCCCTGGCCTTTTTCAAGGTTAACTATCCTCTCATCTCCAGGGGAAGAATGTAGGGGAATATAAATATTTGCTAAAGAATAAAAAACAAAGAAAATTAGTAGAATTATTAAAACTAAGAAAGATATTAATTTCTTCATAATTATTTTTTAATTAGTGGTACAAAAACAAAACCAGGATATTCCCTTTCTTTAAATTTGTTCTCCTCTATTTTATCAAATACCCAAATTGAATTTCCAATTGGAGCAACAATTCTGCCCCCAGTTTTTAATTGCTCTTTCCATGAAGAGGGTAAGTAATCAGCTGAAGCGGAAGCTAAAATTTTATCAAAGGGCGCTTCTTTTTCATAGCCCTTTGAACCATCTGAAAAAAAACATTGCACAATCCCCTTTTCAATAAAATTATATTTTGATATATTGCTTTTTCCAAATTGAGCTATGTCAGGCACAATTTCAATTGCAATAACCTTTCCTTTTATTCCAACTATTTCAGCTAAAAGCGAGCTTGTCCAGCCAGAACCAAAACCAACATCTAAAATTTTTTTCCCGACGCACGAATCAGGACCCCGACCATCAGCGTCAGGACCCCCGCAAAGAAGCTCTAACATAAAAGCCACCACCAAGGGCTGAGAAATTGTCTGATCCTTACCAATTGGCAAGGCTTCGTTTATCTCAGCTAAATCCTTTATTTCTTTAGGCAAGAAATCAGCTCTTTTGATTTTTTGAAAAGCCTCAATTATTCTTTCAGTCTTTAACCATCCTTCTTGAATTAAATTTTCAATCAAGGCCATAACTTATTTTAATATTTTAATTGTTTTTTTATTTTAATCTTTTGCCAAAAACCTATCCTATTTATAATCATAATTCCGTCTATGTGGTCAATCTCATGCTGAAAAATTCGGGCAGTCAAATCTCCTGCCCTCATTTGGACTTTTTTTCCCGTAATATCTAAGGCCTTAATTTCCACCCATTTTGCCCTTTTTATATTGAAATATAAAGATTTGGGCAAACTTAAACAACCCTCTTGATCAAATATCGTTTCTCTACTTCTTTGAATTATTTCAGGATTAATAAAAACTTGAGGTCCCGCCTCAGTTTGAACAGCAATAATTCTTTTCAAAACGCCAACTTGATTAGCAGCTAACCCGACTCCGTCTTTTGCAATCATCGTTTCTATCATATCTTGAGCGAGCTCTCTAATCCCTTGATCCATCTCTTCAACTTCTTTCGCCCTAGTCTTCAAAACCGAATCAGGGTATTTTTTAATTTCAAGGGTCATTTTTTCTGGCGGGCCTGCCCGCCGCAGTTTTAGCGAAGGCGGGGACGCTAGGATTCGAACCTAGAACAGAAATTTTGGAGATTCCTATGATAGCCATTTCACCACGTCCCCTTTTTTTATTTCTTCCCTTCTTTATGCTTTGTTGATTTCCGGCACCAATTGCAAAACTTTTTCAATTCCAACTTTTGTTCGCCCTTTCCCAATTTACCTTTTGACTTACGAACAAAATAATTGATTCTTTTACAATCTGAGCACTGAAGTTTTATAAAAGGTTTTTTTGAAGCCATAATTTTATAAAAATTATATTCGTAATTTAAGCCGAAGATGGGAATTGAACCCATGACCTCTTTCTTACCATGAAAGCGTTCTACCACTGAACTACTTCGGCAATGGTGGGCCGGGAGGGATTCGAACCCCCGTAGGCCGAAGCCATCTGGTTTACAGCCAGACCTCGTTGACCGCTTGAGTACCGACCCTTCTCGAATATATTAACACATTATTCTCAATTTTCAATCCTTCGATGCGCTCAAAATGAGATGATTTTCTAGTGTTTTCTTCTCCACTCCTCAATTTTTTTGTGATGGCCAGATAACAAAACCTTAGGTACCAAGTATTTTCTATTTTTATAATTTAACGTTTCAGGTCTCGTGTAATGAGGATATTCAAGGCCATTTTTTTCTATCTTTCCCTTTAATAATAAATTCCGGTACGATTCTTCTTTAAGCGATTCTAATTTTATAACTCCCGGGATAAGGCGAGCTATAGCAGATATTAAAACCTGAACTGCAA
The DNA here is from genome assembly GCA_038062035.1 of Patescibacteria group bacterium. Lineage (GTDB taxonomy): Bacteria > Patescibacteriota > Minisyncoccia > Minisyncoccales > 2-12-FULL-40-12 > JBBTXV01. The sequence continues at coordinate 6,025 of JBBTXV010000043.1, forward strand.
CATCGCCGTCAGTCAATACGTAAGGCCCAATGGAAATTTCTTCGGCTCTTAAGGCAATTTTTACCCTCTCATCAATTCCCTCATAACGGCCTGAAATTAAAATAATATGGTCTATTTTCGCTAATTTTAAGGCGATTTTCTGGTTAAATTGCTTGCCTTTGGCAGAAAGAATTATCGTCTTTGATTTTTTCTTCTTTGACACCGAATTAAACGCTCTCAAAATCGGATCTGCCATCATTACCATGCCAGCGCCCCCGCCGTAAGGCTTATCATCCACGCTTTTGTGCTTATCTTTAGCAAAATCTCGGACATTATGCGCCTTAATGCTCAAAAGTTTTTTTATTTGGGCGCGTTTCAAAATTGATTCGTTAAGATATGAATCAAAAATTTTTGGAAAAATAGTGATAATATCAAATCTCATAAAAACGAAAGTTTTTACATTCCTCAGTAGAGGAGATAAAATAAGAAAACGGTGCTAAATTATGATAGCACCGTTCTCTTTTGTAGTAAACTTAAAGGTTTACAAATTAAGGTCTTCCAAACCCTCTGTACCAGGCTGGCTTCTCCTTGGTGAAGGACCTCTGCCACCCTCTGGCTCTTCAATCTTTAGGTTAACTCTAGCATGATTCTTCAAGCCAACAATTCTCACTAAAGAACGAATGGATCTGGCAGTGGAACCGGCCTTGCCGATAATCTGACCCATGTCTTCGGGGTTTACCTTTAAAGTAAGTAAAACTCCCATTTCATCAACCTTGCGGTCAATTTTAACATCATCTGGATGATCAACCAAGCCTTTAACAATATATTCAAGAAATCCTTGATCAGAAAGCTGATTTTTTTCAGTCATAAATCTTTCAACAATTAAGTAGTTTCTAATTTCTATCTTAGTAGCGCCCCGCCTTGGGCGGGCGACCTTTCGCTCGATTCTCTCTTACTGAATGCTGGGAGAATCAGATTTAGCTACTATTTTATTAATATACTCGTTTAAAATTGAATGTCAACCCTATTAATCAAGAACAGAGTTGCTCCCCTGAGAAAGATCACTCCTTCTAAAAAAGATGAGGAGAGAGATTTCATCTTTCAGGAAAGCAACTCTGTTCTCAATAATTCCCTTTTCTGAATTTACCTCTTTTAGGCAAACTCAGAAAAAGGGGAAGTCAGCGTTAAAGCCGAACTGACTCCCCTGTCTGTCCCCTCGGTTGGGGATTCTATGAATTCTTGTCCTGCAGTTGCAGCAGGACAGCCAAACCCGCGATGGTCAAAGTGACCATCGGATAAACAAACGGCGGGAACGCGTAGAGAGGATGAAGCTCGCTCCCTAAGTCGGGAATGTCAAACGGCTGGGGAAAAATTCCCCCGACCTGTAGCGTCACCGTCAACGCCATGCCGGCGATGACGGTAAAGGCCACCCCGACTACTCTTCGTAGTCTTCGCATTCTTTGCTTCTTTTTTCTCCTCTCTCTGAGCATTTGCCAGAGCCACGGATTAGCTTTCGCCGATTTCCGCAGAATGAGGAGAAAACTGGAAAGAACATATAAGAACTGCGATAAATCTGATTTCTTTTTTCCTTCCAATTTTCTCCTCACTAATTTTTCAAAGAACTAAACTACTTCTTTCCCTTTTCCGAATTTACCTCTTTTAGGTAAACTCAGAAAAAGGTGGGAGCGGCTGTAGTGCTTTCGCATTTCCAGCAAAACTCCCACTGATTAGCTTACTCGCCTTTTAGGGGGCGAGCACATCCATCCTCTCGCCGATCCTCTCGTCGATGGCCGACATCAGTGCAACAAGCACTGATATGCAGCCATACAGGCATAGCGGAGCCACCTTGGGAAACGGCATTTCTACCGTCATCCCGAGGGAAAGCCCGATGACCAGTGATCCTCCCGCGAGAAGGATCATTCGAAGAGAATTCAACATCTCTTTCTCCTTTCTCTTCTTTTCTCCAAGCATATAGCCGGAGCCGCGGATTGGCTTTCACCGATTTCCGCAGAATGAGGAGAAAACTGGAAAGAACATAAGAACTGTACTAAATCTGATTTCTCTTTTCCTTCCAATTTTCTCCTCACTATCCTTATTAATTTTTCAAAGAAATTCCTTACTCCTTAATGAAACGCGACTCTTTCCAGTTGGAGAGAGCCGTATTTCGCATTTCAATCAATATTATTAAAATCGTTTATCGGTTTTAACGTTCTCTCCAACGTTTAAGCCAATTTTTTATCTTTATCCTCTATACTTCCATTATAGCATACTACAAAAATCTTGTCAAGGCATTTGCACTTGAGGGCACATTGGTAACACTTTGTGGTGTTGAAAATGCAAATCAATGGATGTTTGGTAATCCAGAGACTAATGGGGCCCGTGGAAATTGTATTCAATCAACCATTCGGTTAGTTTCTGATTGAATAATACGGTATCTGAGGTGAAACCATCAAAGAGTAAACTATATATAGATTGTACAAAATAAATGGTCACAACGTATTGAACAATTACAAAAAATTGACACACTTATAAAATTATGATATCATATTTATAGTTCGTTGTACAATCCTATTCTCCAAGAGGAGGCCGAAATGCAGGTCAGGAGGGTGAAAGCGAAAGAGCAAAGTCTGATGCTGGAGGGCGCTCGGGACAACATCTGGACTTCGCTTCCCATCGAAACCATGAAGGCTTGGTGGGAAGAAGACGGTCCGTACAAGCCGAACTCCTTCTTCGTCACTGACGAACAGGAGAATGTTGTCGGTGCGGCATCATGGTCAATCTATGACCACTACAGCGCCGAAGAGATCGTTCTCGACTTAGAATTGTTCTATATCCAGGAAAATCAGAAAAGAAAGGGTTTGGGACGCCAGCTCTTTTGCGAGAGCTTAGTTCAAACCCGAAGAGCTCTAGAGTCCCACGACTTGCTGGTCGTTGGGCTCTTCATAGAGTCAACGGTAGAAGGCGCGCCCTTTTACCGTAAGGTCTTAGGAGAGCTAAAGTTTCCCTTTTCCGAATTGTCTCGGAGAATCGGGAAGCTTAATCCTACGGTTTTCCTTGCGGATATTTAGGAAGAAGAGTAACAAAAAGGGCTGGGAAACTCTCTCAGCCCTCTTTATATTTTTAAAGCTAATTAAAATAGATTAATTCACAAGGGGTCTTTTTTATATTCTATATCTATGTTCGTATCCTTTACTGACCTCCTCAATTATTTTCCGCTCTCCTCTTTTGGCGCTTCTTCTTTTGCTTCTTCAACTTTTTCTGAAACCGGTTCTTTCTCGGTTCTCGCTTCTTCCTTGGACGCCTCTACCGGTTTTTCTTCAACCTTCACCTCTTCCTTCTTAACTTCTTCTTTTAGAGTTTCCGCTTTTTTTTCCTCCTGATTTTTAGATTTTCTGTGCTTTGGAATTTTCTTCCCTTCAACAATTTTTTCAGACACCAATAAATTATAAACCGTATCAGAAGGTTTAGCTCCAACTCCTAACCAGTATTTAAATCTTTCCGGTTTCATAACCTTTTCTTTTGTCAAAGGATTATAAAAACCAACTTGCTCAACAAAACGACCAGCCCGAGGCGGATTCTTTTTATCCGTAACAACAATTTTGTAAGACGGCTGTTTTTTCTTGCCGACTCTTAAAAATCT
>JBBTXV010000044.1:0-3702 GCA_038062035.1 Patescibacteria group bacterium
AACTTCTTCTCTTAGAGTTTCGGGCCCCGAAAAAATCTCCCAAAACTCTTCAAATAAATTTTGGGTGTAATGGTTTAAAACTTTCCAATCGGTTCTTTTCTTTAAATATTCAATAATTTTTTTAAATTCGCCCCGATCCAGCCAAATTCCCTGGCACAAATTACACAAATCCACAATAATACCAGACCGCCCGTAATAAATTTCATAAAGAGGTAAACGGCAAAAAGGACAAAGCCGGATTCCCCGATGAATTTTAAATTTCTTTTTGTCCTTCCAAAGATCAATATCCAACCATCTCAAATTCCTGTCTTTCTCATCTTTTACCCACCTTAACTCTTCTTCTTCAAACCAAAAACCAAGGCATTGAGGGCAATAATCAACCTCAACATTGTGAAGCAAGGATTTATCTAATTGAATCTTGCAAACAGGACATTTCATAATTTTTTTTAAAAAAATTACTTTCGTAATTTTAAACTTGCATTTCTCGTAATAATCTTATTCTTTCCTCTACTGGCGGATGCGTCATAAAAAGTCGGTGGAGCCAAGAGGATTTTTCTCTGCCGCGCAAAGGGCTAGCGATATAAAGATGAGAAGTAGCGTCATTAGCTACTCTTAAAGGATTGGGATCTTTTGAAATTTTTTCCAGGGCCCGAGCCAATCCTTCAGGATACCTTGTCAAAAGAGCGCCTGAAGCATCAGCTAAAAACTCTCTTTTTCTGGAAATTGCCATTCTGATTAAAGTAGCGAGTAAAGGAGCTAAAATCGCCAAAGCTAAAGCAACCAACATTGCTATCGATCTGAAACTTCCCCCATCTCTTCTTCCTTCTCCTCCCCAATGGCTAATCCTAAAAAAGAAGTCAGTCATCATCACAATAACCCCAACTAAAACAACAACTAAAGTAGATAAAAGAATATCTCGGTTGCCAATATGGGATAACTCATGAGCAATTACTCCTTCAAGCTCTGCTCTATCCAGTCTTTCCAGCAATCCTCTTGTTACTGCCACTACGCTATTTTGGGGATTACGCCCAGTGGCAAAAGCGTTTGGCTGGGCTTCGTTTATAACATAAATTTTTGGAAGGGGAAGGCCAGCTGTAATAGAAAGATTTTCAACGATCCTATAAAGCTCGGGAGAATCTTGTTTTTTGATCGGTTGAGCTTTGCTTATAGCTAAAACAATTTTATCTGAGTACCAATAGGCAAAGAGATTTGTTATCATGCTGAAAATTACGGCGAACCAAAGAATTGCCTGGCTCTGAAAAAAATAAGAAATCAGCCAGCCAATGGCAATAATAAAAACCAGAAAAAAAGTTAAATAAACCCAGGTTTTAAAGATATTTGACTCAGCCTGAGTATAAAGACTCGCCATAATTTCAAAAAAATTACATTCGTATTCTATTTAGATTAGAATTGAACTTTTACTGGCTCACTAACTACTGCCTCTTCTATTTCAAAGAAATCCATTTTGGCAAAACGGAAAATACTCGCCACGATATTTGAAGGAAAGCTTTCTATCTTAATGTTCAAATCTCTAGCATTGGTGTTGTAAAAACGGCGGGCGGCTTGAACTTTATCTTCAGTGTCTCTTAATTCTCTTTGAAGCTCCAAAAAATTCTCTGAAGCTCGCAACTGAGGATAATTTTCTGACACGGCAAAAAGAGTTTTTAAAGCCCCTGTAAGGAAATTCTCGCTTTCTCCCATCTTCTTTGGATCGCCAGATTGTTGAGCAGTCATTGCAGCAGTCCTGGCTTGAGTCACATTCTCAAAAACCGTTTTTTCATGAACAGCATAACCCTTGACCGCTTCAACCAGATTAGGAATCAAATCATATCTTCTTCTTAACTGAACATCAATATCTGACCAAGCTTCTTTAGTTCTCATTCTTAAAGTAATTAAACGGTTAAAAACGAGAATCAGCCAAAAAACGATAACCGCCAGAATAGCAAAGAAAACAATTTGAAAATTTATCATAATTTTTGGGTTTTTTACGTACGACCTTTATTTCTGTTTTATCCTATAATCTATTATATAAAATTTAAATAATTTATCAATAAATGCAAAAGCGACGGAGAAAAATTCTCCGCCGCTTTTGTTCAAAAATCTAATCATTAATCTCGTTAATATCCTTCTGACATTGATGGCATTCCTTTATCTTTCTTTTCTTCTGGCAATTCAGCCACGACCACTTCCGTAGTCAAGAACATTGAAGCTGCGGAAGAAGAATTTTCCAGGGCGGCTCTCACAACTTTTGTCGGATCAACAATTCCAGCTCCTATTAAATCTTCGTATTTTAAGGTTTGAGCATTAAATCCAAAGTTTCCCGAGTTCTTTCTAATTTCTTCAACAACAATCGCTCCATCTACGCCTGAATTTTGAGCAATCTGCCTGATTGGAAATTCCAGAGCTTTTTTTAGAATATTCAATCCTGTTTTTTCATCTCCTTGAAGATTTACATCTTTTAAACTTTCGACGGCGCGCAAAAGCGCCACTCCACCCCCCGGCAATATCCCCTCTTCAATTGCGGCCCTTGTAGCATTAAGAGCGTCTTCTGTTTTTCTTTGCCTGGCTTTTTGCTCAACTTCGGTGGCTGCTCCCACCTTAATCACAGCCACTCCGCCAGCTAATTTAGCCAATCTTTCCTGTAATTTTTCTTTATCAAAAGATGATTCGCTCACCTCAAGTTCATTTCTAATTTGCTGAACCCTGGCATCAATATCTTCTTTTTTACCCTGGCCTTCAATAACGGTAGTTTTCTCTTTTTCAGAAACAACCTTTCTAGCTCTACCCAATTGCTTCAATTCAATATTCTCAAGCTTTAATCCTACCTCTTCTGAAATCAATTGAGCGCCAGTAACCGTAGCGATATCTTGAATCATTTCTTTTTTTCGGTCGCCAAAACCCGGCGCCTTTATTGCCAAGACATTAAAAATTCCTCTTAGTTTGTTAACGACCACGGTAGCTAAGGCATCACCTTCCACCTCGTCTGCAATAATGACCAATTCTTTTTTACCCGTTTGAGCAACTTTTTCCATAACCGGAAGAATTTCTGTTAATGAAGCAATTTTCCTGTCAGTCACTAAAATATAAGGATTTTCTAAAACCGCTTCCATTCTCTCAGGGTTGGTTATCATATAAGGAGAAACATATCCCTTATCAAACTGGAGGCCTTTGACAATTTCTTTTTCCAAGCCGAATTTTTTTGACTCCTCAACGGTAATCACTCCATCCTTACCCACTTCTTGAAAAACCTCGGCAATTAAATCGCCAATTTCCGGATTTAAAGCGGCAATAGTGGCGACTTGAGCAATTTCCTCTTTTTTAGTAATTGTTTTTGCCATTTCTTTCAAACTCTCAACAACTTTCTCAACTCCTTTTTCAATTCCCCTTCTTAGAGATAAAGGATCGGCACCAGCAGCCACATTTTTCAGACCTTCATGAATTATAGCTTGAGTCAAAATCACTGCGCTTGTCGTTCCGTCACCAGCCACATCATTAGTTTTTTCAGCAACTTCTTTGATAATTTCAGCTCCCAAATTTTCAACCTTATCTTCTAATTCAATTTCTTTGGCAATGGTTACTCCATCGTCACAAATTTCGGGCGCCCCAAAACCTTTGTCCAAGACAACATGCCTGGCTTTAGGACCAAGAGTAACCTTAACGGCATCAGCAACTTTATCAATGCCGATTTTTAATTTTTTGCGA